>JAMLHE010000004.1 GCA_023957315.1 Candidatus Kapaibacterium sp.
ATCCCCCTCCAGCCCCGCTCTCGTGGCGGGGCTGACCTGGGGGGGGGTATGGGTGAATTTTATTGAACGGGTCCTCTTAATAAATCATTGCAAACTGAGGGAAAATTTACTTTTAAAATTTATAATCTGTGAAACCGAAATCTTTTGTAAAAATACCATAACGTGCCAAATGTCTAAACCAATCAAATATAAAGTATGCATCTTTATCATAAAGGACATAATCAACATTCAAATATTTGCATTTTTGTTCGAATCTCCAAAATGACAATAAATTTGTGACAATGTCTTCGCTATCCGCATTAATCTTAATTATTGCAGCATCGAACATGAATCTGGGCTTTTGAAAACTGATTTTTATATTCAACTTTTCATCTCTCATGATTTTCATGCTCAATGCTGTTTCTGTACCATTATAAATGCAAATCGAATCTTTATCATCATAATATATGTATTTCATACGTGGATGCCCTTCCCATAAATCAATTGTATCAATATCCACAAAACAGTATTCAATGTAATATATTGTATCTAGGTGGTTTATCATATCAGGTAATGAACTGCTAGAACTTACTCTATTTATTAATAAAAGATACGGTTTTTGAAAATTTGAGTCAACTATATTTTTTAAATTCTTGAATTTTTGAGTTTCTCTGATATCCAGCAACTTGCTACTTACGATGACTGGATCTGAAATTAATGTGTCTAATAAGGAAGTAACAGCAAAATATGGATTTTCCAACCAAAAGAGTCCCTTTTGATTTTGTGTAAACAAATTCTGATAGTCAAGTAATACTACACTTACAATTATTAATATCAATTTAATATTATATTTCATTTTATCACCTTTTGTAATTTTTAGTTCTATAATAATGTTCTAAATTATAATCAGGGTGGAATAATTCATTAGTGGAAACTGGGATTATATATTCAATTTCCCGACCATTTGGAGAATAGAAAAAATATGAGCCTTGAATGATTTTCTCAGAGTAATGGTTAATGTTGCTAAAATAGTCTAACAAAACTGAATTCCCGAATTGTAAAGCCTGAAAATCATCTTCCAGAAAGTTATAAGTAACTCCATCTACTGTAAATGAAGAATGAACATTTCCATTTAAATCACCCGTAAGCCATTCAGTGAAATGATAGTATTCATGTGCTAATATATATAAATAACTTTTAGGGTCTGTTGAAAAATCAAAAAATGACTCTGGTAAATAAATATGATATTTATCTTTATCGTTCCTATCTTCCATTGCCCAACCTGAATTCCCACCTATTTTATGGTACACAAGTGTCTTACCCTCTTCTTTTGCTTTTTTATCAAAAGCAGTCATAGTATCGTCTAATAATTTAGATTTCTTTTTCCTTGTTTCCAAAATCTCTTTCTCCTCTTTTGATAGTTCCTTGGCATTCTGTAAATTAGGCTTTTGTCCATTTGATCCCCGTCCATCTTCTCCTGTTCTTCCACCTAATCTAACCATACTACCATCACTCAAAATCCAAGTTTCAATACCCATATAACGTAAATCTGTTGCATAGGCCATCCTTTCCATTTGAGCTCTTGAAGCTATAATGAAATTGTCCATTGCAATTTTTTTCATCATAAGTTCTTCAGTGGATTCATAATAAGTCTCGTATGCAAACCTTAAATCGTCATCTGAGAAACGTTCCATCAACCTATCTTGGTCTTTCTCGTTCTCAGGTATCAGCCCTGACGGGTCTTTCCAAACAAGTGGGGAATTGAAGGAATAATGATAGGTTGTGTGGCGTGGCATTGCCTCGAACAGCGGGTCAACACTCAGAAAACGCCCGAGCTCTGCCGAATACATTCGCATTCCCATTGCAAAGCAACTCGATTCGCCGTCGTATTCTGCGGTCGCAAATCCGTGTTTCGTCGGTTCGTCACCACCGTCCAACTCTCCGAAGGGCTTGTAGTCAAAGCTTTTGATGTCCTTCAAACCGACATCATCCCAAATCACTCTAAGCCCCTCTTGATAATTGGGGAATTGCTTTTGTGCTTTTACCACTCTATGCGAGTTGTTCCACATCGCGATATTATGAATTTAGTTTGAAAACAGAATCCAATTCTTTTTCACAAACATATGAAAAAAAAGTAAAGTAGCAAATTTTGAGATTGTTTTTGTCTTTCTCCCTTTCCTTCGGAGAGGGTCGGGGTGAGGTTTCTTAGTATTCCCACGAATAAATTCATGGGCTATGTTTCTTGCCCGTCCTGTCAGGTGTAACACCTGACGCGACAATCCAAACACTCTACAATTCCCATCTTCGTCCCTAATTTTTTCATTTTTGAAGGGAGAATGATATGAAATTAGGAGCATTTTCGATTAGCCTGAGTGTCAAGGATATTCGGGCATCGCAAGAGTTTTACCATACGTTGGGATTTATTGATTTTGGCGGCGATATTGAGCAAAATTGGCTGATAATGAAGAACGGAAACGCAATGATTGGGCTATTCCAAGGCATGTTCGAGGGTAATATAATCACTTTCAATCCGGGTTGGGACGAGCATGCGAACAATTTGGAAGCTTTCGACGATGTTCGCCTAATTCAAAAGCATCTGAAAAGCCATGGCATCAAACTCGAATCCGAAGCGGACGAAAGCACAACGGGACCTGCAAGTGTAGTATTGCTAGACCCCGACAAAAATGTGCTTTTGCTTGACCAGCACAGATAAAATTAGTATAATAGCGAGCTTACATTTTGCAGGTATTCATGCCCAAGATGGCGTAAAGTCCGCAAAGTTTGAATGTTGCAGTAAGTGCCAATATCACTGCGGCAACCAAGAATATTATGCCTAATGTGCCTGTTACGACGCCCGTAAAATACAAAATTGCTAATAAGATTGCGACCCCGAATCTTATGATTCTGTCTGTATTGCCTACGTTTACTTTCATGAGATACTCCAAATTGTATATTAATTGCAAATATTGCCATTTGTTCATATAGACGTTTTGCCAAACATTATCTTACAAACATATTTTCAAATATTCGTTAATTTTCAATTACACTTGAACTAATGTTCATTCGTTTATTAGTAAGATATATTTGGAGGAAATGAATGGAAAAATTTAGGGAATTGAGTGTAGATCAACTCGTTAAGATAGCAGATGTGCTGAAGACAATCGCACATCCTGTACGGCTCGATATTATCAAATTGCTCGAAAAGCACGACAAACTCTGCGTCAACGACATCGTGGAGCATACTAAAATCGAGCAATCGCTGCTGTCGCACCATCTGACAAAGATGAAGGACCGTGGCATACTCAGTTCCAAACGCGAAGGCAAGCACATTTTCTATTCCATTTCGATGACAAATATACCGAGCATTTTTGATTGTATGGAACGTTGTAAAATTTAATGGTGGACTGATGTCTTATAAGAATTTGAATTTAGAAGAATTTACGAATTTATCCCAATCTTTACCCGATGCGAAAGTCATTGATTGCCGTACTTTTGGCGAGCTGAAATTCAGAAGCCTCAAATACGACATTCACCTCGATGTGTCTAATCCGGGATTTTTGAACCAAGTGAAAGAGCTCGACAAGAGCAAGCCCTATTTTGTGTATTGCGCAAGTGGTGGCAGAAGCTCTATGCTCTGCAGCTACCTTGAGCGTTACGGTTTTGGCAATTTGTATAATCTTTCGACGGGTGTGATGTAGTTACAGAACAGCGTTCTGTCTTAAACATAGCCCACGGTTTTAACCGTGGGAAAATAAAGGAACCTCACACCGACCCCTCCTTGAAAGAAAATAAATCCCCCTCCAGCCCCGCTCTCGTGGCGGGGCTGACCTGGGGGGCGATAGTGGTAGTTTGATGATTTAAGGATTTCATATTTTGAAAATTACTATGATTATTATCTAATCTAACTCACGATCCTCATATTTCATGTACGGGATGCTGTCACCCCAAATTTTTGCACTTTTAAACGAAAGCAAATATAATCCACTTTTAGAGTCAATGATTTTATATAACTGTAAATATTCATGTGATGGATGTTTTAATATCAAAAACCTTGACAAGTCGTCATCATAATGAAATGTTTTATACATGTCATAATATTCCTTATAATCACAGATTAAAAAATCATAATATGTGTCATAACTAAAGCTCGTTATATCATTCTTATTTAAGTATTGAAATAGGAAGACAAATCTCTTCATAGTTTCAATATCAAAATTCATAAAATAAGAATCATTCGTCAATATTTCCAAATCTAATTTTCCAATTCTTCTCTCGTTGATTTGCAAAATACTATCTGCCGTTGAAATGTCAACAAAAGTGTTTTTAAGTCTAGGTAATGTAGAAAACATTTCTTTCATCAATAACTGCATACTTTGCAAAGAATCTCGAACATTTTCAATTGAATCATGGCGAAAAATAATATAGTTCCTCTCAGTTGGATTTTCTTTGTCTTTATGAAAAATAACTACGATAATTGCAAAAATTAGGTAAAATATTATAATTGACGCAAATATTTTGCCAATTAATTTCAAATCTCTTTTATCAAACATATCTATTTCCCCTCTATAAATTTCTTATATGAATGAAAATATCCACGGATGATCATTTTGCTATCTTTCCATTCATCAGTAAATCCAATAATATTCCACCAGTTCTTATGTGAACCTTTCCAAATTCCAAAAGCCCCTCCTCCCATTAGAGCTTCATGCAAATGTACACCACTTGCTTTGGCAGCGACGCCATATGCATAGTTTCCAAAATCGTCACCTTCAAAATATTTTCCTTCATACATTCCTCCACGCTTATATTTTGCAGTTTGCTTTAAATTCAAGAAATCAGAATTGTGCCCCATAAATTGAATTACACCGAATGGTAAAATATTCAGATTAAGCCCAAGTGATCCTGGTAGCAATCGATTATTAAACCTTCTAAAAAATCTGTCAATTTCCGTCAAATGTGTATTAAAGTCCTTTGTCAAATCACGTGGTCTTTCAGCTTCTACAATGACAGTTCCTTCTATGGAATAGCTTTTAATGAAATTTAGATACCAATCAGTAAAATTCTGTAACGAGGCATACGGAATTTTTGAAACTCCTTTTTTATCCTTTGAATCTTTATCACTCTTATTACTTTTCCCACTTCCATTATTTCCACCACCGCTTGCTCCACCACCGCTTGTACCAGCACCACTTCCATTCGTTCCACTTCCATCTCCACCGGTTCTTCCGTCAGATTCTCCTCCGCCGCCAGCACCGCCACCACCACCCCAGCCAGGTGGTCCGTTTGGGTTGTCACCTCGATTCATTTGGTCGTCAATAAATGCGTCATGAGCTGCAATTAGATTACCCCAAGAACAAGATTCAATAATTTCATATTCAAATCTATAAGAATCAATATGATAATTTGATTCGCTTAAATCCGGAAATTGCAATGCCATCAACCTATCCTGGTCTTTCTCATTCTCTGGCATCAGCCCTGATGGGTCTTTCCATACGAGTGGGGAATTGAAGGAATAATGATAGGGGGTGTGTCGTGGCATCGCCTCGAATAGTGGGTCAACACTCAGGAAACGCCCGAGCTCTGCCGAATACATTCGCATTCCCATTGCAAAGCAACTCGATTCGCCGTCGTATTCTGCCGTCGCAAATCCGTGTTTCGTCGGTTCGTCACCACCGTCCAACTCACCGAAGGGCTTGTAGTCAAAGCTTTTGATGTCCTTCAAACCTCCACTATCCCAAATCACGATACTCCGCACCGAGCCGAGATTGTCAGTGATATGTACCTCCTTCGTCGTGCCGTCCGCTTGGAACTGCAATTCACCACCGGCAGCATAATACTTGAATGGTGAAATATATACCCGTCGCCCGACATCAGTCTTGTTTTCATTCGGCTCTGTCGTTGTCGCCGTCTGCAATCCCTTGTAAAGCACGTAAAGTTCGCCTGCAACTCCCGAGAGCGAGTATTCCCACAAGTGAGCGTAATCATCGCCGAGGTCGTCCGTGCCGTCTCCATGAGGAGATATAAGCAATCGCTTTTGTTCACGAGTATCGAAAGCACCCTTGCGATACTGCCAGAGCCACTTTTGTGGGTCGTAGCTTATTGCATCGGGACTTGCGTATTCTCTATGCGAGTTGTTCCACATCGCGATATTATGAATTTAGTTTGAAAACAGAATTCAATTCTTTCACAAACATATGAAAAAATCGAATAGTAGCAAATTTTGAAATTGTTTTTGTCATTCTCCCTCTCCTTCGGAGAGGATCGGGGTGAGGTTCTTTGTTTTCAGATGTGCCACACCTCCGAGGTGTGGCACATCCATGACGTTGACATTCTTCTCCCACGGTTAAAACCGTGGGCTATGTTTTGGACAGAACGCTCTTGCAGTCCAAACGAATAAAATTCCCCTCTTGAGGGGTGTCTGCGAAGCAGACGGGGTGGTTGTTTTATATTCACCCACGGTTGAAACCGTGGGCTATGTTTACATCAATTTTTTAAAACCGTATCTTTGTCAAGGGATTTTAGGATTAATAAAAATACAACACACCCCCTAACCATCTTGATAGAGGGGGAAAGGCTTTTGGGGTTTCTTTGTATTCTTTGCGTGTCTTATTTTGCGTTATTTGCGGTTAATTGTTTTAATCCTGTCCATCACGAAATCTTGATAATCTTGTTCAGGACAAACAATCCTGTCCATCACGAAATCTTGATAATCCTGTTCAAGAATCTTCACCCAAACAACAAAAGGCTAAACGAAATTCAATTGAATTAGTTTAGCCTGTTATTAGGCGTATGCGTAGTAAAAGCACTATGAGGGGGCGCTGTTACTTTACTTTATTTCTTTGTGCAAAGTGTGTTTCTTCATGAATGGATTGTATTTCTTGAGTTCCAATCTTGAAGGTGTGTTTTGCTTATTTTTCGTTGTAGAATAACGTGAAGTCGGCACTCCTGCCGCTTTTGCCTCGGTACATTCGACCGTGATTATTATTCTCTGCTCTTTCTTTGCCATTTCTATACATTCCTGAGTAATTTACTATCAAAGAACTACAAATGTACGCAAGATTTTCCGAATAGCAAAAAAAATATTTAACTCTTTGTTTCGAGATTATAAGAAACATATTAACAGGACTTATGACGCTGGATATTGAAAATCAATTAGAATCTTTTGCACAAAGTTTCATCCCAACGCTCGATTTGGTGCGTTCCAAGTCTGTTTTCGAGGAAGTGAAGCAACTCAAGCTCGGCGATACGGCTCTGGCTACGGCTTTTCTAATCAACGCAGATTTGAGTGACCCGAAGACCAAAAAGCAGGTCGCAGAGACATTCGGTCAAAAAGTTGTTGATAATATCGAACTTTTGGGACGCATTGGCAAGGTGCAATTTATGGAAACTACTAAGAATATTGCGGCTTTGCGGAAGCATTTTATCGAATTGACCGAAGAAGTTGAAATTATTTTCATCAAACTTGCCGAACGTCTTTGCAACCTGAACTTTGCCGATAAAGAGCAGCACGAAGACATTTTGAATTTGTCCGAAGAGGCGCTCTATCTGTATTCTCCGATTGCACAACAACTCGGTATCCGGAAGTTTTACACCGAAATGGAGGATATCGCTTTCCGCAATCTGTATCCGGATGATTTCAAATATTTGGAAAAGATGATTGAAGCCAAACGCAATGTGTTCAACGCTAAATTGAATTCGATGCGGCACGATTTGAACAAAGTTCTGGAAAAATATTCGATTAAGGCGAAATTTCAAGCGCGTGTTAAAAGACCTTACAGTATTTATCGAAAATTGAAAAAGCAAAAAGTTCCGCTCGATAAAATCTATGATTTGCTCGCTCTGCGAGTGATTATTGATTCGGTAGAGCATTGCTATTTGACTCTCGGGGCGGTACATAGCAATTGGATACCGATTGACGGACGTTTCCGAGATTGGATTTCATTTCCCAAAGCAAACGGCTATCGCTCCATTCAGACGACTGTTGTGACTCGGAACGGCGACAAGTTCGAAATTCAAATCCGTACCGAAGATATGCACCAAGAAGCCGAATACGGTTCATCGGCACATTGGGCTTACAAGCAAGGTGCTCAATCAACTACAAATAGTTGGATTGTCAGATTGCGCGAATTTCTCGAAAATGAAGAATATTTCGACAATCCATATGAAGTTTTCGACAAGTTGAAATCGGAAATGAAGCGGGATTACATCAACGTACTCACACCAAAGGGCGAAATATTTTCACTACCCGAAGGCTCGACTCCTTTGGATTACTCATTTTCGGTTCATACGGATTTGGGCTATAGAACTACAGGAGCACGCGTAAACGGGAAATTTGTTAAGCTGAACACGGAACTAAAATCCGGCGACGTAATTGATATAATTAGCTCCAAAACTTCTACTCCGTCTCGTGATTGGCTTAAAATTGTCAAAACGAACCGAGCTCGCTCGAAAATTTTAAGATGGTTCAAGAAAAACGAGCAGGAAGTTTTCATTTTCGAGGGCAAAGTAGCTTGGGAAAAGCTCAAGACCAAAAATGTGAAAAAGCTCAAGGGATTTGACGACGAAAATAAATTCAAAAATGGATTGAACAAACTCGGCTATAAATCGCCCGATGAATTTTATTATGCGATTGCCAATGGCTCTGCGAAGTGCTCATTGTTCACGCTCAAAAGGATTTATCCTGATGCTTTCCGCAAGAAAGAGGATTCAGAGAGAAAATCAAGCAGTTCACACCCCAAAGATGTGATGCCGAAAATCAATGTTGAAGGTATGAGCGGAATTACAACCATTTTGGCTAAATGCTGCAACCCGATTAAAGGCGAGCCGGTCATTGCATACATCACAAAAAGGTCTGAACTAAAGATTCATTCGGCAAATTGCCAATATCTGAAGACTCAGAACCTTGACCAAAGCAATTTCAAAAAAGCCGAATGGACTGATGGCGACTCTTATCAAGTCGTCAAATTGCGGATTTTTGGCGAATCTTACTCCAATTTGCTTTCGATTGTTGTGGACGAAGCCGACCAATGCAAGTTGAGGATTATGGATTCCTCGCGAATTATCAATCGTGCTGCTACTACCGGCTTATTGCTCGAAATTGAGGTGAACGACATCAATCATCTAACGAAATTTACAAATAAATTGAAAAATCATAAGGCAGTCGAAAGCGTCAAGAGCGTCTAATTGTTTCAATTATTCTGTCTCGAATGCTTGTTTGCGTTTTACAATGGCAGCCCTACGTTGCTTCATTTTGACTTTTGCCAAAATCACATTTTCAAAAATATTTCGCACATCGAAAAAACTTTTGAATGGATAATGTGGCACTTTGTTGTTGTTGCAATATCGGGCAAGAAATTTCTTAGCGAAAATTATATCGCTATGCTCGGCGGCACAAAAATCCGAGTAACCATCGCCGATATAAACGATAATCGCATCTTCGGGCGAATTTGTTAGCAATACGTTCCGCTTGCAGGAGGCGCTCAGACAATTGCATGATTCATCTGCACCATAAAATTCGGGTGAAATTTTATTGCCAAAATTCAATTTATTGGCATACAAAGGCAATTTGGAAAGTCCCGCCAATTCAAGAAGTGGCTCGATATATTCGCGGTAGCCATCGCTGACAAGCGTTATTTCAATTCCGCGTCCCTGGCAAAAATGCACAAAATCCACAAAATAGGGGTCAATCTCAAATTCTTTAGCAAATTCGGCAATGATTTCCGGATTTAGCTTGTTGTCCAAAGTTTCGGTGATGCGGTACCAATAGGTTTTGATGTCAATTTCACCACTTTTGAGCTTTTTGCTCAATTCATCAAATTCTCCGAAACGCTTGAAAATTTCATCTCCTAAGTCCTTAGAAGTCACCGTTCCATCAAAATCACAGAAAATTTTTATTTCGAAATTCGAGTTTTTATCTACAGCCATAACATTTAAAAAGATTAAATTCTTATTTTGCAAAATTAATATTGGTAAAATTAAGAAAAAAGGCTGAACAATTGAACGAACTATCCAAACGTAGCTTGGTAGGTGTAATCGGAATTCCGTTAGCACTTATAGTGATTTACTTCGGCTCATGGTATTTCGCCGCTGTTGTGATTTTGCTCTCGGTGTTGGCTCTGTGGGAATATTATGTTTTAGCCGAAAGAAAAAACGCCCGCCCGGCAAAGTATTTCGGGCTTGTAATGAACGTAGCTATGCTGCTCAATTTTTTTCTATTTTTCGACAAGGGATATTTCGCCATAGTGATGTTTGCCCAACTAAGTGTATTATTTGTTGGCTCGATGCTCATTCAACTATATATGCGGAATGAACAAGCAATATTCAATTTAGCGACTACCGTTGCAGGCGTATTGTATATGACCTTCCTTTTGGGTCCCTTGCTTCTTTTGCGAGAATTTGCTTCAGTCATCCAAATGTTCGATAGTTTTGGGATGTCGGGTAATTATCTTAATAAACCAATATTTTTGGAAAACAGCACTTGGGGGATTTTTGTCATAATAATTTTCTTCTCAATTTGGATTTGCGATTCGGCTGCATATTTCATTGGTAAAGCTTACGGCAAAAAAAAGCTGTTCGCGAGAGTCAGCCCGAAAAAAACTTGGGAAGGAGCAATTGCAGGGTTCATATTCGCAGTTTTATCATTTTATGCATTCAGTCTATTCTTTTTGCCGGAACTGCCGGCAATCCATTCAATTGTACTCGGGATTATCGTCGGGACTGCGGGGCAAATTGGCGATCTCGCAGAATCGCAACTTAAGCGTGATGCAGAAGTAAAAGACAGTTCTGATTTATTGCCCGGACATGGTGGTGTGCTTGATAGATTTGACAGCATAATGTTTGTAAGTCCGATAATTTTGATATATTTACTCCTATCGAATATTTAATCAAATACGACTAATTTAGTCCAATTTTAAATATTTTTTTACGTCATTCTATCTAACACTTCAAATATTTTTGTTTATTTGGAATGAATGAGCTAAATTTGAACTTCGTAGAGTTCGTAATTTAAGGAATTTGAATAAATGTTAGTTGATTATTTACCGGTATTCATTATGATAGCCTTGGGTGCCATTGTCGGGGTAGCCTTTTTGTTTGGCTCAGAGTATCTCGGTGCAAGGCGTTCAACAAAAGTGAAGCAATCCACGTACGAATCGGGGATGGTTCCTCGTGGTACAGCAAGAAATCGCTTCACAATTAAGTTTTACATGGTAGCTGTAAGCTTTTTGATATTCGATATCGAAGTAGTGTTCATGTACCCATGGGCAGTGCAATTAAAGGAAATCGGCTTTACGGCTTTTTGGGCAATGTTAGTGTTCATAGTAATTCTCTTCGCAGGGTATTTCTATGAATTGAAAAAAGGAGGATTCGAATGGGATTAGAAAATATATTATCGAAAGATGGATTCCTCACCACATCGGTTGAGGCAATTGGAAAATGGGCACAAAAGAATTCGGCATGGCCCATGCCGCTCGGGATTTCGTGCTGTGGTATCGAGATGATGGCTTTCGCTGCTGCTCGTTTCGACGTGGCGCGATTTGGCTCTGAAGTATTTCGTATGACTCCGAGACAATCGGATATTTTGCTCGTAGCAGGTACCGTTACTTACAAGATGGCTTGGGTGGTTCGTAAAATTTACGACCAAATGCCCGACCCAAAATGGGTAATGTCTATGGGCGTATGTGCCAGCTCAGGCGGTATGTTCAGAAGCTATTCGGTTGTGCAGGGAATTGACCTCTTCTTGCCGGTTGATGTTTACATCTCGGGATGTCCGCCAAGACCGGAAGCCGTTATTCAAGGATTGATGACAATTCAGGAAAAAATCCAAAAGGCGCACCGACCCGATTTGATTAATTTGGGCAAAAATGTATCTATGACTCCTACCGGAGAAAAATTTGATTCTGATTTGGTCTTCGACCCCTTGAAATCGAAAAAATTAGTATTGAAATAAACGACAATAATTTTATATACAGGGCTTGATTATCAAGCCCTTCTTTATTTGTATCTACTGCCGTCATCAAAAGAAAAAGAGCCATGAATGCCGTTTTGCAAACATGGGTGAATTTTATATTGATAAAATAAAACGCGCGTATGAAGGAAAATAATTCTGAGCATTTAAACATATATGAGAAAGCGCCCAAACCGAACGATTCGATTTGGCAACAACTCAAAGACGCTATCAGAGGAACTGAAGCGGATTATACACAAATCACCATCAAGAAAGCTATTTTCTTATTGTCGGTGCCGATGATATTAGAATTGGTGATGGAATCTACTTTTGCCGTTGTTGATATTTTCTTCGTCGGCAAGATTGGTCCTTCGGCTGTAGCAACCGTCGGTTTGACAGAAACCTACTTATTCTTCCTCTATTCAATCGCAATGGGACTTTCGATGGCTGTAACGGCAATCGTTGCTCGGCGAATTGGCGAAAAAAGCAAGGAGGGTGCCAGCAAAGCCGCTGTCCAATCAATCATAGTCGGACTCGTTGCATCATTGCCATTTATGGTAGCGGGGATTTTCTACGCAAAAGAATTACTTGCCCTCATGGGTGCTGATGCCTGGGCTCTGGAACATGGCTATCGCTATACACAATGGATGCTCGGCGGTAATGCAGTGATTATGCTGCTGTTCATAATCAATGCAATATTCAGAGGTGCCGGAGATGCTGCGATTGCTATGCGAGTGCTGTGGATTTCAAACGGTATCAATTTGATTTTAGACCCGATTCTGATTTTCGGATGGGGACCGATCCCGGCTTATGGTATCGAAGGCGCTGCAATTGCCACAAACATAGGTCGCGGAACCGCTGTTTTGGTGCAACTTTTCGTGCTTTTCCGAGGTGGTAAGCATATCAAAGTCTTAGTTTCGCATCTTCGACTTGATGCAAAAGTCATGCTCAACATTCTGAAGACCTCAATCGGCGGTATCGGACAAATGTTAGTCGCAATGTCTGCATGGGTGTTTTTGATGCGTATATTGTCCGACGTTGGGAGCGAAGCCGTCGCCGGTGCAACAATCGCCATTCGCATTATGATGTTCATGATGATGCCTGCATGGGGGCTATCCAATGCCGCAGCAACATTAGTCGGACAAAACTTGGGCGCCGGAAGCCCCGAAAGAGCTGAACAAGCCGTCTGGAGAGCAGGATTCTACAATATGGCTTATTTGGTGTTGGTATCGGTGATATTTTTTGCTTTCAACGAAGAGCTGATGAATATTTTTACAGACGACGCCAAAGTCATTGCCATTGGTTCGGAATGGTTGCGAATCCTCTCGTTCTCATTTTTTGTTTACGGATGGTGGATGGTGACCGTTCAAGCATTCAACGGTGCCGGAGACACGCGTACACCAACTTTGATTAACATCGTATTTTTCTGGCTGATTCAAATTCCGCTTGCATATTATTTGGCGATACATTTGGATTACCAGCATACAGGCGTATTTTGGGCTGTTTTCGTTTCAGAAACCTCAGTAGGATTGTTCACACTTTGGATATTCACCAAAGGGCGATGGAAAACGATGCAAGTTTGATAATTCTTTGCCGAATCCGTATATTTGAATTTTGAATATACGGATTTAGCTTATAATGAAAACAATCACAATCGCGAACGCATTGCCGCCGGCAGGACATTACAGCCCCGCATTAGTCTCGGGTGGCTTAGTCTTTGTTTCGGGCATCTTACCAATTGACCCCTATGCCGGCACAAAATTGAACGATAAAGATTTTGCAACCCAAACCGAACAAGTTCTCGCAAATTTGGAATTAATACTGAATGAAGCGGGAAGCAGCTTATCGAAACTACTCAAAGTAACAGTCTATGTCACCAATATCAGCGATTGGGACGAATTCAACCGCCTTTATGCCGCCAAATTGGGCGACCACAAACCCGCCCGCACCGTCGTCCCCGTTCCAGAGCTGCACTTCGGACTCAAATTAGAGCTCGATGCAATAGCGCAGGTATGAGGGAGGGAAATTACATAGCCCATGAATTCATTCGTGGGTGGTGAATATGTAGGGACAGAACAGCGTTCTGTCCAAAACATAGCCCACGGTTTTAACCGTGGGATGGGGAAATTGTTAATTCATCCAATGACTTGAAGTATTAAGATTAATTTAATTGATTAAAGCTGTGACACAACTAAGTGGGAGTCATAGGATGAATTATAATGTCCCGTCAGGTGTTACACCTGACGGAAAAATGTAATCATTTAAATCAAACAAATCATAGTTCAGACAGACTACCACTTTACAAACTTCTCCACTTTATTGCCTATCCTAACGAAATACAAGCCAGTTTGCAGATGTTCTATATTCATCCGATGACTTGGAGTCATCGGATGAATTTGTTCATTTATCACACATTCACCCAGAGTGTTGAAGATTTTGATTCCTGATGCTTCATCAACCCCACGGTTAACCGTAGGGTTGATAATAATTTCGATATATTCGCTTGCCGGATTGGGATAGATAAATAAGCCATTTCCTCGGGACAGTATCGGTTCGTCTGTGTTTTCAACTGAACTTACAACTTTATCTTTTGTTCGCCATAAGCCCATATAGTTCATTGCGTATAGTTTGCCGTCATTACCGAGTTGCAACTCAGTGATTACGGATGGTTCAAGCAAACCCTTACTCATATTGTGAAAAGACCTCAAAGAATCTGTAGAGCGGTATATGCCACCCCAAGTTGGGGCATAGAAGTATCCGGTTGATAAATCTGTTATAATTTCTCTATAACGAGTTGATGTACTGTATCTAAAGGCTGAATAAATAAATTCATAAATCGGTTCAAGCGGAGCTTGATTTGTATATGTTGTCCATGTTCGTCCATGGTCTCTAGTTAATAGCATTAATCCATAACCTTGATATAATGCAAACCCTACACCCGTTGTTGAGTTGTATGTTGTATTAATATATGAGCTATTTTCTCTATTACTAAAGTAAGGGTTCAATGATTCATCGTGAACTAATTTCCAACTTTTTCCTTTATCGGTTGATAAGTGAACTTTGGCTGAATCTCCGATATATAGAAATTCATCATATTTGTTAAATCTAAAACAACCATCTGAATAACTGCCGTTATGAGGTAAATAAGCATTCTCTAATATTTCCCATGTTTCGCAATTATCTTTTGATTCCAAAATATAAAAATTTCGTTGATTATTATCTAACTCAACTAATCCACTTGCTAAGTATCTATGCTGATTTTTCTCAATCCAATTATAGATTGTAAATATTAAAATTGAATCATGAGCTATGAACTCTTCGTATTTATCAAAAGGAAATTGAGTGTGAACTAATCCACAACTTGAAAATCGAAGTGCTATTCTATCGTTTGGCAGAATTCTCATTTGACTTTGCGGAAGTTGTACTCTACACTCTGTCCAAATATTTTCAAGATTTATCCATTCGCCATCTTTATAATATAAATTCCCTCTCAAAATCTCTGATTTGGAATTAACCTGAAAATATCCACCCGATGCATTCAGAAGACCTGACCATGACGCTGTCCAATTCGTTTCTCCATCTTTCAGTCTGAACACTAAATTATCAAGACGATAAACATTGTTTGTACTGTCTATTGCTAAGTCATTACATCGGGTATATTGCAAATTATAGTCAATGTCCTCCCATGTTTTCATTGTATCTCGGGAGCGACGTAGATTAGGTCTATTATTCTCATTGAAACTTGTAAATGCGTAAAATTCTGATTCATCTCGTTTGAATAAACGATATGGTTGCAACATATTATTTACCATCTCTGTTAGTTCATATGACTTATTATCAATATCTATGACCATATTGCCTCGGTCAAGAGTTATATATAACTTTTTTTGTGAATAAATATAGGAAGTCGCATAAGGTTGAAGGCTGTTTTTCCCTATTTCAAAGAAAATACTACCTTCTGAATTTGAATAAAGTGTGTCCCATGATTGCCCGAGATTAGTAGAACGAAAGATGCATAAAAAAGGGTCATCAAAACCCTCCTTTTTTTGGAAAAAAGCAAATATCGTAGAATCCTCAATAATATAATTCACTAAAGAAAAATTATCCAATAGCTCTAATTTAGCATGAAATGTATCATTTATATAGTCATATCTAAAGATTGAATATTTATATTGATATTTTTGATTTATCTTGCTATATTCTTGTGAACTGCCCCAAATGTTACCGAATTTATCGATACAATTGATGTTTTGAAAATAGTATGGATCGCTAATACCTATAATAAAGGGGTAGGTTTCCCAATGTTTACCGTAATCTTTTGATATAACTATGTATTGAGCAACACCAGCGTCACCATACCATTGATTATACTCATAGCTCCGTCCTAAAATTGCAATTGTGTTATTCATAAGTAACATACTTCTTTCAACGTATATTAGCGAATCAGGCATATTAAGTCTCGCCCAGTTATCACCTTGGTTAGTTGATTTGAATACACCTGTGGGTAGAGATACAAAAAGTTCATTCCTATCATTTACTGCGATTTTGGACTGATAAGGTCCATAATATCCCGAATAATCCAACTTTTCCCATTCGGGAAAATCCTCCTGGGCGGAAAGCCGTAATTGTACAAATATAAGTATAAAAAATAATATAAATATCCTCATTTTCATTCACCAAAATTTCAACAAAACACGCCCTATATATCCTATGACACATGAAATCAAAATTTATCTCAGTATATTTTCAAAATTGTATAAAAAATAGAGTTCGTCATTTTGAGCGAAGAAGAATCCCACGAATAAATTCATGGGCTATGTTTGCGTTCTTCTTTATCTATGGGGAACTTTCTTTCATATTGATATTTTTTCTTATTTTTAAGTTTGTAAAAAAACTGTTTTGTAAATAAATTTTAAAATGAGATAAGCAATGAACACAGTCTTTTCTCCCACAAATCTCTACCGACTACCTTGGAACTTTGCCGACAATTCAATTTCGTGGCTCGAACCCACCAGCAAATGCAACTTATATTGCGACGGATGTTACCGCGAAAACCGCAACAACTCCCACAAAACTCTCGAACTGATTGACCACGAGCTCGATGTGCTCGAACGTTACCGCAAAACTGATGGCGTTTCAATCGCAGGTGGCGAGCCGCTTACTCACCCCGACATTGTCGAAATCGTCCGAATGGTGCGTAAACGCGGCTGGAAACCGATTATCAATTCAAACGGCGCCCTGCTGACAATTGAAATGCTGAAAGAGTTGAAAAAAGCCGGCTGCGAAGGTTTTACTTTCCACGTTGATAGTGGGCAAAAACGCCAAGGATGGACGGGCAAAAACGAGATTGAGCTGAACGAACTGCGACTTACTTATGCCAATATGATAGCCGAAGTTGGTGGACTATCGTGCTCTTTCAATGCAACCATATATCCGGACAACATCCAATACGTGCCGGATTTGATGGAATTTGCCCAGCAACACATTGATAAAATTCACGTGATGGTGTTTATACTTTATAGAATGGCAATTTTGGGCAAAGATTTCGATTTCTATGTAGGTTCAGAAAAAGTAGAATTCGACGAAATGATGTACTCGAAAAATGACGATAATCGCCGTACCGACATTACCTCGCCCGAGCTTGTGGAAATCATCCGACAATATGACCCGAATTTTACTCCATCGGCTTTTTTGAACGGTACAGAAAAAGTGGACAGCTACAAATGGCTCTTCACCGGAAGAATGGGCAATAAGCACCAAGTTTTCGGGCATATCGGACCGAAATTTATGGAAATCGTCCAAACCTTCAAGCACCTATTCACAGGCAGCTATTTGGCATATTCGAACCCATCGCTATTGAAAATGGGACGACTCTATTTCCTACTATTGCCCTTTGACAAAGGCATTCGCGAAGTGGCAAAAAAATATTTCCGCTCTATCTTCGCTAATCCGCGTGCATTCTTCTCGCGCATACATTTTCAATCAGTGATGATAATCCAACCCGCCGACATTCACAAGGACGGACGAATAAATATGTGCGACGGATGCCCCGACATTACAGTTTGGAACGACGAACTCGTATGGTCCTGCCGAATGGAAGAGCAAAATCGTTGGGGGCAAAACATTCGCATGGTGCCGAAGGAGTAAGATTTGCAACATAGCCCATGAATTTATTCGTGGTGTGAAGAATTTTAAGAAAAGACAACCACCCCGTCTGCTGGCGCAGACACCCCTCAAGAGGGGAATTTAAGTCGTAGGGACAGAACAGCGTTCTGTCCTTTTCATTTTGAACAAGATTATCAAGATTTCAGGATGGACAGGATTTTATTATCGAAAACCACGAAGTGGTAAAATATGAATAGCCCCGTATGAAATGCGGGGAACGATTTATGAGCGAATCAATCTGCTCCCTGAGCTTGTCGAAGGGAGAACGCTTCAATAAGACAAAACATAGTTTGAAAATTTGATACTATTCTTTTTTTTCATATGTTTGTGATGGGAATTGTTGGAAACAGAAATGAAAATTTTGTTAAAAGGGAAAAAATGAAAGCGTTCATTATATTATTCATATTTCATTGGGCATACTTTGTGTTCTGCGAGCAAAATAATCCTTTCTTTTTGCAGCTGACTGAAAAGTGGAAAACATCACATTTAGAATATACAAATAATTATTCCAAATATATTAACACACCTTTAAGCGAACAGGCTTTTGCTTGGAGTTGGGGTAATTTCTACAAATTTTATTATAATGATACCAATGTTTACACAAAATACCAAAAACGAAACAATTTGTTAAATGAATATTTAAACGGTATTATAACATCTGAGCATACTGTATTTCGTATAATCAATAAACAGAACTATCAAGGTTTAAATTTTAATGATCATGAAGAACACATAAGACAAACACCAGATATTGTATTTATTTATGGAATCGACGCTATTTATAGATTGGTATACTGCACTGAAGATTTGAAAATCATTGACACATTGATAAATTTGAAAAGGATTGATTTTGATTATTTATTATATGAAAATAATTATGAAGGATTTGAAAGTGAACTTGAATGGAATACATTTTTAAAGATTTATTCCGGTGTTGGGGTATCAATAAGTGTTTATACACCTGAAAGCAATTTTATTGCAGGCGCTTATAGATTTTGGAATTATAAAGACGATAAAATAGTCGGATTCAACAATACATATGGAGACCCAAAGACTGCTCAAGAATTAAGAAAATTGATGAGCTATTTGCTTGAATTTGGTATTTTTAAGGATGGGCGTAAAGCTCACTATTATATTGATGATTGGTTGAAGAAAGTACAAATTCAAGAATAAAAGAGAATCACAATGGTTGTGAGTTCAACATCAACAGTTTCCCCACTTCCACCACCCACGAATAAATTCATGGGCTATGTTTTTTTTTTCGATTTGCCTAAACAAAAAAAAGATGGCGTAATGCCCTCCTTTTGTGTGAAGAGTGGTCAGAGAGAGAGTTGCCAAGTTAATTTTCAATAACAATGCATAAAATGAACTTAATACCGTTTGAAGCTAAGTTTTGAGAAAAGCTTTTTCCAATTGAGGTACAATTGCATTAATATCGGTAATGTAGTTTACTCCAAGCAAATTCAATTTCTCTCCAAAGGAATCATTTAGATTTCCACCTACAAGTATAGGTGCTTTATTAATATATTCTCTGAGTCTTTGAAACTCTGTGAGAAGAAAACTATCAATTTCAGGAATAATAATAGAAATTACAATAGCATCTGCCCCCGATTTCAAAAATGATGCAGCAATTTCCTCTGTTGGTGAATTGGCACCTAAATATATTACTTTATAACCTCCTTCGCTTATTAAAACAGATGCAGCAAGAGCACCTATCTCATGGTATTGCCCTGATAGGGTGCAAACAACAACTTTACGGCTTAACTGATATTTTTTGTTGTTTTCCCGCATGTTTGTCAGATAATTTGATATTATTGCTGAAATAAAATGCTCATGAGAAATCCTCATTTCTCCACTTTTCCATTTTGCTCCAACTTCTCTCATTAATGGCAAAATTATATTATTGATAATCATAGGCTTTGAATAATTAATTCTCAATTCACTAATTAATGTCTTTATACTTTGCTCATCATATTTCTCGACTAAATTTAACAAATCCACAACCAAAGTATTATGCGAAGAATTACTGATATGCTCTTGAGAGTGCTCTTCATCAAAATCAGTTTTTTTTACAATTAGCGTCCTCAGTTCTGAATCAGTTAAGTTGACTATGTCAGAAATCCTAAACCCAAAATTTCTAACCTCTGATAAAAGGCAAAGCCTTGTGATATCTTCTTCGGAATATAATCTATGGTTTCCCTCTGTTCTTTCAGGTTTAAGAATATTATAGCGATTCTCCCAAGCTCTGATTAGAATCGGTGTTAGTCCTGAAAGTTTTGATGCCATTTCAATCGAATATTTCATGTCATGTTTCATATTTATCAATAAATATCTATACATAAAGTCGAAAAATCTATACGTAAATTGCACAGTATATGAATATCATATAAAAATTTTAGTATATTTATACAAAACTTAAAATATAATTATACATATATCGTTTTGTACTTTGTAATGGATAAAATATTGATGATTAACCTATACAAATATTATACATAACTTATTTTGGAGATCTTATGAATTTATTAAAAGCAATGATGGTATCACTAGCTATAGTGATTTTAACAAGTTTAAGCTTAACAGCTCAAACCGCCAGAGTACAGGTAATACACAACTCTGCAGATAAGGCTGCTGCAGAAGTTGATGTATGGTTGAATGACGTTAAACTTTTGGAGAATTTTGCCTTCAGGACAGCTACACCATTCATTGATGCACCCGCAGGAGTTGAGTTTACTGTTGCCATTCAGGCACCAGGCAGTACAAGTCCTGAAAATCCTATATGGTCAGAGAAATACACCTTAGCCGAAGGAGAAACCTATATTCTTGTAGCTAATGGTATTGTAAGCGCTTCAGGTTACGAACCTTCAAAACCCTTTGACATTTATGTTTACAATATGGGAAGAGAGGAAGCAAGTACATCAAGCAATACAGATATACTTGTACACCATGGTTCAACTGATGCCCCAACTATTCAAGTAGTTGAAGCTGGTGTTGGTTATGGTAGAATCATTGATAATATTTCTTATGGAGAATTTGACGGCTATTTTGAATTACCCACTTCAGATAGATACCGTCTAAATCTTTTTGAAGCGGTGAACGGAACTTTTGCAACTTATGAAGTTCCTTTGTCTTCCTTGGGATTAAATGGAGATGCGATAACAGTAGTCGCATCCGGATTTTTTAATCCTGAAAATAATAGTAATGGTGAAGAGCTAAGTTTATGGGTAGCCCTCCCAACAGGTGGTGAGCTTATAGAGCTACCATTGATTCCACAGCAAAATGAATTTGCTAAATTACAAATCATACATAATTCTGCAGATGCCGCCGCCGCTACAGTAGATGTTTGGATAGAAGACATCAGGATAGAAGACTTTGCTTTCCGTACAGCTATTCCATTTGTTGAAGTTACTGCAGGTTTAGCTACCATTGCTATACAGCCCACCGGTAGTACAAGTCCTGAAAATCCTATCAAGTCGAAAGAATTTCTATTAGAAGATGGTGAAACCTATATAATCGTTCTTAATGGTATTGTAAGCCCTGATGGATATAACCCACAAGAAGAGTTTGATATTTATGTTTATGCAATGGGCCGCGATGTTGCTATGAGTGAAAATAATACAGACGTTCTCGTTTTTCATGGAGCGACTGATGCACCAACTGTAGATGTAGTTGAAGTAGGTGTCGGTGCCGGAACCATAGTTGATGATTTATCATACAGCGAATTCCAAGGTTATTTAGAATTACCTACTGCAGATTACAAATTAGAAATCAGAGATGAAACAGGCACTGTAACAGTAGCAAGTTATTTAGCACCATTAAGTACTTTGGGTTTGGAAGGAGAAGCTATCACAGTTATAGCTTCAGGTTTTTTGAACCCTGCTAATAACAGCAATGGCTCAGCATTTGGCTTGTGGGTAGCTCATCCATGGGGTGGACCACTTTTAGAACTACAACCTGTAACAAGCGAAACTTCTACATCACGTGTACAAATCATACATAACTCAGCGGATGCTGCTGCCGCTAGCGTTGACGTTTGGTTAAATGAAACTAAACTTTTGGAAAATTTTGCCTTCAGGACAGCTACACCTTTTATAGATGCACCTGCAGGAGTCGAATTTACTGTTTCCATTCAAGCACCCGGCAGTACAAGTCCTGAAAATCCTATATGGTCAGAGAAATACACCTTAGCCGAAGGAGAAACATATATTCTTGTCGCCAATGGTATTGTCAGTGCTTCAGGTTACATTCCTGTACAACCATTTAACCTTTATGTTTATGATATGGGACGTGAAGCGGCAGTCGATAACATGAAAACAGACGTATTGGTTTTTCATGGTTCAACTGATGCACCTAAAGTAGATGTAGTAGAGACATTAGTTGGAGCAGGCACAATTATTGACGACCTTTCTTATGGCGAGTTCTCAGGTTACTTAGAACTACCTAATGCAGACTTTATATTAGAAGTCAGAGATGAGACAGGTGAAGTAACTGTAGCTACTTATTCAGCCCCACTCAAAACTTTACAGGCTCAGGGTGCTGCAATTAGTGTATTTGCAAGTGGATTTCTAAATCCTATTCTGAATTCAGATGGTCCTGCTTTTGGTCTTTTTGCTGCTCTTGCTGATGGCACAGTTTTAGAATTACCTTTAACTAATATCGCTTCTGTTGATGAAATAAATGAAATTGGTTTACTGATTGAAAATTATCCTAATCCATTCAATGATGTTATTTCAGTTAATCTTAGTATTGAGCAGAGCGGCTTCATTCAATTAGACTTAGTTGATGTCTTGGGTAATGTTGTAAGCAAAGTAGCAAGTCAAAACATGACAGAAGGAGTTCATACATTTAGTGTTGATGCTAATTCACTAAATTCTGGTGTGTATTTCCTGAGAATAATGAGCCAAGGGAAATCCGGCATAAGTAAATTAGTTAAGTATTAAGAGTTAAAAAAAGAGAATAGTGTTAAAATAAGTAAACAAAAAAAAGAGGGCTTTGATGCCCTCTTTTTTTTGAATCGTGGTCAGAGAGGGAGTTGAACCCCCGACACGTGGATTTTCAGTCCACTGCTCTACCAACTGAGCTACCTGACCAAAATACAAGAATACAAAAGTAGCTATTTGAATTGAAATCACCAAATTTGTTCTGAAAATAGTGCGGAATTTTTGTTGAATTACACTTTTATATGCAAAATTTCCAATTTTTTGGATTCTGCCATCACGAAAAGTATGATGTTTAGCTCGTCGGCTCTTGTTTCGGAGAGTGAAATTTTCGTGGTTCTGTCTTTGTATGGCATTAGCAATGACTCAAGTAATGCGGTGTTTACGGGTTGACCGCCTGTGGCTCCGGCGATTCCGTTGTCGAAAAGCACTATTTTGAGCGGGATTTCGCGGTTGATTGCCTCTTGCAAGCCGATTATGCCGCATGATAAAAAGGCGAAATCTCCCAGCACTGCCCACGCTTTGGAATACCCGGCAAGGTATGCTCCGATTGCCGTTGGTATGCTTCCGCCCATGTGGAGCGTGATGTCAATGCACGAATACGGCTCAAGTGCGAACAAGGTCGGCAAACTTGTATCGCCGACTGTGACGTCGCGTTTTATTGTCTTGAAAATCTCGAAAAATGGAATGTAATCCTCTGTGACTCTTTGCCATTCGGGCGGCAATTGGGACATTTGCGGCAATGTTGGCTTTGGGATGTCATCATGCGGTTGCGATGCAATGCGGCGTTGCAAGACTTGATATTGATAATCTGCGAGTATTGGCGTGACCAGGTTTTTGTATATGTTGCGGCTGTATGGCTTGGTGCATTGCTTGTGTTTCATTTCTGAATATGCGCCATCGCTCTCAATATCTGCTGCATCAACCACGATGACGCAGGGCAGTTCGCTATTTTCGGATTTATTGGTAGAATCAATCAATGAGTGCTGAATGTTTGCGGGCGTTGAGACAACTGTCGGAAGATTTGCACCTCTGACTATTGGCACTATATCAAAAATATTGTCGGAGTGAGTGCCGGTTTTGTCGTCGAAAATGATAAATAGGAGCGAAGCGTTGACTCCGGACGTCATCACATCAATTATGCAGTTCATGGATTTGAGCAAACCGTGAGTTTTGATGATGACGGCTGCTCTTGTTCCGGTAATTGCCGCACCAGCTGCCACTGCCGAAGCAATTTCTTCGTGATAACTGATTGTGAGTTGATTGGCGAATTTTTCGTTCAATAGCTCAAATGTCTGATTAGCACCATATCCCGGCACATATGTAATAACTCGGTAATCCAAATTGTACAAAGTTTCTGCGATTATTTTGGCTGTTGTCATTTTATTTCTCGGTGTCGAGGTGTTGTTTCATCAAATCGAAAGTTTCATTCATCAATGTGTTTATTCCGGCTTCTCGGATATAATCAATGTCAAATTGCTTTACAAATGTGAGTGTAACAGTTTGTGGGTTGATTTCAAATTTTCCTTTGGGCATTACATCGGCTGTCCCTTTGATTGCAAGCGTTACGATGGCTTTGCTGCTTTTGGTGGCCAGCAGGAAGGCACCTTTTTTGAATTGACCCAATGTGCCGTCTTCGGAGCGAGTGCCTTCGGGGAAAATTATGACCGAATCGCCGTCACTAATTGATTGGACAGCATGGCGAAAGCTTTGCATAGCATTTTGAGGGTCTTCTCTTTTGACCGATATGAAGGGTGACATTTTCAAGCACCACCCGAAAATCGGGATTTTCTCGAGTTCTTCCTTGTACATTATTCGCGCATTATCTTTCAGCGAGGAAAGAAGTACGGGTATATCGTAAAGGGAGGTATGGTTGGAAATATATACAACGTTTGAAAGTGGGTATGCCACTTCTTGAGTGTTTAATTTGACTTTTATGCCTGAAATATCGAGCAATAATTTTGACCAAACGGCTGCGAGACGGTGAAATTGATGTTTGCCATAGAAGAGCATAAGCAATATTGTGGCGAATGCAAAGAAAATCGTAACAACTGCAATCAGAATTAATCGCGATATTGTAACGATTTTTTTTACCATTCTAACCCAAACCTAATGCTAATTTTTATTCAATCCGTTAGCACACATGACGTGACAAATCTTAAGAATTGTATAATCTCTGATAGTATAGTATCGTAGCAAGCCCTGAGCACGGGAATCTAAGAAACCGCAAGATTGGAGCACCTTGAGTTGCTTAGAAACATTTGCTTGTAACAACCCTGTTGAATTTATAATATCGGTTACACATTTCTCTCCTGCAAATAAGCATCTTAAAATCTTGAGCCGAGATGGCTCAGATAATGCTTTGAACACTTTCGACAAGTGCTCGATTTCGATATCGGTCAAGTCTGCTTGAGCAGGTTCTAATAAAGTTGCTTTCATATCTTATACGCCTGTAACAATAAAAGTCAATTCTTGTCAATTAATGTTTCAAATATACTAAAAAAAGGATAAATAAAGTGAATAATAACAGTTTTAAAGGATATATATACTACAAAAAACGTTAAAAACAAATTCGTCGCAACTATAAAATAATTTTGGTCTGTATCGTGTTAAATGTTTAGCTATAATAATTTTATAAAATATTTTTGAAAAAAGATGAATACCCATATACATACATGCGATACTTGTGGCGATGCAAAAGAAATCTATTTATTGCCAAACGAAAAGGCAGAAGATCTGGACGGTTGCGTTTGTTCACGAGATATTAAAAAAATCGGCAGACATGACGAATCAAGTTTATTACGTATGATTGACCGCGATATCCGCCGTAAAGAAAGAAAAGAAAGCTCTCTATAATTTTGTAGCTTTACTAATTCTCAAAAGTTTTATCTAAAAGTCTTTGGCGTTTGGATAAAACTTTTCATTTGTTTTAGCCATTTTCGCGATTATTGGTGATGTTCTGTAACGGTCTTCGAGATACATATCGTACAAATCATTAAGCCTTGAAGCTACGAAATCCAATCCTAATTCATCAGCCCATTTAAACAGTCCTTTCGGATAATTTACACCGTTAAGCATTGCCAAATCAATGTCTTCTTTGCTTGCGATATTGTACATTAAAGTGTCTGCAGCTTCATTGATGAGCATCACGATTATCCGTTCAAAAATCATACTGTCAAGTTTTGAGTCAGCTTCGAGCTCGTCTAATTTGGCATTTTGTAATTCCATATAATCATAGAATCCTTTGCCGGATTTTCGCCCGTATAATCCTGCCTCGACATAACGTTTTTGGGTGATTGACGGCTTGTAGCGTTGGTCGTAGTAAAATTCGCGGAAAACGGTTTCCGTGACTTTGTAATTTACGTCATTGCCGATTAAATCCATCAATTCAAATGGTCCCATACGGAATTTGCCGATTCTTTTCATAGCGTAATCAATTCTCGGAATGTCTGCGATTCCTTCTTCGTAAATTCGGAGTGCTTCGCCATAGTATGGTCGAGCAACTTTGTTTACGATAAATCCGGGAGTGTCCTTGGCGACAACAGGAACTTTGCCCCATTCTTTCATCAAATTGAATAATACTTCCTTCACTGAACAACTTGTCAAGATGCCGGGTACAATCTCCACTAATGGCATAAGTGGTGGTGGATTGAAAAAATGCAGCCCGATTACTCTTTGTGGGATTTTGCAAGCGGCTGCTATTGAAGTAATCGAAAGCGACGATGTGTTCGTTGCCAAAAAGCAATGCTCGTTCACCAAATCCTCAAGATTGGCGAAAAGCTCTCTTTTGACTTCCAAATCTTCCACAATCGCTTCAATGATTAATCCCATCGAAGACAAATCATTGATAGAGTTTGTGAAACTAATCCGAGAAAGAATATGTTCCCCATCGCTTTGTTCAATTTTTTGTTTTTCGACTAACCTGTTGATTACTCTTGTCAAATTGTCGTGTGAGCGGTTCAATTGCTCTTTTTGTTGGTCAAAAATAACGACTCTATGACCAAAAGTTGCAGCAACTTGTGCAATTCCTGTGCCCATAGTTCCGGCACCAATAATGCCGATAGCAACGTGTTTGTTAAAATTTATCATACTATAGTCCTCCATATTACATGCCCTTGTAAATAGGTTTGCGTTTTTCTAAAAATGCACTGACCCCTTCTTTGTAATCGTCGGAGTTTGATGCAATGTTTTGTAATTTCATTTCCTCTTCGAGTTGAGTTCCTAAGTCATTATCTATTGTTGTATTCAACAAATGCTTTGTCAGAGCCAATCCTTTCGTGGGTCTATCAGCCAAATGATTAGCCATAGCCTCAGCTTCGGCAACAAATTCTTCTGCCGGAAAAGTCTTGTAAATCATTCCCATTTCCTCGGCGGATTTGGCATCTACTTTCTCGGCAAGAAACATCAGTGCCGATGCCTTTGCCATGCCTACTAAACGCGGTAAAAAGTATGTACCGCCGCTATCGGGAACGAGCCCGATATTTGAAAAAGATTGGATAAATGAGGCTTTGTCGGAGGCGATTACAATATCACACGCAAGTGCAATATTGGCTCCTGCTCCTGCTGCAATACCATTGACGGCAGCAACAACGGGCTTAGGGATATTGCGGATTAAGTTTATAATAGGATTGTATTGCCTGATGATAATATCGGTCACTTCATATTTACCACTAATTGCTTCTTCCAAATCCTGACCCGCTGAAAAGGCTCTGCCTTCGCCTGTGATTAAGATACACCTTACTTGAGTATCTTCAGTTGCTGAATGGAGTGCCTCTTGCACTTCGAGAGACATCTCACGGTTGAAACTGTTCAACACATCGGGGCGGTTCAAAGTTATATAGGCTACTTTCCCCTTTATATCATATTTGATAAGCTTATTATCCACTTTTTATCCTCTTTGTTTTATATATTTGACGAAAATAACACATCAAAGTTATTTTTTACTTGCATTTTATTGTAAATTTATTACTTTTACATACAGAATAATTTGTAAATGCAATAATAGTATGCAATAAGTGTCTTTTCAACAATTATTAATGACTCTTTGAAACAAATCTAAAAACTGATTTCGGCTTTTTATACCCAAACTCGAATATGTTATCACCCAAAAGCGAAGCACATTTTCCAAACTTAATCAACAAATCATGAATATTATTAATACTAATATCTAACATTAAAATAGGATTTCTATGGCTAGAACAGCTGCAAAGAACGACATACCGGAACCGGTCGAAGTACCAACGGCAGTCGAACCGGAGCACTCTCCGACAGCATTAATTGACATTAATGAAATGAAGGGCAAAAAGATTGCCGAACTGACATTGATGGCTAAATCACTCGGCATCAGCGATTTTGCCGACTTACGTAAGCAGGAACTTATCCTGAAAATCGTTGAAGCTCGTACAGTACAAGCTCAAAAAGAAGTGCCGCTCGAAGGACTTATCACAAGTGGTGGCGTTTTGGAAGTGCTAAGCGAAGGATACGGATTTTTACGTTCCGTCAATTACAATTACTTGCAATCACCCGATGATATTTACGTGTCGCCTTCGCAAATCAAGAGATTCAGTCTCAAGACCGGCGATACTGTCAAAGGGCAAGTTCGCCCGCCAAAAGAAGGCGAAAGATTTTACGCTTTGCTCAAAGTTGAATCAGTCAACTTTACAGAGCCCGAAAAAAACCGCGAACGTATTTTGTTCGACAACCTCACACCACTTTATCCCGACGACAAATTCAAATTGGAAAAGCTCCCAAGCGATTATTCAATTAGGGTCCTTGATTTGTTAAGTCCGATTGGCAAGGGTCAAAGAGGTTTGATTGTTTCGCCTCCGAAATCGGGTAAAACGATATTGTTGCAACAAATCGCAAACAGTATCGCGTATAATCACCCCGAAGCAGTTTTAATCGTGTTGTTGATTGATGAACGCCCTGAAGAAGTGACCGATATGGAACGCTCTGTGAAAGCAGAAGTAGTGTCTTCGACTTTTGACGAACCACCTGACCGTCACGTCCAAGTAGCTGACATGGTCTTGGAAAAAGCGAAAAGACTCGTCGAAGCAAAGCAAGACGTTGTGATTTTGTTGGATTCAATCACGCGTTTGGCTCGTGCACACAATACGGTTGTTCCTCACTCAGGTAAGATTCTTTCCGGTGGTGTTGATGCAAATGCACTTCACAAACCAAAAAGATTTTTCGGTGCTGCAAGAAACATCGAAGAGGGCGGTTCGCTAACAATTATTGCAACTGCATTAATCGAAACAGGCAGCCGTATGGACGAAGTAATCTTTGAAGAATTCAAAGGTACGGGCAACATGGAATTAGTTCTCGACCGCAAACTTGCCGACCGTAGAATTTATCCTGCTATTGATGTGAACCGTTCCGGCACAAGACGCGAGGAATTGCTCTTCAGCCAAGACGAATTGACAAGAATTTGGATTTTGCGCAAAGTTCTAAGCGAAATGCAATCTGTTGACGCTATGGAATTCCTCTTGAACAGAATGAGAGGCAGACGCACAAACAGAGAATTCTTAATGTCTATGAATAGCTAAAAGTTAATTTGCATTTTTAAAATGAAAAAGGCTGTCTCAATTGATTGGGACAGCCTTTCTTTTGTTTTCCGGATGCATTATTCTTTGTTTTTCAAATCGCGATAGCAGAACCACCAATCGTAATTGTCATAGCGGCTTTGTTTGTACTTAGCCGATTTGATATCCGATGCCGGTGGAACAATAACTTTATCGCCGATTAGTTCGTTGTTGGGCCAATTTGCAGGCATTGCAACGTGTTCTCTGTCTGCGATTTGCATTGCGCGAACCATACGGAGCAATTCATCGAAATTACGACCTAATTCTTGCGGATAATAAACTATCGCTCTGATTTTGGCTGAATCGTCAATAATAAATACCGCACGTACAGTATTAGTGCCTTTGCCCGGATGAATGAACCCGAGACTCTTAGAAATATCGCCATTATCGGCAATAATCGGGAATTCGATGTCAACTTTCAAATTTTCCAAAATCCAATCGTGCCATTTAATATGCGAATAAACTTGGTCTATACTCAATCCGATTAGCTCGCAATTCAATTTGCGAAACTCGGGGTAGCGATTTTGGAATGCTACAAATTCGGTTGTACAAACAGGAGTAAAGTCGGCAGGATGACTGAATAAAATGAACCATTTTCCTGCAAAATCTTTTGGCAAATTCATCGTGCCATGAGTTGTTTTAACTTCCATATCGGGGAATGTATCGCCGATTAGCGGAATTCTGTTTTCCATAAACACCTCTTTTTATTAATTTAACAATATTTTTAAGACTCGAATTAAATACAGATATGAAGAAGTTTTCATAAGTTAGATATTGTATCAAATTTTCAAAAAATCGAGGGCTAAAGGTCGAAATTTTTCTCTCTTTGTAATCATGAAAGTATGCTTCCCTTGGTCGAACATCATCAATTTTGAATTTGGAATTTGGGGTGCAAGGGCTGTCATTTTTTGCTCCAAATCTACAACGATTTTATCCTTTCGAGATGCTGTTATCAATACATCAGCAGTAATTTCGCTCAAATTGCCACGTACCGCATTGATTTGTTTTTGTGCAAGATTGAGCAACATTTCATTGTCGAGGTCAACAATGCTTTCCCAATCTTCGCCGCTCTGATTGAGCCAATAGCGTTGCATCAAATAATTAGACTTTCCTTTGAGTCGCCCTTTTACGATATATTCGGCATCGTCTATGGAAAGCTCAATTCCGAAAAAGCTATCGGCGATTAATTTCGAGACAAGCTCGGGCTTTTGCACTGCCATATTTAGCCCCACAAGAGCACCCCCACTTGTGCCGATTACGTTTAATTGACTAACTCCAAGCATCTCCGCTAATTCAATCGCACAAATAGCGTTGTAATGCCAAAAATTTTCATCGAATTTGTCAACTCGGTCTGATTTCCCATGTCCGGGATAATCAAAAGCTATAACTCGGAAATGCTTTGCAAAAAAATCAAAATCTTTGTCGAATAATTTTGATGATACAGTATTGCCATGCAAAAGCATCAATGCGTCGCCTGTGCCCTGCTCCGAATAATAAACATCATGCCCGTCAAACTTGAAATAGCCATCTTTTTTCATGAATTTTCCTCTGCTTTTACATATTCCATCAGTGGTTTAATATGACGTATAAGTATAACTATGCAAACCGCAGCTACTAAAATTTTGAATTGCATATGGTCGGTAATTGGCATAAAAGCAGCAATATCTAACAATTTGTCGGGAGTGGAGAACACCATAATCGGCGTAGCCACTGTGGCGATTGCGTTAGCAATGTGAATATGTCGCTTGATTACATAATAAGCTGTCAACCATAACAAAAGCCATAAAATCACAGGAATCGGGTTTAGAACGAGAAATACACCCACTGTCGTAGCGAGACCTCTGCCGCCTTTCAATCCCATGAAAATACTGAAATTATGTCCAATAACAGCCCATAATCCACCAACAGCCATATCTGTATATGTGACATCGGGCAACAAACTGATAAGCAAGACAGCAATTGCTCCTTTGGCAACGTCGGCTAATAGTACGAATATGCCGATTTTGCGGCTGCCTGTGCTTTCGTAGCTGTTCATAGCGCCCATATTTTTGGAGCCTTCGGATAATATATCAATTCCATTCAATCTTTTGACTATCAAGAAAGCAGAGGGAATCGAGCCGATTATAAGTCCGATAAGCATTGCAAAATATAAATTCATAAATTAGTCCCTCACTTTTAGAAATTTGATTTGCAAATATGAAAAAACCAACAGTATAAAAAACAATACAAAAGCAATTGCCGATGCATAGCCCATCATATCGGTTTTTTCGAATGCATTTACGAAAACCAAATACACCAGTGTTGTGGTCGAATCGAGCGGTCCTCCCTTTGTCATCACAAAAATTTCGATAAAAACTTGGAAAGATTTTATAGTATTGATAACCAGCACAAATAGCAAAGTCGGCTTAATCAATGGCAGCGTGATATAGAAAAACTGCTGCACAGGGCTTGCACCATTCAATTTTGCCGAATCATACAAATCTTCGGAAATTGTTTGCATCCCTGCGAGAAACAAAATCATGTAATAACCAATGGAAATCCACACGTCCATTGCCATAATCGAAAGCAATGCTGTAGATGTATCAAGCAACCACCCGCGTTCCGGGAATGGCATTCCGAACATTGACAGTATGTTGTTGATATATCCATCTCTTGCGTAAAGATTCGTAAAAATAAGCGAAATCACTACTAAAGATGTCACTGTCGGTAAAAAATATGATGCTCGGAAAAACTCCTTGAATCGAATCAGTTTATTGTTCAAAATAGAAGCAAGAATTAGTGCAATCGCCGTCGTAATGGGAACTGTACCCAAAGTGAATATCGCCGTGTTTTTGAGTGCCACCCAAAATACCGAATCGCCAAACAAATTTTCATAATTTGACAAACCAACGAAAGTCGCAGTGTTAGTGAGCGTTTTGTAATCGGTCAAGCTGATATAAATCGCGTAAAAGAGCGGATACAACCAAAATACTGCCAGTACTATTATCCAAGGCATAAGTAGAGTCAATGTATTTGCATTGTCGCGAACTCTATGATTGAGCATTTTCACCCCGAAAGCGTTTGAGCATCATATAGAGCAACTGAACAGGCAGCCCGACAATATTATAATAGCACCCATTGATATGGCTTACAAATAAAGCTCCGAAGTCATCTTGGATACCGTATGCACCTGCTTTGTCCATAGGCGAACCACTTTCAATATAAAGCCAAATTTCTTCGTCCGATAGTTCGCGAAAAGTAACATCAGTAGTTTGGAAATCGGTAATCCAATTCTGGGAGACAGATTCAACAATTGATAAGCCGGTATAAACTTTATGCGTATTGCCCGATAAGAGCTTCAAAATTCGGTAGGCATCATCACGGTCAGTTGGTTTGTTCAATATCACACCATCAATGACCACAATCGTGTCTGCCCCGATTACAAGTGCAGGAGTGCTGATTCCTCCGGCAATATCATCTGCCTTCGACCACGCAAGGTGTATGCAATAAGCTTCTGGCGGAATGTCTGTATCAATCTCTTCGTCTATATCCGAAAATTTTGTAGTGAATTCTAAGCCCACCATCGAAAGCAATTTTTGGCGTCTCGGCGAACGAGATGCTAAAATAATCGGGACATCTATGTTCAAAATTTGATTTATCGTTTTCATATTTTCATAAATTGTATTAAGTTTGATTACAAAATAATACAGTTATTTGCAAAAATTCAAAAATTTTGGTTTTTTCTTAAAATTCATATCATCATCGTAGGGAGCCAAATATGTCGAAATTAATTTATTTTATCTTAATTGTTGTGTTGATTTCATGTTCATCATCAGACAGAATCAACGTCTCCAAGTATAACTTCCAAGACCAAGGCGAACTTCTCGATTTGAATTATTTGCTTTTTGAATTCGATAAAATTATGATTCCCACCGATAGAATAGGGAAAACTCCAAAAGAACTCCCGTTTAAGGTTTATCCCAATACAAGAGGCAATGTTTATTGGAAAAGCAACAACACGCTAATTTTTTATCCATACGGCGGATTTAAAGCCAATACTGACTATATAATCGAATTCACGGATAATTTGACTGAATATATGCCGGTCAAATCGCAAATGCCGTCGAAGAAAATTTATCGCTTCCATACTACTTATACTGACATCAAGTCTGTAAGTACGAATTGGCACAAGGCAAACCAAAACGCTCCTACATTTTTGGTTTGTGATATTCAATTCAATACCGAAGCGATTTTTTATGATGTGAAAAAAGTGAGCAAGGTCAAAATCAACGGCAAAGAATTTAATATCAGTTCTGCTCGGTGGCAGCGGAGCGACTTTCTAAAGATGCAAATCGCGATTGAAGATGTTTTTGATGTAGAGGGAAAGGAGCTCTCGATTGAAATTCCATTTGAATTTGAGCAATCGGACGGCAAAATGAAAACTCGAAAAATGAATTATAATGGCAAGATACCGCTATTGAGTGATTTCGGGATGACAGAAATTATCGTGAATAATTCGATTGACCAACGCGGATTATTATTACGATTCAATCAAACATTGAACAAAAGCGCCGATTTAGCAAATCTAATAAATGTCAATCCTCAAATCCCCTACGAAATTGAAATTTATGGTAATGAAATATATCTGAACGGCATTTTTGTTCCTGAAACCAATTACGAAGTAACGATTAATCAATCTTTTGAAAGCATTTTCGGAATAAAGCTCAAGGCTGAACTGAAGCACACAGTATTTGTACCCGAAATGGAAGCCCAAATTGTTTTGGCAGACCCATCATCGCTTTATTTATCATCCAGAGGTAACAAACAAATTGGAATCAAGCTCGCCGGAGTAAATAATTTGCAGGTGAATGTTTTCAAAATTTTCGAGAATAACCTCATCCGTGCTTTGATGGGATACCAAAATATTGATTATTCAGGTAAATATGACGAAGAAACGGGTAACTGGTACGATGCAGTAAATATCTCGAGCATTGGCACAATGATTACCGAAAGAGCCTACAACACTTCCGAACTGAAAACTGCCGATAATATCAAATTGCTCGATTTTAATTTCGCCGATGCTATAAATATCAACGGGATTTATTTGCTCGAAATTTTCGACAAAGATAAGCCTTGGGTGCGACAAGTCATGCAAGTATCGCTTTCGGACATCGGCATAATTGCAAAAGTCTCGAATGAGCAAATCGCTGTTTATGCTAACTCTTTAGTCAACACCGAACCTATTTCAAATGCAACTGTCAGAATCATTTCGAGAAATAATCAAATTGCTGAATCGGCTCGCACAGATGGACGTGGAATTGCAATACTCACAAATGACAGAGCAAAGCAACAGGGATTTAGCCCATCAATTATAAGCGTCGAACACAATGGCGAAACGAATTATTTATTCATCGAATCTTCGACTTTAGTAAGCAAATCCGGGCTCAATGTAACCGCCGGCACCGAAGTCACAGATTATTATTGCTTCATGTACGGCGAACGCAATTTGTATCGTCCGGGCGAAACACTCATCATCAATGGAATTGTTCGTGACAAGGAATTGAAGCTCTTAGGCGATTTGACATTAAAGCTCAAAATCATGAATCCATCGTGGCAACTTTATAAAGAGTTTCGTGTGAAATTGAATGAGCAAGGAAATTTTGAAGTAAAAGATGAATTGGCTCAAACATTGAAGACGGGCAATTATGAAGTGCTTTTAGATTTGCCGAACGATGTAAATATTGGAAAATATAGTTTTTCGATTGAAGATTTTGCTCCCGAAAGACTTAAAATTACTGCAACTACTGACCGAGAAAGCTACACGCCACAGCAAGACGTGAATCTGAACATACAAACGGATTATTTGTTTGGTATGCCGGCACAAAATCTAAGCGGAGAAATAAGCTTCGAAACAAATTCGGGCGATTTCACTTCGGAAAAATTCGAAGATTATGACTTTACGCTCCGAGGCGCCGGACGGGTAAATGATTACAGTTTCCGCCCGATTGTTAGCGATAACGCAGGCAATACTAAGGAAATCTTCAAAATTGATGAATTATACCAAAATATGGGGCTTATTTACTTGCACATTGGTATCAATATGCAAGATGAAACCGGCTCCGATAACCGGATTTATTTGGTGCGGAAAATCCATACACAAAACACTTATGTCGGCATCAATAGTAAAATGGGAGATTGGTTTGAACTAAATCGCCCAATAATCACTCCAATTGTCGTTTTGGATAAAGAAGGCGAAGAAAGCGAATCCGAAATTAACATTGATATTTACAAAATCACCTATAGCACTGCCTTACGTTCATCGCGGAATTATGATTATCGCTACGAATCAACCAAAATCGAATCAATTGTCAGTTCCGAAACCATAAAAGCCAAAGGGCAGTATAATCACAAATTTACTCCCGTCAGCTCCGGTGAATACGAAATCAGAGTCCGCCAGAATAATTCTGTGGGCTATGTTATGAAACAATTCTGGGCATACAGATACGGATATGCCGAATCCGCAGGATTCAACGTTGACAAGGAAGGCAAAGTCATTGTAAGTGCCGATAAAAAAGATTACAAACCCGGCGAAACTGCGAAGCTACTATTCAAAACTCCCTTTGACGGGAAATTATTCGTTAGTATCGAACGCGAGGGCGTTCTGGAGCATTTTGTCTTGCGCACGGCTGATAATGCGGCATCACTGAATATTCCCATTAAAAATGATTATCACCCAAATGTATATGTATCAGCGATTTTAATCAAATCCGTTTCGAATAATAATTTCCCTCTCAATGTTGCTTACGGATACCAAGAATTGACAATTAAGGACGAGCAACGCTATTTGCCGATTGAAATAATTGCCGATGAGACGAGTCGCTCTACGACTAAGAAAAAAATCAAAATAAAGACTTTGCCCGAAAAAGACATCAACGTCACAATTGCAGTCACTGACGAAGGGATTTTGCAACTGAAACGCTACTTATCGCCCGCACCCTATGATTTCTTTTATGCTGCCCGACAATTGGACGTGAATACTTATTCCGGCTATACCAAATTATATAAAGAGTATAAGGCTCGCAGCGGTCAATTTGGTGGTGACGGTGGGGAATTAGCTTATATGAAGATGTTGGATTTGCAGAATCCATTTGTGGATAAAGCCGTTAAATTGCTATCTTTCTGGAGTGGCAATCTCAAAACCGATGCAAACGGAATGGCAGAATTTGAAATTGATTTGCCGACCTTTTCCGGTGCATTGCGTATTATGGCAGTTGCATACAAAAATGACAGATTCGGTTCCGCCGAAAAGATGATGAAAATCGCCGACCCGCTAATCGTAACTCCGGCATTGCCACGCTTCTTGTCAATCGGCGACGAAGCTGAAGTGAAAATCAATCTTAAAAATTTGACAGACAAGAAAAAAAGCGTCAAAATTGAGCAGAAAATTGATGGGGATTTGCTCTTTGAGCCATCATGGAAAAATAGCATTACACTTGAACCAAGAGCAGATATTTATATCGCCGCAAAGCTCAAACCGGGCAAAATGACCGGAAGCCACAAAATCACTTTCAATGTCAGCGACGGGAACGACAAATATTCAATCGAACGCTTGGTCAATGTGCGAATAGCCACAAATATCGAACTGAAAAGCGAATTCGCAGAAATCAAACCCGGGCAGACTGTCACAATCAAATATCCGCAAGGATTTATGCCAAATATGTCCACGAGTGTTTTGACAATCAGCCGCCAACCGTATATTGAATTTTTCGACCGAATTGACTTTCTGACTGATTATCCATATGGATGCACCGAGCAAGTCATATCGTCAGTTTTCCCCTTGCTCGTATATAAGGATTTCAAGGAATACACCAAAAATTCAACTGTAAAATTGACAGACTTGGGCATAACGGAAAGAGTAAATAATGCAATTAAGCAAATCAGCGCCCTGCAAAATCAAGGTGGAGGTGTCGGATTGTGGTCGTCAGGCACAAGCGATATTTGGGTTTCTGCGTATGCCTTACATTTCTTGACTGAAGCAAAAAATCGCGGCTATAATGTGAATGAAGACGGTCAGAAAGCTCTGATTAATTACCTAAAAAGCATTTTTTCGATGACAGAATCTTACAGTCGGAATGAGAGTGATTTATCGAAGTATAATTCTGCGGACAGGTACAAACTCGCTGCTTATACATGTTTTGTGTTGGCTCGTGCCGGCAAACCCGAACAAGCACTGATGAACTTTTATGCGGAATCTGCCGAAAATATGCCATATGACTCGAAAGTGCTATTAGCTTCTGCTTTTTTATTGAGCGGAAACATACCCGCATTTTACGCCCTGATGCCAAATACAATCGAATCGAGCAAAATGAAAGACGATATGACTGACGTTTACGGCTCGAAATTACGCGAACTTGCCTTGTTGACCTATGCTTACAGCACCGTGAAGGGCAATGACGTTTACACTTCAAAACTTGCCAATCTGCTAACGAGCGAACTCCGTCGCAAGAAGCATTATACTACTCAAGAAGCTGCATTTACTCTGCTTGCAATTGCCAATATTATGGAAAAGGGAAGCGGCGAATCATCTTACAGTTTCGACGGGAAAAATACGAATCTAAATGCTAACAATAAATTTGTCAGCCACAAAATTACTGCCGATAAAGAAGTAACAAATACAGGAAAAAATTCAATATGGTACAGCTTGCAATCGAAAGGTTATTCCCAGGAAGCCAAAAAATCTGAGGTATCGAGTTTTGTTGCCGTCGAGCGAACCCTTTATAATCAATCCGGCAGCAAAATCAGTGCAAATCAAATTGTCAGAGGTGAGCGGATTTTTGTCAAACTCAGTGTCAGGCTTAAAGACGGCTTGAAATCAATAGACAACCTTGCAGTTAGCGAGATGATTCCCGCAGGTTGGGTGATTGAAAATCCACGATTGTCAAATACTGCCAAGCCTTCGTGGATAAAAAATGTTGATGAACCATTTTACGCAGATTATCGCGACGACAGGGTAAATATGTTTGCAAACGTACGGGGCAATGTCGAATTTTTCTATGTTGCTCGTGCAGTAAGCGCCGGGCATTTCAAGTTCGGTCCTTTGACAGCTGTTGGCATGTACAATCCTGAAGTTTATTTCTCGGGGAAATCATCCGAAGTGCGAATCACCGAAAAACCCAAAGGAGGAGTTTGATTAAAAGTTGTCGCCAAATATTGACTGCGGCTATCATCGCCAAGGATAACGAGAAAACAATCGCCAATATGATTAACTCGCTGAAATTGTATTGCGGGCGCATCGTAGTTGTGGATACAGGCTCGAGCGATAAAACTACTGTGATTGCTGCATCGCTGGGAGCCGACGTTTACTTTAAACTTTGGGATGATGATTTTTCATCTGCTCGAAATTTTGCGTTGGCGCACGTTTTCAGCGATTGGATTTTGACTATTGATACCGATGAAATTTTATCCAAATTCGATGTCGGCGAATTTTTAGATTACGCCAATGACCCGCAAATTGGCGGCATAAATGTGATTATAAAAAATATGCTCGGCGACGGTCTTGAATCAAAGCACAGATATACCCGAATTTTCAGGAATAAAAATTATATCCGATTTGAAGGAAAAATACACGAACAAATCAATCAATCAATTGTGAATAATGATTTGCAAATAATTGAAAGCAATATTGAAATCACTCATTACGGCTACGAAAAAAACGACAAAATCAAAAACGACAGGAACATAAAATTGCTCCAAAATGAGTTGGACGAAAATCCCCAAGACGATTTTGCTCGTTATCATTTAGCCCAAAGTTTGTTCAATGCTAAGGATATTGAAAAAGCTGACAAAATTTTTCGTGAAATAAGATTCTCGAATGATTTATCGCGCCAACAAAAGGACACAATCCAATTGCGATTGGCACAAATTGCCTTGGACACGAACAATTTTGACGAAGTGCTAAATCTATGTGCAGAAATATCCGATGATTACGATATTGGCGGATTGCAACTTTTTGTTAAAGCTATGGCTTTCTATTTCATAGGTGATTATTCACATTTTTCAAGTATTGTGAAAGATTCGCGGATTGATTTATCGGCTTTGGTCTCAAAAGAAAACTTAGAGACACTTCGAGAAATAAGCATAAAAATTAGGCATTGATTTTGTAATTGGTAGTTTTTTTGATACTTTGGTAATTGGAAAATTAATTTGAAGGAAATAATTAATGCGTCGAATGCTTTCGATTTTCTTTAACATAGACCGAACTTATCTGACCGGAGTGTCAATAGTTGGTAGCACATTGTCTTTGGACTATATCAATTCGACTATTCACAAAATTGATTTCGAGAACACACAATCCGAAGAAACCCAAAACGGAATGACAGAATTGATGAATATTATCAACGAAATGGATTTCAAACCCGATGAAGTATCGGTTACCTTACCGTCCGAAAGTGTTTTGGTTTCGAAATTCCCGGGCAACGTCAATATGAATGAAAAGTCTCTGAAGGCTCTCGTAGCTTTGGAATTGAGACAAACATATCCGCAATTTAATTTTGATGATTTTTCGATTCAACTTGTACCGATGACCTCGCAAAATTCGAAAAAACAAATGATGTTAGCAGTCATAATCACAAAGGAAGATTTGAAATTCATTCAAGATTTGCTCGCGCCTTTGGGTAAGAAAATAACAAAGTTCGATATCAGCCAAATGAACGCTCATAGTGCCTTTATCTACAATTATCCCGAATTCAGGTCGGGCAACATTATGATTTTGGGCTTGCAAGGGCAATTCATGGACATCAGCGTAGTGCTCGACGGGCTTCCGGCATATTATAATTTGATTAGATATGAGGGTTTGGATTCCCTGCACGAGAAAATCCAAAATGAGTACAATCAAATAGTCCCCAATCTCTGCGATAATCTTGATGCGATGTTATATTTTGGTTCAAGCATGACAAAAGATGTATCAACTGAGTTAAACCGTATTTCCGGCAAGCTTGATATTGAAGATACGAAAAGATTGAACGGCTTCAGATTGATGAAAAGCTCCTTAGATGAGCGGGAACGAGAGTACTGTTCGCGGACATTGCAAATTTATCCGGCTTGTATCGGCGGATGTCTTCCTACAAAACATACAATCATGACTTTGTAAAATGCGATTGACAACCGGAATCTATGGTGGTTTGCATTACTCTGGAAAAATCCCGAGTAATATCCGACCCACTTCCGACAAAACGAGGCAATCAATTTTCAACGTTTTGTCAAATCTCGTTGATTTCGATGATTGCATATGCTTGGATTTATGCTCAGGAACAGGAGCGTTGGGTTTTGAAGCATTGAGCAGAGGTGCAAAGCACCTAACTTTAGTTGACAATTCCAAAAAATCTTGCGATATCGCCCGCGATGTTGCAAATCTATTCAAAATCCCAAAAGCCGATTATTCCATCATTTGCAGAGATGCTTTGAAGTTTGTAAAAGATTACCCCGATGACAGCCCAAAATTCGACTTGATTTTCTGCGACCCTCCGTACAAAATTGATATCATCAATCCATTATTGATATTGCTCGGCGAAAAAAGTATGCTAAACGATGATTCTGTCATAACATTAGAATATGCAAAAGACATGAAATTGCTGATTCCGCCCGCGTTCAGGAGCATATCGCATAAAGAATTCGGCGAGACGCAAGTAGAATTTATCGAAATTGTAAAAGCGTAAAATTACACTTACAAATTGGTGTTTACGTCAAAATAATTGATTTATAAGAAATGAAGACTTATGATTAGATTCGAGAACATAGAGTATTTATATGCTTTTGCAGTAATTCCTTTACTGCTTATTATTTATATACTTTACAGGTTTTCACGTGGTAGAAGACTGAAAAAAATTGGCGATATGCACTTGGTGAAATTGCTGATACCCGATACCTCAAGCCATAAAGCAAGATTGAAATTTACGATTATGTTGCTTGCAATATCAATGGTTATCTTAGCATTGGCAAATCCTCAAATCGGCACACGATTAGAAGAAGTTAAGCGAGAAGGGATTGAAGTTATCATTGCGGTTGATGTTTCAAATAGCATGTTAGCGGAAGATGTCCGCCCAAACAGGCTCGAACGGGCAAAACGCTCAATTAATCGATTGCTTGATAATTTGGGTGAAGACAAAGTCGGGCTGATAATTTTTGCAGGGAAATCATTTTTGCAATTGCCTCTGACTACGGATTTTGCCGCAGCAAGGCTGATAACTTCCACGATTTCGACCGAAATGGCTGGAACTCAAGGCACTGCGATTGGTTCGGCAATTGATTTGGCGGTTTCGTCTTTCTCTCAAGATGTGAGTATAAGCAAAGTGCTGATAATTATGACCGATGGCGAAAATCACGAAGATGACGCACTCTCTGCCGCCAAACGAGCTAAGGAGCAAAACGTTGTGCTATATACAATTGGCGTTGGCAACTCCGAAGGTGCTCCAATTCCGGTTTACCAAAATGGCAGAATTACCGGTTACATGAAAGACAAAAATGGCGAGAATATAATAACTCGATTAGACCCGGCAGTTTTGCAAGAAATTGCACTTGAAACCAAAGGCGAATTCTTTCGTTCTGATATAGGTACAGATGTCGAACTAACGGAGCTCGTCAATCGCGTTAGCAAGATGGATAAACAAGAGTTCGAATCGAAAGTATTTACTAACTACGAAGACCGTTTCCAGATTTTCGTAGCTTTAGCCTTATTTTTCTTACTTTTAGAATTAGTATTTTCGGAAAAAAAGAATAAATTTATTGCAAAATTGAATTTATTTGTAGCAGGTAAAAAATGAAAAGTATTATTATCATAATTATGTTTGCTTTTGCAATGATTTCGACTTCCTGGTCGCAATCAACCAAATCTTTCATTCGTGAAGGAAATGAGAAATTCAAAGCAAAGCAATTCGAGGAAGCGGAAGTAAAGTACCGTAAGGCACTCGAAGTCGCTCCCGATTATCGTGCCACTTTCAATCTCGGCGATGCACTTTACAAAAACGAACAATATGCCGACGCAATCAGCAAATTCTCCGATATTATATCCCAAAAGCCGGACAAAGCCACAACATCTAATGCATATCATAATTTGGGCAATGCTTATTATAAATCCGATGATTTCGAAAAAAGTATCGCTGCTTATAAAAATGCTCTCAAGTTGAATCCGCAAGATAATGACACCCGTCATAATTTGGAAATGGCACGAAGAATGCTAAAGCAACAACAAGAGCAACAACAAAACAAATCCGATAATAAGGATGATAAAGACGAAGACGGCGATAAAGAGCAAGAAAAGCAGGACGGAGATAAAGACCAAAATCAGCAAAAGCAAGATGAGCAGCAAGGGAAAAATGACCAACAAAAAGATGAGCAGCAACAAAATAATGATGGCGACGGAAAAGAGCAGCAAGGACAAGAACAGCAGAAGAATCAGCAAAACAGACAAAAATCCGAGATTTCTAAGGAAGATGCTGAGAGAATTTTGGAGGCTTTGAAAAATGAAGAGCTTGACGTACAGAAAAAAGTTCTGAAAAAGCAGCAAAGGCGTCCGAGTGAGAAAAATTGGTAATAAATGAGATAAAGAACAAAATGAGAAACAAGTTTTATTGCATTTCGATATTGCTCTTTTTGATGACTGTATCCACATTTGCACAAGAATTTGTCGCAAGTGTTGACCGCAATCCTGTTCCGGTTGGGGAACGTTTTACAGTTTCATTTACCATAAACGGTGGCGGTTCTGATTTCAAAGGTCCCGATTTCAAAGGTTTTACCGTATTAGGCGGACCAAACCAATCGCAGAGTATTCAAATAATAAATGGCAGAACTACTCGGACATTTACTTTATCCTATATGTTGCTTGCAGATAAAACCGGTACTTTCACGATTGGTCCTGCATCTATTGTTAGTGACGGGAAAACGTTAAAAACCCAGCCTCTTTCCATCAACGTTTTACCTGAATCCGAAGCTCAAAAAGAGCAACGCAAGCAAGAGCAGGAACAGGAAAAAACATTAAACCAACAAGCTCTTGATATACTGAAGAAAAATATATACGTCAAATCAAGCGTTTCCAAACGCAGTGTTTTCATTGGCGAACAAATCACAGCAACATACAAACTCTTCATTCATCCCGAATTGAACGTAATGCAACTTTCGCCAACCAAAGTACCGTCCTTGAATGGCTTTTGGAATCAGGACTTACCGATTGACAAACTACAATGGAAGCGTGAAGTGGTGAATGGAGTTACTTTCAATACTGCGGTTATAAAGCAAGTGGTGCTTTTCCCTCAACGTTCGGGCAATTTAGTCGTTGACCCCTACGAATTCAATTTTACTGTCAGGATGAGAGTACAAACATCGCAACGTTCACGAGATTTCTGGAGCTTTTTTGACGATTCTTTCTTTTCCGGAAATAATTTTCGCGATTTTGAATACAAATCGAGCTCCGAACCACTACCGATAAAGGTTTCTGAATTTACCGAAAACCGTCCACCGGAATTTGCCGGAGCCGTTGGTGATTTGAAAATGGAAGCATTTTTGGACAAAACGAAAACTAAAACAGGTCAACCCGTTGCTCTGAAAGTGAAAATTGGCGGTAGAGGTAATTTGAAGCTAATTCAGCCTTTGGCAATTAATTTTCCACCGGGATTTGAAATTTACGACCCGAATATAAGTGATAATATCTATACCACTGAAAGCGGAATGTCCGGCTCAATGACATTTGAATACCTAATCATTCCCAAAAATGCAGGAAATTTTAAAATTGAACCTGTGAAATTTACATATTTTGATTTAAATTCGAAGCGTTTCAAAACCTTGCAATCAGATGCATCTTCAAATCGAAGTCGAAAAAGGTGATGATAATTTCGGTGGAGCTATTACAGGTGTTCGCAAAGAAGAAGTTCAGCTAATCGGTAAGGACATTCGCTACATCAAAACCAAGACTTCATCGCTCAACCGTAATAAAGATAGCTTCTTTGGGTCATCGGACTACGTCGCTATGATGCTCGCACCATTCATAATGTTTGGCATATTTTTTATAATTTGGCGACGCAAAAAGCACGAATCTTATGATTTGAATTTGCTTCGCAATCGCAAAGCTACAAAAATTGCCAAGAAGCGACTTTCACTTGCCAAATCGTTGATGAAGGATAATAGCAATTCGGATAAATTTCACGAGGAAATTAACAAAGCTTTGTGGGGATATTTAAGTGATAAACTCAGCATTCCAAATTCGGAATTGACCAAAGACAAAGCAAAGGAAAGTTTGCTCGGAAAAGGAGTCAGCGAAGATTTATCTTCCGAATTCTTGCAAACTCTCGATAATGCCGAATTTGCGAGATATTCGCCATCAAGCAACAATCACAAGCTCGATGAAATTTATGGCTCTGCCGTCAAAGCTATAACTCAAATGGAGGGAGCTCTAAGATGAAACTAAAATTCTACATTTTAGCCTTTTGTTTGCTTTCTATGACTAATGCAGTATTTTCGCAAACTCCCGAGGAGTCATTCGAAAAAGCGAATAATTATTACATCGCCGGAAATTACGAACAAGCAATTGAATCTTACAGAGCAATTATTGATGACGGCTACCAATCCGCCGAACTATTTTACAATCTTGGCAATTCATACTTCCGAATGGAAAAAATTCCTTCGGCAATATTGTATTTCGAACGTGCAGCAAGATTAGCTCCGAGTGATTCGGATATTGAATTCAATCTAAAAATCGCTAATTTACGAATAGTTGACAAATTTGAAACAGTTCCAAAATTGTTCATTGTCGAATGGTACGAATCGATTTTGGGCTTTTTGTATTCCGGCGTTTGGGGCTGGGTTTCAGTAATCTTGCTTTGGGCATCACTACTGTTTCTGGCGCTTTTCATAATTAGCGGTACTACATTCAGAAAAAAGTTCTTATTTCTACTTGTTGTATTAGGATTTATCGGAACCGTTCTGACATCAATCATAGCTTATAATGCTTACTACAACGAAACGAGTCGCGAATTTGCCATCATTTTTTCGACAAGCATCTATGTCAAGTCTGCCCCCGATGAAAGCTCGGTAGATTTGTTGATACTCCACGAAGGCACAAAAGTAGAAATCACGGACAAATTAGAGGGCTGGTCAGAGATATTACTCGAAAATGGCAACAAGGGTTGGGTGCCTGCGAGCGTACTTGAAGTGATATAATAGATTGCCCTACACTTTCTTTACAATCAGAGTGAATCCTTCGATTGCAGTGACTGTGACTTTGTCGCCGATTTTGATGTCATCGTCGGATTTTGCTTGCCAAAGTTCGCCGTAAACGTGGACTTTGCCACCTGTGCCTTGCACAAAATCTGTGCGAGCAGTGCCTGTCATCCCGATTACTGCTTGTGAGCCACCCTCTTTTTTTCGGGATTGAGCTTTTATGCCATAATAAGCCAATATTGCTACAAAAACTGCCGTAGCCAGCGTAACAACAACTATCAGTGTCATAGATATCCTCATGAACTCTAATGGTGAATCAATCAGTAATATTGAACCAAAAAACAAAGATACAACACCGCTTACAGACAGCAATCCATAGCTTTGGACAAAAAACTCTATCACGAATAAAATGAAAGCCAAAAGTATGAATGCCACTCCGACCATATTGACGGGCAACATCTTGAGCGAATAAGCCGCTAAAAGCAAAGAAATACCGCCCACAACACCCGGAGCTATCGAACCCGGACTTTTTAATTCGAAAATTAATCCGTAAATACCTAACATAATCAGCAAATACGCAATATTTGGGTCGGATAATGTCATCAAAATATGGTCGCGCCAAGATTTTTCGATTTCGATAATTTCGACATCTCTCAATCTCAGCTTTTTTTGCCCTGAAGCAGTTGTTACTACCATTCCATCGGCAGAATCAAGCAAAGATTTGACGGAAACAGCTATAAAATCAATCGCTCCTTCGGCTAATGCTTCGGTTTCGGTAGATGAGATGCTGGATTCGACTGTTTGTTCAGCCCAAGCAATGTTGCGATTTCGTTTTTCAGCAATTGTTCGGATAAAAGCTTTGGTATCGTTTACAATTTTTGAAGTCATAGCTGAAGAAGAATCACTCGAACCGTCTATCCCGACAGGGTGTGCAGCTCCGATATTTGTGCCCGGCGCCATTACTGCCACATGTGCAGCAAGAGTGATGAATACACCTGCCGAACCGGCTCTTGAGCCTCCCGGTGCAACGTAAACAATGATTGGGATTTTCGAGTTTAGAAATGTACTTACAATATCGCGAGTGGATTCTAACAATCCGCCCGGTGTATTGAGACGCAATAGCATAGCTTCGGCGCCCATTTCTTCTGATTTTTCGAGTGAAGTAATTATGTACGATGCCACAGCCGGACTTATTCCGCCTTCGATTGTTATCATCGTAACAGAAGCATTCCGGATAATATCATTTCCCTCTTGAGCAATTGTTGCATTAGGAGCGGTTGTCACACCGCTCCATATTGCAAAACAAACTATCGCCGCTATGAGGGCTTTTTTCATCAGATTTACTTTAATTCCTTTTTCATCTTCACATCGTAATATCCGGGACGTTCTTGCACAGCGCGACGGAAAAATTCATCTCCATAGCCTACGCCTTTTGGATGGCGTCCGCCTTCTACATTAACGTCATTGATGTAGCCGTCATTGTATTTCACAACGAGATACTCCCACAATTGTCGCCAACGATTGACAGTTTGCTCAAATTGGCTGACAGAATAATCGGTTAAAAAGCCGATTGCTAAGTTTTTGTCAATGTTGTAGAGCTCGACAGCAGCCTTATCAATAGCATTTTGTGATAATGTGAACTTGTCTTCAAGCTCGGATTGGACTACTTGAATATCTTTTACAATATATGAATATTTAGTATAAGCAAGATTTGCAACTAAATTGAAAACCCAAAAAGCCGAATTTAGGCTGAATTCTTTAATCGAGTAACCCTGACTTGATGGTGGCGGTGCGGTCATGCTGCAATATAGCGGTACGTAAACATTGGTATAATTATCATCAACACCGTACCAGAATACTCCTCCAATTTCGCGTGGCAACCACGAACGGCTTTGCGAAACAAAAGCGAATGCAGTTTGTTGTGTCGAAATCGGGCGTTCCCATCCGTAAGAATTTACTGTATCGCCTTCCAATTTGAATCCGAGAGGTTTCCAACGCACCGGATTGCCGTAAGGTTCGGCGGCAAGCCCTTTGGTCAAATCCCAAGGAGTATCGTTGAAATGGTCTCTCATCAAATCTATAACATCGGAAACTTTCAACTTTTGGTCAGGTTTGATATAAAGCGGATAAGGTGTGGCGTTTTCGACAGCGCGCCAGTAATCAGGCGATAAATTCGCTTTGGGAGCAGCGCGACGGAATAAACTCCAAACTCTGCCTTCGCAGAATAGCAAACCACCCGGATCGAGAGGATTATATGTATCAGCAAATGAAAATTCGCCATCTTTTTTAGGGTCGTAATATCCATTTTTTTGTGCAAATGAAATCACATCTTTGGAATAAATACAATTGTTCGGGTCATTCAATGGGAAATTACGAATACGAGCTTGGTTTGCGTGAGCAGCAATGTAACCGTCGGGAATTTTGACTGCAACCCATACGGCGCCCTTTTCCTTGCCACCTTTGCCAATCATTTCGAGCATCCAAACTTCTTCAGCATCGGCTATCGAAAATGATTCGCCTGTGGAATAATAACCGTATTCAGCGACGAGGTCTGTCATGACTTTGATTGCTTCACGAGCAGTTTTGCTACGCTGCAAAGTGATTCTCATCATGCTGCCGTAATCCATAATGCCGTTTGTATCGCGTAACTCTTTGAGACCTGTAAAGGTTGTTTCGCCGATTGCAACTTGATATTCATTCATATTGCCGATAACAAGATAAGTCTGTTTGACCTGCTTGATTTTACCTAAATATTTACCTGTGTCCCAATCATGAATTTCTAAAGAATCATTGTCGCCCCAAGTAGCTGCCGGCAAATGAACCAAAGGCTCCATAAATCCACCCGCATCAGCGTTATATGTTATCATCGTCGAGCCGTCTGCAGACGCTCCCTTTGTAACCAATAAGTTAGTACATGTATATGCCTGATAGGAGGCAATCATAAAAATAGTGAGTGTTAAAATTATTTTTCTCAACATAAATAAATCCTATTAAATTTAACTTAATTCTATAAATTACGAACAAATATATTTCTGCAATATAAGGTATTTGGGCAAATAAGGCAAATTTTCTGCATCAGAACTTTGATTATTCTCGAAAAATCGTACAAAATCGTACTCTTTATCATAATTTTCGTATCTTGTATTCGTTATTTTAAAAATAAAAAATGTAATAAATTATGCTTCAAGGAGATTGATTTAATGAATGACATTAATGAATTGAACGAAAGAATCAGGCAAGAAAGCGCTTTCGTTGACCTTTTGATGAACGAAATAGGACGAGTCATCGTTGGGCAGAAATATATGGTAGAGCGTTTGCTGATAGGCTTGTTATCCAACGGTCACGTGTTATTGGAAGGCGTACCGGGATTAGCTAAGACGCTGGCGATTAAGACGCTTGCTCAAGCTATTAACGGAAAATTCAGCAGATTGCAATTTACTCCCGACTTATTGCCGGCGGATTTGACTGGGACTATGATTTATAATCATAGCAAGGAAGATTTTACAGTCAAGAAAGGTCCATTGTTTGCTAATTTTATTCTTGCTGACGAAATCAACCGCGCCCCCGCAAAAGTCCAATCGGCATTGCTCGAAGCTATGCAAGAGCGTCAAATCACAATCGGCGATGACACTTACAAACTCGAAGAGCCCTTCTTAGTTCTTGCTACCCAAAACCCGATTGAGCAAGAAGGTACCTATCCATTACCCGAAGCCCAAGTTGACCGTTTTATGCTCAAACTCATTATTAATTATCCGACTCGAGACGAAGAAAAATTCATCCTTCGCCAAAACATTGCGAAAGAATTCCCAACAACCAATGCAGTTCTCAACTTAGACGAAATCCTCAAAGCCCGCAACACCGTAAAAGAAGTGTATATGGACGAGAAAATTGAGCAATATATACTCGATATAGTATTTGCGACTCGATTCCCACAAGAATACAAGCTGAGCAAACTCAATCAATTAATATCATTTGGGGCATCGCCTCGCGGTTCAATAAATTTGGCTCTTGGTGCAAAGTCCTACGCATTTGTCAAACGTCGCGGCTACGTAATACCCGAAGACGTGCGAGCAGTATGCCACGACATTCTCCGCCACAGAATCGGCATCACTTACGAAGCCGAAGCGGAAAACATTACATCGGAAGATATTATCAATGAAATTTTAAATACCGTCGAAGTGCCATAATGGATACTACCGAATTAATCAAAAAAGTTCGCAAAATTGAAATTAAAACACGCGGTATCACAAAGCAATTATTTTCGGGTGATTACCACAGCGTGTTCAAGGGGCGTGGTATGGCATTCAGCGAAGTTCGTGAATATCAAGTCGGCGACGACATTCGCTCTATTGATTGGAACGTAACGGCACGATACGCAAGCCCTTATGTCAAAATTTTCGAGGAAGAGCGCGAACTCACTGTAGTTTTGCTTGTTGATATTTCGGGCTCGCAGAGTTTCGGAACTCATAGCCAATTCAAACGAGATTTGGTTACCGAACTTTGTGCAGTGCTGACTTTTTCGGCAATTCAAAATAATGATAAAATTGGAGTTTTATTTTTTAGCGATAAAATCGAGAAATTCATACCCCCGAAAAAAGGCAAAACTCATGCTTTGCGAATTATTCGCGAATTACTCGAAATCACTCCGAGCGGAAAAGGTACCGACGTAGGCAATGCACTGAAATATCTGACTAACGTTATGAAAAAGCGAAGCATCGTTTTTCTCGTTTCCGATTTTATTTCAACGGGATTTGACGAGCATCTCAAAATAGCCTCTAATCGTCATGACACGATTGCAGTCCAAATTTACGACAAATACGAAGAAGAGCTCCCCAAAGCTGGTTTAGTCCGAACTTATGACCCCGAAACGGGCAATATGGATTGGATTGATACTAATGACAAAAATGTTCGGCAAGAATATAAATCTTGGCGAGAATCAATGCAAAAGAATTTAGCAAATATTTGCACTCGAAATAAAGTTGACATGATAAAAATCAGAACTGATGAATCATATATAGCTCCGCTCCAGAATTTCTTCAAAAAGCGTGAGAGACGGAAATAGTTTTAATTAATAAATTTACCAAGGATACCGAGATGAAAAAGATTACAATTTTAATGAGTGTGTTGTTTATTGGCGTTTTTTTATCGTTCATTTTTTATGGCGAGAACAACAAAATCAAACCCACATCATCAAGCATTTCGGGACCTTCGATAACTAAAGAAAAGCACCGTTGGTTTATAGAACGTTACGCAGACCCTGCGACCGGAGAATTACCACCTCATATTAATTCAAGAGTTTTGGAATATATCAATTCGACTTTCATCCCCAAAGATGAGAAATTACTCAACGAAATGTTGATGAGCGAAGACATGTGGGATGTTCGCGGACCATACGAAATTGGCGGCAGAACCCGTTCTCTTGGCATTGACATTCGAAATGAAAATATAATAATCGCAGGTGGTGTATCGGGTGGAATGTGGCGAAGTGTTGACGGTGGAGCCTATTGGGCGAAAACTACTCGCTACGACCAATTGCATTCCTCAACTTGTTTGGTTCAAGATACTCGTCCCGGAAAGGAAGATAATTGGTACTATGCCTCCGGTGAATACTTTGGAAATTCCGCTGCTATTACAGGCGATGGCGTTTTCAAATCCACCGATAATGGTCAATCTTGGGATGTATTGCCCGTAACTTCGACAAATAAACCCAATAACTGGGATAACCCATTCGATTATTGTTGGAACATTGTAACAGACCCAACTGCTCCATTGGACCGAGATGACCTTTACGTTGCTGCTGCTAATTATGGTATTTTGAAGAGTACAGACGCAGGCAACACTTGGACTACCACTTTGGGAGCAGGTTCAGGAGCCAGACAAGCGGATATCGCCGTTACTTCCGATGGTGTCTTTTATGCAACATTATCATCAAATACTTCACTAACAAAGGGCATTTATCGCTCCGAAAATGGAATTGATTGGACAAATATTACTCCGCCCGGATTTCCAAATGTTTACGAAAGAGTTGTAATCGGAATTGCTCCATCGGATGAAAATCAGGTCTATTTTGTGGGCAATACGCCCGGTTTCGGCAAATTAACCCATAACAGTCGTCGCGATTCGCTCTATCATAGTTTGTGGCATTATACATATTTAGGCGGTAACGGCGCAGGCGATAACGGTCGCTGGGAAGACCGCTCCATGAATTTACCTAAACCTGACAGCACCAAAGGACAAATGAATTCGCAATGGGGATATAATCTGGTAATCAAAGTCAAACCAGATAATCCTGATATAGTCTATCTCGGAGCAGTTGCATTATATCGTTCAGATAACGGATTCCGCACTCCTGATTTTGCTTGGATTGGCGGAACTTGTCCATTTGAAGATTGCGACTATAATTTCCGCTATCCCAATCATCATGCAGATAATCATGCAATTGTCTTTTCACGCCACGATTACAATCGTGTTTACACAGGCTCCGATGGCGGTGTGCATGTGACTTTAGACGGTGAAGCAGATGTCGTAGAGTGGATTTCCTTGAATAATGGATATTATACAACTCAATTTTATTCGATTGCGATTGAGCATTCTGAACGCAACAGCATTGAAATTATCGGTGGAATGCAGGACAACGGCACTATGATAGCCAAATCAATGAATGTGATGGACAGATGGACAGAGCCATTGCGAGCAGATGGTTTTTGTTGTCAAATTCCTGCCGGTGCAGAATATTACTATGCTTCGCAAAATTCCTCATCTCAACCTGCTATCAAAATTTTCCGTGTCAAACAAGACGAAAACGGCAACAATCTTATCCAAACGCGAATTGACCCAATCGGTGGCAGAGATTTTATCTGGAATACACCGTTCATACTCGACCCGAACGACAACAATCGGATGTATCTCGCAGGCGGCAAAATGGTATGGCGAAATAACGATTTAACTTCGATTCCGATGGTTCAGTCTGTTGACTCGACATCAATCGGCTGGGATAGCCTTTCAAACACTCGGATTGATTTTTCATCAAACTTGCAAACCGAGAGAATAACGGCAATTCAAGTTTCGACAAATCCTGCCAACGTATTGTATTACGGCACTTCACGAGGCAACATTTTCAGAATAGATAATGCTGATGTCGGCGATCCAACTCCGGTGAATATTACTCCTTCGGGCATAACTATGGGCTATGTGAGCAGTTTTGCCATAGACCCCGACAATGCAAATGATGTGATATTTTCGTACAGCAACTACAATATATTAAGCGTATTCCGCTCGACTGATGGTGGCGAGTCGTGGGTTTCGATTTCCGGTAATTTAGAGGAAATGCCCAACGGCACAGGCGCCGGACCAGCCGTTAATTGGATTGAAATCCTGAAGCAAGGCGATACCAAAATTTACTTTGCAGGCACAAGTATTGGGCTTTTCTCCACTACTTTCCTTAATGATAATTCGACAGTTTGGAAAAAAGAGGGCTTGAATGTAATTGGCAATGTGGTGGTAGATATGATTGATGCTCGGCATAGCGACTCTTTTGTAGCAATTGGAACTCATGCTACAGGAATGTATTCGGCTTTTTACGAATTCGATGCACTGTTCGCAGGAAATGTCAATCTGACTTATCCGGCAAACAATGCTCGTTTTGTAGTGGATTCCGTTCATTTTAATTGGAGTGAAGCTGCAAATGCAGGATTTTACGAATTGCAAATTTCAAAAACATCTGATTTTTCGGAAATTTACAAAACTATTCATGGCATCCGAACCAATACCGCAGTTGAAACTTTGCTTCCCGATGGAAGAGAAGAGTTTTATTGGCGAGTTAGGGCTATTAGCTCAAATGGTGCAGGTGATTGGTCTCAGGCGTGGAAATTCACCACAATCGCCGAAGCCCCGACTTTGCTTAGCCCTGAAAACGCAAATTTGTATGTGCCATTAACTACTACTTTAGAATGGTCGCAAGTTGAGGGAATCAGCCAATATCGTATTCAGTTTAATTCTGGTTTCTCGATTCAAAATCCAATGATTGATACGATTGTCACAGGGAATTCATTGCAAATAAGTGATTTGAATTTAAATACTCGATATATTTGGAGAGTTTTATCAATCGAGGAAGGTCACCAAGGACAGTTCTCCGGACTTTCTTATTTTATGACGAGAGAACCCACCAGCGTAGCGGAAAATTTGACAAATCTCGTGAATGTAGTTTTGGCGCCCAATCCCGTTGCTGATTATGGTAATTTGAAATTCCAACTGAATGCCGAAGCCTCGATAAGTGCCGAGATATTCGATTCCGGTGGCAGATTGAGAGCGACCCTTATAAACCAACAATTATATCCGGGCAATTACAATTACCCGCTGAATTTTACAAATTTGCCTTCAGGCTCCTATTTTGTTCGATTTGTCCAAAATCAAGGCAGCTTGAAAATGAATGTTCAAACTATTCCAATTAATATTGTCAGATAATCAAAATATGAGCAGTATGAAAATAATTGCATTTATAAGTTTTTTATTATTTTTATTAGTTAATCTTTACAGCCAAAATCCTGAGATTAAGGTTAGTGCCGATACTAATAATGTACTAATCGGCGAGCATGTTAAGTTGACTTTTGAATATTTGGGTCAGTCCGGCGATAAAGTCACTTTTCCGATTTTGGGCGATACTTTAGGTCCATTTGATATAATCGAAATAGGCAATATTGACACGAGCAAAAGCGATAGGAATTTGATTTTGAAGCGAATTGTAACAGTGACCTCGTTCGACACAGGACTGGTCAGCCTTCCGTCAATTCCATTCGTTTACGAGCGACAAGATTATGATTCTCCCTTTGTTGCAAATTCCGATGAGCTAATTTTGTATTTTGCGACTGTCCAGCTTGATTCTGCTGCTGATTTGAAAGACATCAAAGGTCCGATTGAAATACCAATCACATTTGCCGAGCTTTTGCCTTATATTTTGATAGTTTTGGGAGTGGGCTTGCTTATTGTTGCAATTGTGGTGATACTTTATAAACGAAAGCGTAAAGTTAAAGTGCCAGTCATTGAAAAGTATGACCCTACTATTCCGGCGGATTTGGAGGCATTGCAAGCGCTAAAAGAATTGGAACACAGAAAGATTTGGCAAACAGGACGGCACAAGGTCTATCATTCGGATTTGACAGATATTTTGCGAACATATATTCACCGAATTTACGACATCAATGCCCATGAATTGACAAGCGATGAGATTTTAACCGAATTGCGGAGCAAAGAGCCTTCACCCGAAGCATTGGATATTTTGCAGAAAATATTGTCAATTGCCGATTTGACCAAATTTGCCAAATTTACACCGTCTGACACACAAAATCATGATAGCATGACTATGGCAGTAGCCTTTGTGAATCAGACTAAATCGAGAATTATGTTGGAATCAAGCGAAACATCAGTGGAGGAAAAAAACAATGTTTGATGGAGTAACTTTTGCAAATCCCGAGTATTTCTATGTAATGCTCGCAATTCCGATTTTTTTGCTTTGGTATATTTTGCGTCAAAAAAAGCAATATGCTACGCTGACAATTCCGACTGAGACGCCTTTCAAGAATGCAAAACTTTCGCCTCGTAAAATTCTGCGGCATTTTCCGATTGTATTACGAGTGGCTGCATTTGCACTTTTGGTAACGGCTTTGGCACGTCCTCAGACATCGTCAAGCTCGCAAACTGTCTCGACCGAAGGGATTGATATAATCATGGCAATTGATGTTTCGACTTCGATGTTGGCAGAAGATTTTAAGCCAAATAGAATCGAAGCTGCCAAAAAAACAGCAACTGAATTTGTCGAAAATAGATTAAACGACCGCATTGGTCTTGTGGTTTTTGCCGGTGAAAGCTTTACACTATGCCCGGTGACGATTGACCATGCTGTCTTGAAAAACCTGCTTGCTACGGTAAAAGAAGGCATGGTGGAGGACAATACTGCAATTGGAATGGGTCTGGCAACGGCTGTTTCGCGACTTAAAGACAGCAAAGCAAAAAGCAAAGTAGTGGTACTGCTGACTGATGGTGTAAATAATGCGGGCTTCATTGCTCCTCTGACAGCTGCTGAAATTGCCCAAACATACGGAATCAGAGTTTATACAATTGGCGTCGGTACTCGCGGTATGGCTCCTTACCCCATCAAAACGCAATTCGGCACTCAATATCGCAATCTCGAAGTTCAGATTGACGAGGATATTTTGAAGCAAATTGCAAGTATGACTAATGGGAAATATTTCCGCGCCACAAACAACAAGGTTTTGCAGGAAATTTATACAGAAATTGATGAATTAGAAACCACCAAAGTGGATGTCTCTGTGTTCAAGAAATTTCATGAAGAATTTCCGCCTTTTGTAATGATTGCCTTTGTTTTAATTTTTATCGAACTATTATTCCGATATACTTATTTGAGGACATTACCTTGAGCAAAGCTCTACCGGTCGAGCTACAAGCAAAATTTTCAGAGATTAGGCACGAAATCACGTCAAGACTTGAGCATTTTTCGCAAGTCAAAGTTGAGCATTATTTTTACGAATTATGTTTTTGTATTTGCACACCGCAATCAAAAGCCCAAAACGCATATTTAGTCCAACTTGCATTGCAAAAGCTCAACTTCCGCAATAAAGAAATCGACCCAACTCCTTTGTTGCGAAACCCTGCGAATTATATCAGATTTCACAACCAAAAGGCTCGCCGATTATTAGAAATGCGTGAGCAATATCCCGAAATCGAACAAGTGCTGCGTTCCGATGATTCACCGGTTGAAAAAAGGCGATGGCTGACTGAGAATCTAAATGGCTTTGGGATGAAAGAAAGCAGCCATTTTCTTCGGAATATCGGATGTCGCGATTTGGCAATTTTAGACCGTCATATTTTGAAGCATCTTGCTAATTGCGGACTTTATGAGGAAATTCCCAAACTCGGCACTAAAAGCAGATATTTAGAAATCGAAAAAGATTTTAAAAATTATGCTGCCGACTTAAACGTTACTATTGACGAATTAGATTTGCTGTTTTGGAGTTACGAAACAGGTGAGATTTTTAAATAAATTAGCTGAAAAAGATGACAATAGAGGATTTGAACTCGGATTCGAGAATCGAAAAGATAGAATTTTCAAACGGATATTTGCAATTTTACTGGGAAGATTATTTCCAGGACAGAATTTTCGAATTGCGGATTAAGACTGATTATTGCTACGTCAACACGCGAATGGAAGAACTGGCATATGAATTTTGCCGATTACGCAAATTTGATTTGAAAGACTATCTAAAAATTGACGAAAAATCGCAATTGTATCTGATGCCTGCTGATTTTGTTTCGCAAATGAAAATCGCCCGCAACAAGATGAATCTTGCCGTTGGGCTGAACTCCACTGAATGGCGACACTTTTTCCAAGTGCAAGGAGATGGTTTGGTGCTTGCTTGTCCCGTCAAAAATTGGGATAATGTTGATATTGAAGAAATCGGAACAATGATAAATATCAATCCGAATTAAGCCAATTTTCAAGCATTTTGCCGCCTTGCTTTGTAATAATTGATTCGGGATGAAATTGGATACCACACACATCATCACTCTTGTGACGAAGCGACATTATGATTCCATCTTCAGAATATGATGTAATTGTAAGAGTTTCGGGGAAATCAGACTCTGCAACTGCCCACGAATGATAACGACCAACAAGAATCGGTTTTTCGAGACCGCTAAAAAGCTTTTCATTTTCATCGCAAATCTGAATTTCAGATGCAATTCCGTGTCGTACTTGGGGCAAATTCAACAATTCACCACCATAATATCTGGCGATAATTTGATGTCCGAGACATATTCCAAGAAACTTTTTTGAATGTTTGAATCTATTCAATAAGGCATAATGCTTTGTGTATTCGTCAGGATGTCCGGGACCCGGTGAAATAATTATATGGCTGTACGCATCACAAATTTCAATGTCAAAAATGTCATACCGTACTACATCGCATGAATGACCAATTTTGCGTAATAATTCAACTACGTTGAACGTGAAGGAATCGAAATTATCAATCAAAAGAATTCTTGGTCTCTTCATGAAATCTCATAGCTATTTACAAAGTGCATCTTAAGTGGCTTCCGACGCAAATAAACAGGATGATAATCTAATGTTTGAACAATAGGCACAGGGCGGCGATTGGAATAATTCTCCGCACCGACTGCCATTATAGCCAGATAAAATGTAAAAATCAAGGTAAATATGAATTTTTTTGCAATCATTTTGCCATTACGTATAAGAATTTTCTTTTGCCTACTTTGAGCAAACGTTTCGATGTCAAGTCAATTTCAAAAAATGTATCAGCAATTTTTTCGCCGTCAATAGTCACTCCGCCTTGCTCGATTAGTCTTCGAGCTTCTTTTTTGGAAGGTGCTAATTGTGTAAGCACCAACAATTCGTCGGCTCTGAAAGATGGCTCCTCCAATAGCATTTCGTCAATCACATCGGGAATGTCTTTGTTGACAAAAATTCTCTCGAACTCTTCAAAAGCCGCTTTTGCAGCATCTTCCTTATGATAAACAGCTACGATTTTCATTGCAGTATCTACTTTGGCGTTTCTCGGATGTATAGTCCCGTCTGCGAGCCCGCTTTCTAATTTTGCGACTTCTGAATCAGGCATAAAAGCTGCATAATGTGCATATCGTGAAATAACATTATCGGGGATTGACATCACTTTGCCAAACATTTCACGCGGCGTATCGGTAATTGCTATGTAATTATCGAGCGACTTGGACATCTTTTGCACTCCGTCAGTGCCTTCGAGAATCGGCATAGTCAAGATACATTGCGCTTCTTCGCCGTAAGATTTTTGAACTTCTCTACCTACAAGGAGATTGAATTTTTGGTCAGTGCCGCCCAACTCGACATCCGATTTAATATGGACAGAATCCATTGCTTGAGCGAGTGGATATAGAAATTCATGAAGACTGATTGGAGTACCTGAATGATAACGTTTGGAGAAATCATCTCGCTCGAGAAGTTGAGCCACAGTATATTTTGAAGTCAATTTGACTACATCCATAAAATTCATTTTATTGAGCCAATCCGAATTATACACTACTTCGAGCCTGTCCGAACTAAGGATAATCGTCGCTTGTTCGAGGTAAGATTGCCCATTTATTCTCGTATCTTCGATTGTCAGGTGCGGGCGAGTTTTGGATTTGCCCGTTGGGTCGCCAATCATCGCCGTAAAATCACCGATAATCAAAATGGCTTTGTGTCCCAAATCTTGGAATTGGCGCATCTTGTGCAACACCACAGCATGACCTATATGCAAATCAGGTCGGCTTGGGTCTGCACCTAACTTTATTCTCATCGGTTGATTTGTCTTGATTGAGCGTTCGATTTTGTGTGTTAATTCATCTTCTGGAAGTAAATCAACAACGCCTTGTTTGATTAAATCCATCTGTTCGTTCAGTGACGGAAACATAGTATATATTCTGTTTGTTTATAAACAAAGCATAACGTAATTACAATAGATTTATTAAAAATGCAGATTATTACAAGGTTGCAATCACTATAGCGATTATCGCTCCTATGATTGCAAGTACTGCAATAGTCGTTGCGGTAGATAGACTTTTTTTCAGAGCCGCTGTCTCGGTGCCGAATTTTGTGATTTTGCGTTGGAGCTCGTCAATTTTTTTGCTGTCATTGTCTGGCATGACACTCGAAAATTCTTTACTGCTCTGAAATGAAGCCGGCAATCGTCCTAAAATTTCGTCATGGGATTTGCTTTTTTCTTGGATTGATTCAATCAATTTGTGCATAGCATCGAATTTGTTTTGGAAATCCGTTTCAATAATACCTATGCTATTTTGGTCAATTTCAGACTTATTGGCATTAACAGATGAAAATATACTTTTGAGCGTATCCATCTCTTTGTAGAAATTCCTGACTTCTTCGCGATATCTGTCCTGGAAAGCCCAATATATTTGGTCGAAATAAACAATTCGTTTTTCGACGGAAACGAGCTTTGCCATCAATTTATCTTCAGTTTTTGAAATTTCTCTCGAAATTGCTTCACTTAGATTTTTGTCGGCATTTTCAAGAAATTTCTCAACTTCGCGATTGGACCTGTTTTTGATTTCATTTGAAAGATTGATAAAAGCATTTGATTCTTTTTGCAGGAATTCGTATTGCACATTAAGCGATTTTTGGATTTCGCTGATTTCTTCGACTGCTTTGAAGTAGGATTTTTGCAATTTCTCCAAATCCGAAATTTCGGAATATTTTTCTAAGGTTTTGAGTGTTTCGATATTAATGATTTTGATAACATCGTCATATTTTTGTTTAATGCTGTAAAAATCATTGTTTATAACTTTGTAAAATTCTTGAACTTGTTTCTTCAAATCTCCAACAAAATACTCGTAGTTTTCGCGGTCTCGTTCAAGCGTCTCGAAAGCACGATTATACTTCATGGCATGCTCGCGAATCATGTCGAACAAACCTCTGATTTCGGGTCTTATTGCCTTGTTTTCTGCCATTCTTCGGTATATTGATTAAAAAAACTGAGACTTTCGAGAATTTGTTCTAAATAGTAAACTTCCAAATCATCATTATAACTTTCTGCATACCTGTAAATATAATCGTAAATTTTATCACGATATTCGGGGTCTGTATCGAATTTTTCTTTAAGATAATCTTTGACATAATACTCAAGCACGCCAATTTCGGCTAACTCATCAAGATATGTCTTGGGTTCGAGTTGGCTTTTGATTCTAAGTAATCGCTTTAGCTTTTCTTTTTGTATTATATCCATCAAATCAAACCTGTCAAATCAATCCCATTCAAATAGTTTATATATAGTAATATGTAAATCGGTAACTTTACGAATTTCTTTATAATATAAACTTAGCAAAAAGTTTGCCACATAGTGAATAATGTATATAAACAAAAAAACTGCCGCGTTATTAGACGAGACAGTTTTTTAAGATTGTTATGGTTAATTACGCTTACTTGACCATCATTAATTCACCGTTGATAGCTGAATCACCTACTAAAATTCGGTAATAATAAGCACCTGTTGGCAATGATTTTGGTTCCCATACTGTACGAACTTGACCGGGAACGACATAAGCTAAATCCTTGTCGTAAACTTTTTTGCCCGAAGCATCAGTTATCTGTAGTTGAACTCTTGTGAAAGTTTTGGCTTCAAACTCGATTGTCACAGCTTGTGTAAACGGATTCGGATAAGTTCCAACATTTGCAATATAATCATTTACTGAATTTGCAGGACCTGTATAGAAAAACCACACCTGAGACCAATCGGATTTGCCATTACCCAAATCAGCTCTAACTTTCCAGAAATACTGTGTATTATCACTCAATCCTGATACTGTGTGAGTAGTCGTGGTAACTGTCGGTTCGTCTTCAATTACTTGTGTAAATTTGTTATCGGTAGCAAGCAAGAATTCATACGATATAGCTCCGTTGTATAATTCCCAACTGAAAGTAGTTTCCAATGGTACGTATTCTGTGTTATTTGCCGGTGCAATCAAGAGTGGACCGCCAATTCCTGTTTCAAATTTCCAAACTACTGACCATTCGCCCGGACCATCGACGCTATAAGCGCGGACTCTCCAATAGAATGTCGAATTTGGTGCTAAAGTCGGGAATGTATGACTTACAGAACTGATTGTATCTTGAGAGAAAATTAAGTCATTAAATTCCATATCATTGGCAATTTGCAAGTGATAGCGAACTGCATTATTCATCGAAAACCATAAGAATTGCACTGACGAAGGAAGATTCTTTGATTCATTCGCAGGAATACGGAGACTAACCGCTTGAAGTCTTGTTTTCAATGTCCATACTTCAGACCATGTACCGAAATTATCATCATCTTCGACTCGGACTCTCCAGTGGTAACTTGTAAATGGTTCTAATGCTACAGTATGTTTAACAGCGTCTGCGACACTATCATCAATTGCCTTTTCGATAAAGTCGGAATTTTTTGCCACTTGGACATGATATAATTCGGGTCCACCGAATTGAGTCCATTGTAATTCAGGCGAAATTAGTTGGTTGACAGCCATATTTGGAGGCGAAGTCAACATAACCGGTGCATATGCTGTCAAAAATTCTCTCATATCAGACCATTCGCTCATTCCGAATTCATTCGATGAACTGAGAATTGCATAATATCTTGTGTTATAATTCAATCCGTTCACCATATGCGAAGTGCCGACTATTCCGGTTTCATCGTAAAATGGTTCGGAAGCATCGGGATTTGTGCTGATTTTAAGATTGTAACTTGTAGCTTCTAATGCCGGATTCCAAGTGAACTCCAAGTCTATGCTGTTGCCGACTGAAAGGTGCTCGGGAGTTATAAATCTCGGAGGTCCAAGTACAGTAGTAAATGCCCAAACTTCAGACCAATAACTTGTCGAATTATCATTGATAGCTCTAACACGCCAGAAATATTTAGTCAAACCGTCAAGTTTAGGTGTTGCAATTTTCGTTTCAATCACATTGTCATTTGTGAAGAAAATTACGCTGAAATCTTCGGTAGTCGAGACTTGAACTTCGTATTTGTCCGCTCCCCAAACTTCTTCCCAGTCTAATTCGGTGGAAACAGCAACGCCTACAGAATCATTTGCAGGAGATACAAGCACAGGTGGAGCAATTTTGGTAGTAAATACATGTGTACTTGACCAAGGACTGACCGCTGAATGATTTTTAGCTCTAACACGCCAGTAATACTTAGTGTTGTATGTGAAATCAGATTGCATAATATGCGAAGTATCGGAAAGTGTTATTGATTCGAAATTGAAGAAGTATTCATCGTCAATCGAAACATGAACTTGATATAATTCAGACATTTCGACGCTTTTCCATATTAATTCCAAACCGTTTTCTATATCGAATGAATTATGAGCAGGGTTTATGATTTCCGGTGCTGTAAGTATTTCAGGGTCAATAGCACGATATATCATACCGGACTCGCCACCCATAAAAAATGTATTGTCTTCGTTTATAGCATATGCAGTAATTATTTCAGAATGATAATCGCCCCTGATGTAATCGAATGTTGCCCCTTTGTCATCAGATGTAGCTATTGTACTTGATAAAGAGAAATTTGCAGGTAGCATATAAACACCGGAAACGAAAATTTTTCCATTTTGGTCTGCAAAGACTTTATCTGCGTACGTAAGCCCTGTATTCAGCTTTGTGAACTGACTTGGTGTACTTGATTTGTATAAGCCATCCCAAGTTGCAATATAAACATTTCCGTCAGGCGAAGGAAATATGTCTTTAATGCTCCCTCCTAATAAATTAGTCGGGGTCCATTTTGTACCTCCATCAGTTGAGTAGAAAGCCAAAGGTCCAGCTGAGACATAAATGTACTTGTTATTTGTAATAGCTAACTTGTAGGGTGGGTCATTACTTGGCAGAAAGCTTGGCGATATATCAATCCAATTATTACCATTATTAACAGTTATAAAAACATAACGCTTATCAATAGGTTCGCCCGGAGGGTCCGGCATGAAATAGTAATGAACGTTTGCAACGAAATGATTGTCCGGCGAAACTTGGACTGCATAAACGATAGTGTCCGCAAATCTTATTCGATTCCAAGCTGTAGCCGATTGGTCAGAAACATATAAACCTACATCCGTACCGACTAAAAAATTACCGACAGAATCCATCGCAAAATCATTCACCTTTTGACCAATATTTGAAATCATAGCCCAGCTATCACCGTAATCTAATGTTTGCCAAACTTCACCATCTGCCATTATTTTGAACATTCTGTCATTTTTTGCATAAAATATTCTGGATGTGGGAGCAGGGTGTGGATAAATTCTATCATCATCTTCAAACACATCACCATTACCGAGCGAATAGTTCGGTTTGCGACTGGAGAAATATGCAAATAGATTGTCGTTTGCTCCTTTGATTACACTGGTAACACCTTGACCACGGGTGGTTGAAGCAGGAACCCAAGAGAAATTGACTACGTCATCATGCACAAATACTCCGCCATATCGAGTTCCATAAACTACTCTGCCGTTTTTGTTAAAAGTAATTGTAGTTGCATTGAAATCAGGTAATGGTTCTTTATTAGGGTTTAAGGGACGGGTCATGAATGTATCCAATTCTGCCCAGGTCAAACCGCCATTGACTGATTCCATAACACCACGACCATTTGTTGCTGCAAAAACATAGCCCAAAGGAGAGCGTTTGAGGTCGTTAATGAAAAGATTTGTCAGCCCGCTGTTTTGACGTAACCATGTATCACCACCATCGCGAGAAACATAGATTCCGCCACCGTATGTGCCGGCTACAATGTAGTTCTGAGTTGTAGTTTCCAACGAAGTTATATCGCGATACATCAAACCCTCTCCGGTTTGAGTCCACGATGCTCCGTAATCCTTTGAAACATAAATTCCCCCACCATAAGTACCTACAAAGACATCGCCGTTAACTACGGATTTGATTGCTTTGACATGAAGGTGTTCTAATCCGTTGTTAGCCGGATTCCAAGATGCACCATTGTCTGTAGATTTGAAAATGCCATCAATTGTTCCAACATAAACTTCGTTGGTTCTGCCAAATTCGATTGCATTGATGTAGAAGTTTGTCAATCCTGAATTGTTTGCCGTCCAATCTGCACCACTATTTACAGAGGTATAAATTCCGGCACCCCAAACACCGACATATTGCTTGCCATTAGTTGCAGCCTTAGCTACGGTCACATAGTTTGTACCGGGGCTTGGTATTTTTGCAAACAAATCTTGCGATTTCAGCTCATGAGGCAAAATCATCCCGACGCAAAAAATCAGAAACAAAATGCCTTGGCATTTCAATCTCTGTAAATCGTAATCACATATCATAAATTCTCCCAAAAAAAAGTTAACATTATACTTATATAATATCAAAAAACAACAAAATGTTACAGACTTATTTTAAAATATGAAAATATATTTTTAAAAATAAGAAATAATCATACACTATATATGTATAAGCACCCTTTATATTTTTGCACCGTAATTATTTTGTTCAAAAAAAGTAAGGATGTTGCATGTGGATTGAAATCTTCAAAACGGGATTACACACAGATTCCAAGGGTAATGAGAGAAATTTCGATGCCGAAATGTTGGATAAAATTTCCGCAAAGTATAATCAAATGGTCGAACTCGACCGACATTCCGAATCACCGATTGTAAAAGGTCATCCAAAAGATGATTCTCCTGCCGTTGGATGGATTAGCAAGCTGAGTCGTAGAGGCGAAAAACTGCTCGGCAAAGCGCAATTTGTTGCCGATAATATTCTTGATGAACTCAAAAGCGGTGTGTTCAAAAATGTTTCTGTATCTCTTGGAGCGGATTTGGAGCTTCGCCATGTGGCATTGCTCGGAGCTGCTAATCCTGCCGTAAAGGGGCTTGATACCCTAAAGTATTCCGATTTTACGGAGAATCCGGAACATGAAACAGCAATTGAGGATGCTCCAAATGAAAAAGAAGCAGCCCAAACGGAGCCAAATTCGCGGATTAATAGAATCCAAGAAATGGCAAGGGAACTCACGCCGGCTCAAGAAGCTATGGTAGTGGAATTAGCCGAAAAATTTGCAGATAAATCAAATAACGGTTATGATTTTTTCGGGATTTTGGAGCGAATCATTACCTCGATGCTCGACAAAAGTCTGATTAGCGAATTCGCTATTGGATTTGAACGCATTCCCTCGAGCAAGAATTTCTCGCATACATCAGTGAATCCTGACAGATTATCTACTCATATCTCGGCTGAAAGGCTTTCGCAAAACGATAATATCAGCTATGAAGATGCTCTCAACATTATTTATTTTCAAAACCAATAAGGAGGATTTATGGCAGAACGTAGAATTGATGAATTACGGATGGTGGACCCTGTACTTACCACTCTCGCCCAAGGTTATACGAATGCTGCATTGGTGGCAGACAAACTGTTCCCCGTCGTTTTCGTCAACAAGTTGAAGAACAAAATTCCTATTTTCGGGAAAGAGGCTTTTTTAGTTCGTCAGACTGACCGTGCTATCCGCGCATCATCAAATAGGATTCCGCCCTACGAATTTGAGATGATGACAATCGAAACACGCGAGCGGGACATCGAAACGGCTATTGATTATCTCGAAGAAGATGAAACGCCGACATTTTTCAAATTGGAGCAAAAAATCGCCAAAGATTTGAAGGACATTCTTAATCTCGGCTGGGAAAAGGATGCCGCAAGCCTTGCACAAGACGAAACTAATTACGAAATCGGTCTGACGCAAGAATTGACAAGTCTTGAGGCTTTCGATGATTACGAATCTGACACCGACCCTATTGCAATTATCCGTAATGCAATGTCGGCTGTACGTGGTCATATTGCAAAATATCCGAACGTAATGATACTTGGCGATTCGACTTACCAAGCATTATTAGACCACCCCAAAATTCTCGAACGAATCAAATACAACGGCTTGAGCAAAGTAACTACTTCCATTTTAGCCCAAATCCTTGATTTGGAACAAGTGTACGTAGGCAAAGCAGTAGAATGTGATGTTGATGGAGAGCATAGTGATATTTGGCAAGACAATATTGTACTTGCATATGTAGATGACAATCAATCAAACCGACGCTCCGAATTTAACCCAAGCTTTGGATATACTTTTCGACGTGAAAATATGCCCGAAGTGGATTCATACTTTGAAAATGGCGGAAAGATGAAAGTAGTTCGTTGCACCGATAATTATAGTGTCAACCTAACTTCAAAAGCTGCCGGATTTTTAATCAAACATACTAATCATTCATAATCGGAGGAATAAATCATGTCGTTAAATAATAAAAATTATGCTCCCATTCAGACAATGACTATCAAAGCTACTGAAGATATACCGGCTTTCAGATTTGTAGATTTCGCGGGTGCTTTATGTGCTGATGGCTTAAAATCACTCGGTGCAACAGATAATCTTTGCAATGAGGGCGATTTCGCCGCCGTTACCACAATAGGAATTGTACTTGTCGAAGCGTCCGGCTCAATCGGTCTTGGTGCTGATGTGAAATCAGATGTTGACGGTAAAGCAGCCAATGCAAGTGTGGGGGAATATGTCAACGGGCATTCATTGGACGAAGGAGTTGCAGGTGATTTGATAAGAGTTTTGCTCACTACATAGGACATAGATATGGCATACAGCGATGACGACGACTTACTATTGCAAATATCGTTTGCTGATTTGGCACGACTATCAGGCGATGATACCGGCAGTGCAATTGACGAGGACAGAGTCAGCGAAGCTCGACGTAATTCCGATGCACTAATAGATTCATTCTTGAGCGGCAGATACAAACTGCCGCTCGAATCTGTCCCGGAAATAATTCGAACCATTTCAATTGATTTGACTGTTTACTTTTTGCACGAATACAGATACCGCGACTCTTTGATACCTACTGCCATTGTTGCTTTACGTGTGAATTCGGAAAGGGTTTTGTCCATGGTTCAAAAAGGTGATTTAGTTTTATTCGAATCAAATAGCAACCCTCCGGAAATTATTACTAATAAAACGGGATATAAAATTTTCCAAGGAAACAAAACTGATGTATTCTTTAGCTGAAAATATTGAGAGGTACAAAATGACTATTAAAAGTTTGTATTTATTTCATGTAATCAAACGCCATGCAATTTGGCTTATCATGCTTATTGGAGCAGTTCTATTGTTTAATCCTCAAATTGAAGAATTGACTACAATCATGTTTATAATTACAGTCGAATTGATTGCAATTGCACTTTCGGGGGTAGCAACTTATGTTTATACTCGGATAGATTTCCCAAGCCATTCGCCTATTGTATTAGGTTTCATCTTTCTTGGAGTGCATATTTGTGCAGGTTTGACAATTTTGGGTGTTTATTTAGTACAATTCGGATAATAAAATGAAATATTTAATGATATTATTTTTCTTATGCGTAAGTGTCTATTCTAAAGAGCGTTACGAAATAATATGTAGAAGCGATTTGCTTTATTTATCGGAATCAATTGCTAAATTGGAAATTGGAACTATTGAAAGCGGTAAAAATCGGGGTGATGTAGAAAAATATCATAAGATTATGAAGCTATCTTTGGGCGAACCCTATTGCGCTGCCGGTGTCTATTATTGCTTTGCCATCGCAGCGGATTCGCTCAAACTCAGCCGAACAGAAATTCCAATTGCAAAAAGCCCCTTAGCAAATAGTATTTATACTAATGCAAAAGCAAAAGGCAAATGAACTACTTACAAAGCAAAGCGACATGATTTGATTATTTGGAGAAAAGGAAAATCCCGATTTGGGCATATCGAAAGAGTGATTGAAGTGCTCCCGCACGGGAATGTCCGGACAATTGGGTTCAATGTCAAATCGCCCGATAATCCAAAAATTGAAGGTGTATTTATTAGGCGACGCAACATTCATTCTTTTTTAAACGCTATGCATATTCGTGGAATAATAGGATTCAGACATGTTCAACACTAATTTGCTCAAAAATCACACAATGACAATTGATTTCGAGACGGCTTGGTTTCCATTATTTGTGCTGGATAAAAATCAAAGCAGAATTATTCGCAAGGCTGCATCATTGCAAGTTTATTGGAATAATTTAGCTGTTACGGGTGATTATCCGTTAATTAAATTTGCTGTATCGAACGACAGAATTGCATATAAAATAATCCAAACCGTCGAGCCTGACGTGGGCAATAATATTACCGATTCAATATTTTTATCCTTAAATGCTGATTATGTATTTATTAAAATAATATTTGAATCGCGAGATGCAATTTCAGGCAATCTGAATTTAGTTCTTTCTTATAATTAATCGAATAAAATGAAACAAATTCTATTTATATCGCTCCTGTCCTTATTGGCAGGAGCTTTAATTTATCATATTTTATTGCCCGAGAAAGCGGAAAATGTGCGAATAATAAAAAATATCGTCCGCGATACAGTTTTCCAAATCGAATATCGAGAACCAATAATAATCGAAAAAGCCAAGCCGGAAATACTTTACCGTAGTGATACTGTATATGTAACTCAATCATTTTCGGCAATTTTAGATACAGTAGTCCATTACGATACCGTATTTGTGCGATACGATTTTCCGGAGCATTTAATTAATTTATCTGTTAGGCATAAAGCTGATACAAATGCAATCGCAGAAATCATTGTCGAAAATAAAGTCGCAGAATCGCAAAGTTCGTGGGAAACGGTTCTAATCGCTATCGCATCAGTTGTGATTGGTTTCTTGTTGGGCAATTCATCAAAATAAAAGGAAATAATTATGCAGAAAAAATATCTTACCTCCGAACTTGTCAGGCGCGAAAACAGGTTGTCGTTTTTTAATTATATCGGAATTTTGCCCAATCCTGATGAAATATTGAGCAAGACAGGCAATTCCATCGAAAATTATCGCAAACTGAAATATGACCCACACGTTTGGAGTTGTATCCAATCACGCAAGAGCGGATTGCAAAATCTTGAATATTCTCTTTTAATAGACAACGTTGACCCGGCTTTAACTAAATTAATAGAGCAATTTATTTCCGAAATAAACATATCATCGCTAATTAGCGATATTGCGGAATCTGTACTTTACGGTTGGCAACCTTTCGAGTTTATTTGGAATGAAACTAATTCCGCCACCAGATATTTATTGCCTACCAAAATCCAAGCAAAACCACAGGAATGGTTTTGTTATGACACAAAAGGCAGATTGTGTTTAAAAGGAAAACATGCAGAGCCAATGCCGGTTTCGAAATTCAAGTTTGCAACTGCTAGCCATGAAGCGAGTTATGCCAATCCATATGGTGAAGCATTGCTGGCGAGATGCTATTGGGCTGTAACATTCAAAAACGGGGGACTTCGATTTTGGGTGAATTTCATGGAAAAATACGGAATGCCGATTTTGATAGGCAAATACAACCGTGGCGCCACCAAAGACGAAGCCGAGAACTTAGCCCAGGTGCTATCCGATATGCACGAGGACGCCGTAATTGTATCGCCCTCGGATATTGAAATCACTTTGGCAGAAGCCACCAGAACGTCCTCCACAGATTTGTATTTAGAAATGATTAATTTTTGCAATACGGAGATTTCTAAAGCATTGCTCTCTCAAACTTTGACCACGGAATTGAAAACCGGCTCTCTCGCCGCTGCTCAAACACATTACAAAATCAGACGCGAAATCATCACCGCTGATGCTAAAATCGCCGAAAGTTTCATCAATCATATTATCAAACTAATAGCAGAAATCAACTTCGGGGAAGTCAAGTCACCACAAATCAGATTGACATTAAACGATTCCGACAATAATCAGAAATTGGAAAGAGATATTCGATTACTCAATGCAGGCGTACCCTTCAATTTGGACTATTGGACTCGTACTTACGGATTGAAGAAAGAAGATTTGAATTTATAAATTAATCAGACTAGCACTTAAAAAAGTCAGAATTCGTTCATTATCGTATTTCATATGAGAGAGTGAAAATTATGCCATTATATATCCAAAAATATAAACAAAAGGTTGGACTTCCGCCCGGAGCACTTGTTCATATTGGTTCTGAACGCACTGAAAGTAGCAAGATTTCGCATATTTCATATAGTAGTGATGGAACTTTCGAGGAGAAAGAAGTCAGCAAAATCGAAGAACTCAAAATTGATGACCAAAGTTCGGGAGTAAATTGGATAAATGTTATTGGTGTGCACCAAACTGAAGTTATCGAAAGCATTGGCAATCATTTTGGATTGCATAAGCTAATCCAAGCCGATATAGTGAATACAAAGCATCGCCCCAAATTAGAAGATTTCGATGACCACATTTTTGTAGTGCTAAAGATGATATATTTTGATGAAAACGAGAAAATTATCAACGAACAAATAAGTTTGATAGTCGGCAAAAATTTTGTTGTTTCATTTCAAGAAATCGAAGGTGACGTATTTGAACCAATTAGAATCAGATTAAGAAATAGTAACGGACAAATTAGAAAAAGAGGTGCTGATTATCTCGCTTACACTTTGATTGATACAATAGTTGACAACTACTTTGTGGTATTGGAAAGAATTAGCGAGAAAATCGAAAACATAGAAGAGCAATTGCTCAAAAATCCTACCCAAGACACTACTCTTGAAATCCACACACTCAAGAGAGAACTTATATTGCTAAGACGCTCAGTTTCGCCCCTCAGAGAAGTCGTCGGAACACTTGAAAGGGGCGAATCAAAACTCATACATAAAACGACACGAATCTACCTCAAAGACGTTTACGACCATGTAATTCAGGTGATTGACACTATCGAATCATCGAGAGACTTGCTATCCGGTATGCTTGACGTATATCTCACTACCGTCAGCAATAAGATGAATAGTGTGATGAAGGTGCTGACTGTCATCGCAACAATATTTATGCCTCTGACCTTCATTGCCGGAGTTTACGGTATGAATTTCCAAAATATGCCCGAACTAACTTGGAAATATGGCTATTTCTTCGCTTTAGCACTAATGTTTGCAATAGGGTTGCTGATGCTCATTTTCTTCAAACGTAAGAAGTGGTTGTGAAGTCTGAACTATGATTTTTATGATTAAAATGAATCAAAGTCTGAACTATGATTTATATGATTAAATTGATTTATGTGATTAAAACAAAATATTCAGACATTTTCTTTTTATATTAAATTGAACTCATATGATTAAAGAACAATACAAGTATTCTGAAATTACTTCAAAAATCATCAAAGCTGCGATGTCAGTTCATGGTTCGTTTGGAAATGGTTTTCAAGAGTTAATCTATCAAAGGGCTTTAGAGATTGAAATGTCAGATATGGGATTAGTTTTCGATAGAGAATTGGAAATGCCCATATTTTATAAGGAACAACTAATTGGCTCCAGGCGTGTAGATTTCTTAGTAGAAGGGGTTATTTCGGTAGAATTAAAAGCAATCACAAAATTGGAAGATGTCCATTTTGCTCAAGCTATAAACTATTTGGAAGCATATAATCTGGAAATCGGTTTGCTAATCAATTTCGGAGAAATAAATTTGAATTTCAAAAGACTTACTAACAAGAAATTCAAACCTGAAGTGTGAAAGATACAAAGTCTGAAATATGATACAAGTCTGAACTATGATTTATATGATTTAGGTGATTGAAACCCAATCATAGAAATCATAATAAATCAAACAAATCATAGTTCAGACAACTCATAATAATCATCCCCAATCAAACAAATCATAGTTCAGATATTATTTGTCATGACATATAAAATATGATTGCAAAATGTTCGTTTTGTATAATACTTATATTTGTATTATATAGAAAATTAACGTTTTGTAATCATTTTATTAGGAGTGTTTTTTATGAGTAAAATCATTGCTATTACCGGTGCTACAGGAGCCCAAGGCGGAAGTCTGGCTCGTGCTATTCTGAACGACCCGCAGAGCAACTTCAAAGTTAGGGCTATTACGCGCAACCCAAAATCTGAAAATGCCATGAAATTGGTTGAAATGGGTGCCGAAGTCGTCCAAGCTGATTTAGACGATGTGGACAGTTTACGCCGTGCTTTCGAAGGTGCTTATGGCGTATTTTGTCTCACCAATTTTTGGGAACATTTTTCACCTGAAAAAGAAATCCAACAAGCCGCTAATTTGGCACAAGCTGCTAAAGATGCAGGAGTCAAACACGCTGTCTGGTCAACTTTTAGTGATACTCGCAAATGGGTGCCATTGGATGACGACCGTATGCCAACTTTGCAAGGCAAGTACAAAGTTCCTCACTTGGATTCCAAAGGCGAAGCCAATGCAAAATTTGCTGCCCTTGGTGTACCTACAACTTATTTGCTGACATCATTCTATTGGGACAATATGATATACTTTGGAATGGGTCCACAACGTGGTCCTGATGGCGTATTGGGTTTAACATTGCCTATGGGCGATAAGAAATTGCCCGGCATGGCAGCTGAAGATATTGGCAAATGTGCTTACGGAATTTTCAAAAAAGGTGATTCGTATATCGGTAAGACTGTAGGAATTGCCGGTGAACATTTGACTGGTTATGAGATGGCTTCGGCTCTGACTAAAGCAGTAGGTCAAACTGTACGCTATAACGATGTCCCGGCGGATGTTTATCGCGGATTTGGTTTCCCGGGTGCCGATGATTTGGGGAATATGTTTCAATTCAAACGTGATTTCAACGATGTTTATTGCGGTGAACGTAATTTGGACGAATCACATGCACTCAATCCTGAGCTCCAATCTTTTGAAAAATGGTTGAACGTAAACGTTTCGAGAATTGCTATTCCGGAATAATTTGCTTATTGAAAAAAATTAAATCAACCGCAGAGATTATGCTCTACGGTTGATTTTTTTTGCTTAGAATTTTCTTTCAATTGTAACCGGTCTGAGCATATTTTCGGGTTTGAGAACTTCGTCTAATTGCTCTTTGGACATATAATTCGATTCGAGAACTAAATCATAAACGCTTTTTCGTGATGATAGGGCATCTTTGGCGAGTTTTGTACATTTTTCATATCCCAGAATCGGGTTGAGAGCGGTTACAAGCCCGATGCTATTATAGACTAAATCGCGGCAGTGTTCTTCATTGGCTGTGATTCCGTCAATACAACGATATTTTAATGTCATCATCCCGTTTGTGAGCATTTCCATTGATTCGAATATTGATTGTGCGATAATAGGCTCCATTACGTTTAGCTGGAGCTGTCCGGCTTCAGCAGCCATAGTAACAACAATATCATTTCCAATCACTTTGAATGCAATTTGGTTTACAACTTCCGGGATGACCGGATTGACCTTGCCGGGCATAATTGATGAGCCGGGCTGCATAGGTGGCAAGTTGATTTCTCCCAATCCTGTTCGAGGTCCCGAACTAAGCAGTCTCAAATCATTACAAATTTTGGATAATTTCATAGCAAGTCGTTTTACTGCCGAAGAAAACATTACAAAGCTGCCTGTGTCTTGGGTTGCTTCAATCAAATCATGGGCTAAAACGAGCGGCATATTGGTTTCTTCACACAGATGTTTTGTAACTAATTCGCTGTATCGTGGGTCTGCATTAATTCCTGTTCCGATTGCTGTGCCACCCATATTGATTTCGAGGAATAGTTTTGAGTTTTCGTGCAATCTCAGCACTTCTTCTTCGAGCGTGACTGCATACGCAGTAAATTCCTGTCCCAATGTCATTGGTACGGCATCTTGGAGTTGCGTACGTCCCATTTTGATAACATTTTTGAACTCTTTCGCTTTTTTTCTGAAGGATTCTATCAAACTTAATAGTATCTTTTCGAGCTTTTTGCTGTCATAGATAAGTCCGAGCTTGATAGCTGTCGGGTAAACATCATTAGTAGATTGGGACATATTGACATGTTCGTTGGGGTGGCAATGCTCATTTTGTCCTTTTTCATATCCCATCAATTCGAGTGCACGGTTTGCAATTACTTCGTTAGCATTCATATTTGTTGATGTACCGGCACCACCTTGCACCATGTCCACAACAAAATGGACGTGATATTTGCCATTCTTGAGTTCTTCGCAAGCACGTACAATCGCATTTTTCATGTTTTCGGGAATCAAACCAAGCTCGTAATTGGCTTTAGCCGAAGCAGACTTGACTTGTGCCAATGCTATAATAATTGACGGGTAATGCCCAATTGTGACACCCGTGATGTTGAAATTCTCCAATGCTCTCAAAGTTTGGATACCATAGTAATGCTCGAAGGGAACTTCTCTATCTCCTAACAAATCGTGCTCATGGCGAGTTTCCCCTGAGGCATATTGTGCAGATGCACCTATAACCATTGTTGTCGTCAAGCTCATACGTCGAGAGATAACGCGAGAAATCCGAGCTAAAGTTTTGTGAACTAAGGTAGGGTGAGTAGAGAGCAATTTATCAAATTCTACTCGGCCTATCACCAAGGTTTTAGTTGGTTCGATAGCACGTGTGGATGTTGAATGAGGATAATCGTCCAATAAGGAGCCTTCGCCCATGAAATCGTTATTTTCAAAAATTCGTAAGACTTGGTCAATCCCATAAACATCTTTTTTTAGCAATTCAACTCTACCGGTGACTACCAAATACATCGCTTGACGAACTTGATGCTCTTCGAAAATCATTTCGCCGGCTTGGAAATCTTTTTCAGTGATTATCTCTGATAGTACAGCTATCTCAATATCATTCAGGTCTTTAAATAATTCAATTTGTCTAATCATAATTTTATTTGGGTCTTGTTTCATAATAAATCAGAATTTGTAATTAAAACATTCTCAAAATTACAAAATTTTCATTTAACTATCGCGTAATATACAAAAATAATATGAATTTTTAAACTAAAATATTGATTCTGCCGTGTCTAATTTTGACGCTTAGTCTAAACCATGTGCTAATGTGATTTTTAAACATTTTTTAGGTGATTATATGAGAAAGTTGTTTACTTCTATCATTCTATTTGCATTTTTAAGCCTTTTATCAAGTCAACCGAACTTATTCGGTCAAAGTGAAGGCGGCAGAATAGCATTCGGCTTCAATGCCGGGGCTACCAAATACTGGGGTGAGCTGACTGACAATCAGTTTTGGCTTGGTGGAGACCTTTTCTTACGATATACCATTGTACCAAACTTCTCACTCCAAGCTACATTTGGGTTAGCACAATTACGTTACAAAACGGATAAAGACGCTTTGAGCAAATACGCTACATATTTTGGCGAAAATGCTCAACAAGGCGACATATATCCGGGTTTTGAAAGCATAGGTTCGCCGAGAATTCAAGAAAAGAATTCGACGCGGATAAACACTTATGAATTATACGGTACATTGAATCTCTTCCCGTCACAAAAATTCGTTCCTTTTTTGTTTGCAGGTGTTGGGATGATGAATTTTGAACCAAAAGCCGGTGATACAGGCTACGATGGTTCACTTCCGAACAATGCCCTTGGCAAATACGAAAAAAATCTTTTCGTAATACCTGTCGGAGCGGGTTTTGAGATGTACATAACAGATGATTTTGTATTTAGCGGTCGTGCAACTTTGAGATTGACCGGAACAGATTACCTCGATGACCTGTCCCCATTAGAAGATGCGGCTGCAGATGCGGCTGATGACTTGTTTATGACATTTGGCTTAGGTTTCACGTACTATATTTATGGTGAAACTGATTATGACAAAGACGGTCTGTCAAATGTTCGTGAAAGAGCTTTAGGAACAGACCCTTACAATCCCGATTCTGACGGAGACGGATTACTTGACGGCGAAGAAGTTTATACATATTTTACTGACCCATTGAAAGCTGATACTGATGGTGATGGTTTGAACGATTACGAAGAAATTTTCACTTATAAAACATCACCTGTCAGAGCAGATTCTGATGCTGACGGACTTAATGACGGTGAAGAAATTGCTCGTAAAACTGACCCAAATAATCCTGATACTGACGGCGACGGCTTACTTGATGGCGACGAAGTCCATAAATACAATACTGACCCACTAAATCCGGACACCGATGGAGACGGTTTGAGTGATGGCGATGAAGTTCTTACTCACGGCACTAATCCGCGAATGAAAGACACCGACGGCGACGGTTTGAGTGATGGCGATGAAGTCAATATATATAAAACTAATCCTACTCTCGCCGATACAGATGGTGACGGTTTGACTGACGGGAATGAAATTAATATTCACAAAACTGACCCATTAAAACGTGATACAGATGGTGACGGTCTTGATGACGGTGCCGAAATAACTACTCATGGTACTGACCCGCTTAATCCTGACACCGACGGTGATGGACTAAGTGATGGAGATGAAGTTCGTAAATATAATACAAATCCACTTAACCCTGACACTGATGGAGACGGTTTGAGTGATGGTGACGAAGTTCTTGTCCATAAGACTGACCCTCTGAACATTGATACTGATGGCGATGGTTTGCGTGACGGACTTGAAGTTCTGACTTACAAAACTGACCCACTCAAACCCGATACTGATAATGATAAGCTCACAGACGGTTATGAAGTATTTCAGTCGCATACTGACCCACTCAATCCCGATACTGACGGTGATGGTATTATTGACGGCGAAGATAAATGTCCCCTTACGCCGGGTGTTGCAAATACAGAAGAACCGGAAAGACACGGTTGCCCACCTGCACCAAAAATAGGGACTAAGACAGACTTCCCTGACATATTATTCATCGTGAATACAGATGAATTTAATTATGATATGCCGGGAACTGCTCCGAGTTTGGCTAAATTACTTGACTACGTAACACAATGCGAAGGTTTGCAAATCAGACTTGAAGGTCATGCTTCGAAAGAAGGTTCAGCAAAACGTAATCAAGAACTTTCGGACATGAGAGCAAAACGCGTTCGTGCATGGTTGATTGAGCAAGGTGTGTCTTCTGACCAAATTCGCGGTACTATTGGTTATGGTTCATCGCAAGAAAAAGTACCTGAACCAACAGGTAATGCTTTGAAAAATATATCGAAAGATGAATTGGAAGCTATCAGAAAGCAAAATCGCCGTATTACAGTCGAAATTGTAAGAACTTGCGACGAAGGTAAAAAGAAATAACATTATTTCTGATTGATAATATAAAGAGGCTATCTCAAAAGGATAGCCTCTTTTTTTTTATAATTCTCAACTCCGCTTTCTTGTCCTGACAGTTGTTACAAAGACAGGACGAGGATTATAAAAGACGTCCGATAACAGCTTTAAATTAATTAAGATTGACTTGGTGGATGCATATCGTCAGGTGTAACATCTGACGGGACAAAAATCCCTATGTCACAAATTTCCAACATCAATTTTCCATATTGTATGTTCGTTTATTGCTAACAGAAAAAAGCTTTTCGAGATATGCAAATGGTATTTTCGCCATTTTGAGCCGAAGCGATGAATCAAGGTTTCATTTTAAACATGGATTCCTCCTTTTTTTCAAAATTGCAAGGGACTTTTTGGTGCGCAAGTTTAAGTCCCTGAATTATTTTTATGTTGCTTAACTTATATAGTTTACAAATAGAAAGCTAGTAATAAATATAATAGTTTAAGATTTTATTCGTAGTGCTTTCTGATTTAAAACAAGGAAGTAATTAATTATGTTTAGATTATTATTACTAATAATTTTTCTCTGTACAGTAATAAACTCCTATGCTCAATGGGTGAGAGTAGAGCAATTGCCGCAGATTTATTTTACCGGTATTGCTCTTAATAATGAAACAATATTTGTAGCAGCAGACACATGCATTATTTTCAAAAGCACCGACAAGGGGAAAAATTGGCAAAGTATAAACTTTGACTATAATGAAGCCGGAGCTTCAACAATCGCATATCTGAATGGTAAAATCTATGTGGGAACAAATGCCCATGGCGTTTATGTCAGTACTGATAAGGGTAATTCATGGAATAATAAAGGTCCCTCAATGATGCCTGTCTCGGGTTTTTCAGAATTTAAAGGTAAAATTTATTGCTCAACTTTGGGAGACGGTGTTTTTGTTGAGTCAACAAGCTCTTGGGTGCGAATGAATAACGAATTACCCACCTATTCCCAACAAATATACACAATGACTTCGACTCCTAATAATTTACTTATATCAGCAGGGTCTAACGGTGTTTGGTACAGATACGATTTTGAAATTGGTAAATGGATTGAAGGGTATTTTTACGAGGGTTTATCTCCCGGAATGGAAATCTGGAAGATGATTTATGATAACGGTAGCTGTTACGCTTCAGCACGAAATAGAATATTTTCGAGTACAAATGATGGTGAAAAATGGGTCCAAGATATTGTGGGTACAAAAAATGGTACAGACAGGATAATGTACGCCGGAAAAGAACATATATACGCACTCACAAATTCAAACATGGTTGGTGTCTGGATTCAGAAGCGTTATAAGAATTTGCCAGCCGGCTCCTCATGGAGCAACGATGAGGAGTTTGTTAGTGGCATTTACGCTTTCGACATCCTCGAATACGACGACATGCTTTTCCTTGCAACCGACAGAGGACTTTATATAAAGCACTTAAGCAATACTCATGTTGACTATGAAAATTCAAGCCAGGTTGAAATTTTTCCCAATCCGACTTCAGACGGTTTTGTTCAAATCAGGAATTCAGAAATAATTAGTAAATATGAAATTTTCGATTTAGCAGGTAGAATTATCCATAAAGAAAACATCAATGATAATGAGCTTGTTCTTTCTTTAGACCTCGATTCGGGATTATATTACGTATCCATAAATTGTTTAAACGGACAAAATTTTTATATCCCTCTATTAGTTGTTAAATACTGATATATTCACTAAATATTGGTCATATATGGTAAACATCATGCGACTGCAATAACATTTTTACTCGTACGTGCCTTTTCTTATGAAAAATCAATGTATCATGATTAAAACAAATCATGCATCAAACTCTTCCGGGGATGTAGGTATTTCATATTTTCAAAAAAGTACAGATGAGAAACCAACTAAGGTTTTAGCTTATTTTAGTTCATTTTAGGGTATGGTAAGATGTATGCTTATATGAAAAAAAGCTTATTAATTGTTCTGATTATACTCTTCCTATCCTCCGTTTACGGTCGTACACAGGTACTGTTTATAAATGAAATCATGTCGTCCAACAACAAATTCTACTTTGACGAAGACGGAGATGATAGTGATTGGATTGAAATTTACAACAATTCCGGCGAGCCTGTCAATTTGGAGGGATATTGCTTGTCTGATAAATCTAAACAACTTTGTCGCTGGTCATTCCCGGATACTTCAATTCAGGCTTACCACTATCTAATTGTATTCGCATCGAACAAGAATCGGGCTGAAATAGGCAAAGAGTTGCATACGAATTTTGCAATTGCCAAAGCAGGTGAGGATATTTTTCTCAGTTATGGCGGAGAAATAGTACACATGCTGCCCGCAAAGGAACTTGAAACTAACACGAGCTATGGGCTCTTCCCCGATGGTAATAGCCAAAGCTTTGTTTTTGTAAACCCAACTCCAGGCGAAGCCAATTTTTACCAAGATTCAAATGAACAATTGCAATTTTCGCACGAAGGTGGGATTTACGAGAATACTTTTAATCTGGAAATTATCAACCCTAATCCCGAAAAAAGGATATTTTATACCACTGACGGTAGCACTCCTACTGCAGAATCATTATTATACGAATCCGCTCTGGTACTCGATTCTTCCTTTCATTCACAGCGAAACATATCCCAAATTTTGATTACACCGCCTTCGGAGCACCAAGCACCTGACATTTCGGATGTCCCAAAGGCAATAATCATCAAAGCTGCATATTTTGACGAAAATGGCGACATGATTAGCGATGTTACAACTCATTCGTACTTTTTCAAATCCTTAGGTATAAATCATAATAGCCTTCCAATAATCTCGATATCAGCGGATTATGATGATTTATTCGATGAGAGCATCGGAATTTTAGTTCCGGGTGTTAATTGGGATTCAACTAATCCATTTTTGTCCGGAAATTATATGTTAAGAGGTGATACTTGGGAACGAGAAGCATATGCCGAATTTTATGAATCAAATAATCAAATAGGATTTAAGCAAAAGGTAGGTCTAAGAACGCATGGCACTTCTACACGTCGGAATCCACAAAAAGGTCTCAAAATCTATGCAAGGAGCAAATATGGTTTGTCTAAATTCAATTACAAGTTATTCGATGATAGAAAAACTGATATTTTCAATACTCTTATTTTTAAACCGTTTACAGCCTCATGGAATTTTGCGGGTGCTGAGGATTACATTTGCAATAAAATAGTCGCCGGGCTGGATGTTGATGGTGTAGCATCGCGACCTGCTATATTGTATCTCAATGGAGAATACTGGGGTATTTATTATATTTCAGAAAGAATTGATGAAGAATATTTAGAAACATATCACGATATTGACCCCAATAATGTTGATATCATTGGCGATTGGCAGGGTACTCCGAATTGCGGAGACAATACTGATTATCTGGAGATGTATGAATTTGTCAAAAATAATGATTTTTCCGTTTACGTAAATTATAATGAAATCAGTAAACTAATTGATATTAACAATTTTATTGATTATCAGATTTTCCAGATATATGTCGCAAATTACGATTGGCCCGCAAATAATTTCAGATGCTGGCGTTCAAAAACTCCCGGTAGCAAGTGGAGATTTGCTTTCTATGATGGTGATGCTTGTTTGATGAACTACAAACTTGACATGTTCGAACGTTCAACAGACACAACAACTACACATGGACCAACTCATATCGGTGCTACATTGATTTTCAGGAAATTGATGGAAAATGAGATGTTTTGCAATAAGTTTTTCGCTCGAATGGAAGATGTTTTAAATCAATTTTTATATTATCAAAATACCTTTGTTTTTTATAATATTGCATATCAATTTTTAGAACCTGAAATCACAACACTCATCAACCGATTTTCAATCTCCCATCATTACGTATATTGGATATATATTATGGATGTAATAAATGAATTTTTAGAGAAAAGAAGTTGTACCATATTAGAGCAGGTTTACTCAAAATATGGAATTGAGCTTGATATTAATGGATGTGTTCCCATTTCAGTTGACCCCGGAGGTGGGCTGGACAAAAATCCCGGATTTTCCCCCAATCCATCTAATGGCAACTTCAGGGTTGATTTTACGCCCAATTTTTCAGGCAAATATGACTTTTTTCTAATTAATTTATTTGGAGAAAAGATTAATTTAGAAAGCAGATATTTAAAGAAAAAGTTAACATATACTAACTTGTACAGAGTATCTTTATCACCCGGAATTTATTATATTGTAATCCAAGGCGATAAGGAGTATCGTTCAGGGAAAATAATTATAATCAATTATTAAAATTAAATCTATTCTTTCTCGGCAATATAGATATAAACCACTCCGAATTGTAATTTAGTAAAATTGATGTTTTTCAGTTCGGGTGACGTTTGCATAATTTCCACGAAACGCTTTCCGTATGGGAACTCAAGCGATGTTTGCGGCAAATATGTATAAGCATCAGGGTGTTTAGTCAGTATTTTGCCGATTTCGGGCATAATGTGCTTGGCGTAAAACTTATAGACGCCATAAAATCCTGCATCCGGCGTACCAAATTCCATTATCCCCAATTTGCCGCCACTTTTGAGCACGCGTGTCATTTCGGCTATGGCTTTTTCGATTTCGGGAATGTTCCGAATACCGAATGTCATTGTAACATAATCGAATGTTTCTGTCGGCAATTCGAGCTTTGTGGCATCACCAATTTTGAATTCGATGCAATCAAATGAATTTCGCGAATTTGCTACTTCAATCATTTCTTCAGAAAAATCTACTCCTGTGATTGAGCAATCATGTTTCAGTGCCTTTGCGAATGCGAAAGGGAGGTCTCCGGTGCCGGTTGCTACATCAAGGATTGCATTACCGGGCGTGGGTTCGAGCTGCTTTATGAAATATTTTTTCCAGCTGCGGTGTCTCCCAAACGAGAGTATATTATTGGCGGTATCGTACTTTTTTGCGATTTCGTCAAACATTTTTTTAATCTGTTCGCTCTTTTCAGTTTTCATTTTAGTATAATTTTAGCTATATTTAAAATATATATGACACTAAGTCCCGAAAATATATTGTTAATTGGTTCGATTTTACTGTTCATCAGTATTTTTGCGAGCAAGACATCGGGCAAATTCGGGATACCGTCTTTGCTCATTTTTCTAATCGTAGGTATGTTAGCCGGTTCAGAAGGTATTGGCAACATTCATTATGATGACCCGGGAGTAACGCAGTTCCTGGGTGCACTTGCGTTAGCATTCATAATATTTTCCGGTGGGCTTGATACTAAGTACAGTAGCATCCGAAGTATTGTTTCAAAGGGAATTCTGCTTTCAACTTTGGGCGTTATCATTACTGCCGTTGTAGTTGGCTTGTTCACACATTTTGTTCTCGGATTCCCCATGTATAAAGCGATGCTTCTTGGGGCAATAATTTCATCTACTGATGCCGCCGCTGTATTTTCAATTCTTCGCTACAAAGGTGTAGATTTAAAATACAATTTGCGACCCACGCTCGAACTCGAATCCGGAAGTAATGACCCGATGGCTTATGTGTTGATGCTGACTATAATCAAGTTGATTACCGTGCCTGATTTGTCCATGGGTGATATGTTCGTTTTTCTAATCATCCAATTTACTTTGGGTGCGGCAATCGGTTATGTAATGGGCAAAATGATGATTACCATAATTAACAAAATCCGGTTAGATAGTGACGGGCTCTATCCGGTATTGCTCATATGTCTGATGGTTTTCACATATGCCGTGACAAATTATATCGGTGGCAATGCTTTTCTGGCGGTCTATATTGCCGGAATAGTGCTCGGCAATGCGAATTTCATCTACAAAAAGACGCTGATGAAATATTTCGAAGGCATAGCTTGGCTTTGGCAAATCATTTTGTTCCTTGCATTGGGTTTGCTCGTTTTTCCATCAGAAGTTTTGCCGTGGATTGGAACAGGGGTTTTGATTTCGCTTGTCTTAATTTTCGTAGCCCGCCCGATAGCCGTGTTCTTGTCACTTACATTTACTAAGTCAATTTTTCGTGAAAAGCTCTTTTTGTCATGGGTTGGGCTTCGTGGAGCAGTGCCGATTGTTTTTGCTACATATCCTCTTTTGCTCGGCATCGAATACGCAACGGAGATATTCAATATAGTATTTTTCATTGTTATTATTTCGATTTTGTTGCAAGGCACAACGCTGACTTGGGTGGCGAAGTTGCTCGGGGTGCAGGGCGAGAGCGTCAAAAAGAAAGAAAGCCCCTTTTCTGTGGAATTATCGGAAAACGTTGTGAGCGAGCCATTAGAATACGTTATCGGAGAGACGAGCAAAGCAAATGGTAAAAAAATATCCGATTTACATTTGCCCAAAAGCACCTTAATAGTTTTGATATATCGTGACGGCAATTATGTAACTCCACGCGGCAGCACTATAATTCACTCAGGAGATATACTATTTATCATGACTGACGAGCTAAATGCAGTTCCCCAACTTGATGCTTGTCTTAAGAATTGATTGAGTTGAAATAATTTTCAAGTACTTTGAAGCGGTAGTCGAAAATTTGCTCCAATTTCTTACGTACAAAGATTGAGTGGGCGATTCGTCCCAAAATCCCGAAAGGCAAACCATAATAAACTGTATCTTCCATAATCACACCTTCGTCTGTAAGTTTGAATTTATGTGTATGATGCCAAAATTTATAAGGTCCGAATCGTTGCTCATCAACAAAATAATTTAGCCTATCGAGGTGAGTTATTTCAGTCACCCAATTGACCGGCAATCCGGCTATAGGAGAAATTTTGTATGTGATCACCAATCCGGCGTACACTTCTGTTGGCAATTCGCTCGTAACAATAAAACCCATATCCTTCGGCGTGATTTCTTTTAGATTAGTCGGGTTGGAAAAGAAGTCCCATACAAAGTTAATGTCATGCTTAATCAACTGCTTTCTATTTAATCTGTAAATTTTCATTATATTTAAATATTGTAGATAAAATTTTCTTTACTAAAAACACATGAAATATAGAATAGTATTCAACGTTTTTATTTTAGATGAATGGCGCAATTCAAATATCGAAAAAATTCTTTCACAGATTATTAGTATTTTCTGTGATTTTGTCAATGCTGTCAACACTTTCTGTTGATTTGTGGCATTCGCATAATCACGATGGCGACGACAATTGTGCCCATTCAACTTGTTGCGATTCACATTCCAACAGTCCCGATGATTCGGGCGGCACTTTAAATCAAGGGAAATGGATAGAGTCTCATTCTAATGATTGTTTGCTTTGCTTGGCAGTTAAGTTCCAATTTGCGAAATATTTCCAATCTAATGATACACCAAAAAATTTAATCGAAGAAAATTTTACTTTTTCATCAGAATTTGCCAATCCAACGATTAAACAAAATCATATAAATAGTGGCAGAGCTCCACCCTTAGCTTAAAATATTATTATAGAAATTTAAATTAGCAATTTTAATTCAAATAGATTGTAAGCCTATAAATAGTAATGGTTTACATGCTTATATATTATATTATTTCAATCAAAGGAAAATAAAATGAAAAATATTTCAATGTTAATTCTCGCTCTTTCAGTTCTGATATTTTTAAACAACTGCTCAGATGATACCCATTCACCCGCAGACCATTTCGACCCCGAAGGTTGGGTATTCATTGACGAAACGGGTGCAAGATTTATGCAGATTTATCAAGGGAAATTCAAATCCGGCTCGGATGAGGAATTCATAGTGCCTTATGAAAACGATACAGACCATTATAAGATTAAATTTTTAGACAAAAACGGTAAGGAAATAGACCCACCCACTTCTGAAGATTACACTCTTTCTTGGGAAATCAAAGACGGTAGCAAATTAAAATTGGAGCAGCATGACGGCGAAGAATGGGAATTCCATCTCGAAGGCTTGAAACTCGGCGAAACTGAAATCCAATTCCATGTCTATCATGACGGACATTCTGACGTAAGGTCGGGATTTATTAAAGTAAAAGTGGAAGATGTGGACTAAATTCTCATTTATATTGCTTTTCTCTCTGATTATGGCATTTGAAGAATCAATTTCGGCTCCGTTGACAGTAAAAATCAGCGGAGTCGTACTTGATGCTCGTTCCGGTGAGCCCGTGGTCTCTGCATATGTCCGAATAAAAGAATTGAAAAGCACTTGCTATACCAACGATTTCGGAGAATTCGAGGTGCTTGATGTCCCTATTGGGCATTACACTTTGATGATAGGAAGAATTGGCTATAAATCATTTGAAACTTTTATTATGGCAAATGGCGGAAGTCGCAATGTATTCGAGATTGTTCCGGCTGACATAAGCTCAGCGTCTATCGTCGTATCGAGCCATCGATATGTTTCGCCACTTGAGATTAGCAAAATTCAGCCCGATTTAGAAGCTAAGGAGCTACGAATTGCCACTGCAAATACTTTAGCCCAAACGCTATTGTCTATGCCCGGTATCGAAATCAGGAGTATGGGACCTGCTGTAGCTGCTCCGGTAATTCGCGGGCTCAATCCGGCTCGAATCACAGTACTCGAAAATGGCAGCCAAATTAACGATTTGTCCGCCACTTCTGCAGACCACGCTCAAGCAACGGAAACTTCGGGCATCGAAACTATTGAGTTTATTTCGGGGGCAAAAATGCTGACTAAAACGTCTTCTGCGTTCGGTAGTATTATCAATATCAAAAACAACAGAATCCCACTAATTATGCCTGCCGAAGCGATTTACGAAGGGAATGTGTTCCTCGAGAGTATGAACACGGGCTATAACATCGGCTTGCGAACAGATTTTCCACTCGCAGGATTGGCTTTTAATGCTATGGGGAATTTCCGAAATGCCGATAATTACAGCTCTGCCAACAAAACATTGGATAATACTGAGTTCCGCAATTATACTTTTTCGCTTGGCTCTGCTTATATTAAAGATGATTTTACAATCGGCGCTTCAGGTGATTATTATGCCAACGATTACGGTATTCCGGGCGGATTTGTCGGCGCTCATCCCAATGGAGTTAATATCGAATTATTTTCACGAAATTTTAGAGTATTTTCCGCATATCACGCTCACGAAAGCCTTTATGATATAATTACTTTAAATATTTTGCACTCCTTTTATAAGCATACAGAGTATGAGAGCAGCGGATTAATTGGTGCTCAATTTATTAAAAATGATAATAGAATTAATATTGATTTCGCAACTTTTGGCGATAGTTTTTTCGATAACGGTAATTACGGTTTTGAGTATAATTTCACAAATCGAAAAAGTGGGGGATATGTATTTACACCGAATACGGACAAACATAATTTTGCTGCATATATTCTCCGCGAACACGATTTCGATTTCATGTCATTTTCCTCATCTGTCAGATACGAATACACAAAGCTAATTCCCGAGGAAAGGATTGGCATAGACAAAGATTTGCTTATCGAGCGTACTTTTTCGGGCTTGAGTTTTGCACTTTCGACTTTATTCCCGATTACGGATGATTTAAAAGTAGGATTTACGATTTCAAATTCGAGACGTAGCCCGATGAGCGAGGAATTGTACTCTGCTGGTCCACATTTGGCAGCATATTCCTACGAAGTCGGCAATCCATATCTGGGAATCGAAAGCGGAATTGGCGCCGAATTTAATACTTTTTACAGTAAATCTTTTATTGATGTGAAAATTGGTGCATTTGCGTATGATTATGCTCATTATATTACTTTTAGACCGAGTGGTGATACCAATTGGGCACAATTCTTGCCAATTTACAAATCAGACGGTGTGAAAGCATTGCTTTATGGCGTTGATGCAGTCGTAAAGTTCAATTTCACCGACAAGATAAGTTTGAATAATGTGGCATCTTTTGTAAATGCTACAAACAAAAGCGACAATCAGCCATTGCCCTCAATGCCACCGTTTAAGTTTCATTCGGATTTGCGATGGAGCAATTCATCTCTAATCGCCGGTGTCCGCCTCGAAGTAGCATCTGCTCAAAATCGAATTGATTCATTCGAGCAAGCTACCGATGCCTATTGGATTGCAGGGCTTTATGCAGGGTATTCATTTGTGAGTTTGGGGTTCTTGCACGATTTATCGCTAAATATTGATAATATTTTCAATGCTGAATACGCAAATCACTTATCGAAAATTCGCACAATCATGCCCGAACCCGGCAGAAATTTTCGCTTGAATTACAAGTTTTATATTTAGAGAATGCTGCCTTACTCTATCGCAAAATCATCGAGCAATCTCAAAATGCCTTGCAACACTAAGTCTTGTTTCATAATTACATTTGGATACTCGGCGCTTAAATAGTGCGCCAAATGATGAGCATATCCGCCTGTGATATAAATCGGGCTTTCGATTACTGTGATTCCTTCTTTTAGTGTTAGTTTCAGCAATCGCTCAATCCCGCCAATTACCGAACTTATTACACCAATATTGACGGCTGCGGCAGTTGAAGTGCCGATACTGTCTGATTGGAAATTGATTTTAATTGCTTTCAATACGTTCGAGATATTTCCCAAAGCATGAAATTGTGTAAATACACCCGGGAAAATCGCTCCACCTCTGCATTTGCCTGTGTCGTCAATAACGTTGAATGTAACTGATGTGCCACAATCAACTGTTACAAGCGGTGGTTTGGAATTATCCAAAGCGCCAATCATCCCCAACAACCTATCCGAACCGATGCCGGATATATCGCGATAGTCCAAAATATTTTGCCGACTGAGCAACTCGACCGTGTTGATGCGGATAATTGAATTGTAGTCTTCAAGATATTTCAGAAGTTGGATTTCGATTGTAGTATTTACCGATGAATAGCCCACAATCGCATCGGGGGCGTCATCGAGAATTTTTTTGATTAGAGATTGCCAATTTGTGTCGTATTCGCTGGCGTAAAATTCGCCGTTACAAGCAATTTTGATTCTACTGTTTCCGATATCAATTGCTATAAGCTGTCTATTCGTACTCATACCTTATACTGTCTCCGTCGTCGATAATTTTTATAGACGAATCACTGATATTTTCAGCTTGTAATCTGCCATCATCAAAAACTTTAGTCACCAAATAATTTTGACCGTCCGAAACGAGCTTTACGATTCGCCCTTCGATTTCTACCAAATCATGCCATTCATCATAAATAATGCTATCGCTATCAAATTTATACTCGCTAACGATATCGAAAAGGAAATTGAAAATGTCGTGCACTGTGACAGCATAGCCCATCCGATTTAGAGATGTGGCAATGTCTTTGACTTCGTCGGGGTATTCCATTTGTTCGACGTTAATGCCAATTCCGATAATTGTCGCTTGCAAAGTATTGCCGTAAAAAATATGTTCAGTCAATATACCGCAGATTTTGCGAAATTTTCCGTCAGCGTCCTTCACCATAATATCGTTCGGGAACTTCAGTCGAACTTGTTCTTTTGGTACGATGCGTGTGATAGTATTATAAGCAATAATCGCTCCGGCAAATTGATAAGAATGTGGTTCAAGCGTTTTAGAATGGATTCTGTGTCTGAATCCAATCGAACAATAGAGATTTTTACCCTTATCGCCGACCCATGTCCTATTTTTACGCCCTTTGCCACCGAACTGCTCATCGGCAGTAATAATAATCGAATCATGCTCATTGAGCAAGAATTTTGCTTGCTCATTTGTGGAATTGAGACTGTCATAATGAAAATGTTTCATCAATCTTATTCTACTGCTTCGCTTTCCATTGTTTTGGTCATCTCGGCAACTACAAAATCACTAATAACCGATAATGCTTTTGATACAGCCGGTGGAATACTTTCAGCATAATTATTTGGGCGTTTAACCATATGGCTATATGTTTGGCTGAATAAAAGCTTGTTGCCTTCAGTAGTCTCAGTTCTTTTAAAAAAGTTGAAATTGATTGACATTGCTACAAAATTATCAGAAGTAGCTGTCGAATTGCGTATATCCATTTCGATAACCCTACTTTCTAAGTAGTAATCCGGCAATGTAATAGACGAATTACGGACAACACCTTTACCGAACAGCTTGTATCCAATAAGCCTTAATTCTAAAAAATCTGTTGCTAAGTAGCTAAAATCGTTTATCCAGCGGTAATAAAAGTAACGCTGAATGTTTTTGTTATCAACATTTGCGATTATCGAACGCACTGCATAGGTCTCGGGCACTTCAACATTTCTAAGCAAAAGGGCAACATCACGACTAGGGAGGGAATCAATAAGCATCTTGTCTTGAGTCAAGCCATAATACTTGATTTCCGGGTATTCTTTCTTGAAATTCAAGCATCCGCTCAACATTGCAACAATCAAGCCCAGAAAAAAAATCTTCGCTAAGTCATTTTTTCTTAACATATTTGCTGTTGACATTTTGTTACAACCTTTAAAAAAATTATTTATTTAATATAATTATAGAATGAATTGCCAATGATTTATTTTGTTTCTGATATTCATCTTGGATTGTTCGACCGAAAACAAGACATCAAACGTGAAGATTTGTTCATAGAATTCTTGAACAAAATCAAAGTTGATTGCGATAAACTCTATCTGGTAGGGGATATTTTCGATTATTGGTTTGACTATAATACTGTAATCCCCAAATACTTTTATCGAACACTTTCCGCATTGTACGATTTGAGAAAAATTTGTGAAATCGAGTTTGTTTTCGGCAATCACGATTTCGGACATAATGGTTTTTTTGCGGATGAATTGGATATTCCAGTTCACGGTGCAGATATCGAAAGGCAACATAATGGCAAAAACTTCTATATTTCGCATGGTGACGGCAAAGACCCAAAGGATAAAGGCTATCATTTGCTTAAAAAAATAATGCGTGCTCCGGCTTCGTTGGCACTTTATTTGAAGCTACATCCAAATATTGGTATAAAACTTGCGTCAAGCAGTTCAAAGACAAGTCGTGATTATACGACTAAAAAGGATTATGGGGAAGATAATGCAATGTTGAATTTTGCTAAACATAAAATTGATGCCGGTTTTGATTACGTAATCATGGGACACCGTCACAAAGCCGAAACCACTGCATACAATAATGGTTTGTATGTCAATTTGGGCGAATGGATTCGGAATCCTCACTATGGCGTCTTTGACGGAAATAAGTTTGTATTGAAAAATTTTGGTACTGATAATTTGTGAAATCGAAACATTCATTGGTAGGCATTGAGCAATACCTCGATTTATATCGAAAAGGGATTGCCAAATTAAAAAAAGGCAGTGGAAGCGTCATATTGTTTAGTGGCGATTCCGGAATGGGCAAATCCGCTCTTTTAGAGCATTTCGACGAATTTACGAAAAGAAACGAAAGCACAATCATTTCGATATTGACTGAAAGTAACACTCCAATCGGCGATTTCAAAATCGGCAAATTGCAACCTCTGTATTCGTTCAGCAAAGCTGTCGAATATTTGCTCGATTCTAAAGAGCAATCTCCGGAGCGACGATTAGCTAAAAATGTCGGATTGACTGCATTGGCTGTAATTCCTTTGATTGGTGATGTTTTCTACGCAGTAAAGGAAATGGGAAAAGATTGGAGGCAATTCAAGAAAGAAAAATCTTCCGAAAGTGTCCGAAAAGTGAGTAATGTCGCTGCTGATTACTACGATACTTTCCTTGCATTTGCCGATAAAAAGCCTTTAGTAATCCTTATGGATGATATGCACTGGAGTGATGCCCAATCAGTCGAGCTTCTGGGGCTGATGTCTGAGAGAATTACCGAATTCCCGATTATGATAGTTGCGAGTTACAAAGAAAGCGACCTTCAAGCACAAGGTCTGCCTTTTTATAATTATATAAACAAAGCTGAAGAAAATCCCGCAATTACAAAATTTGCCCTCGAGCCTTTCATTTTGGATTATATACGCGATTTATCCAAAGAATACTTTGCAAACTATCGTGGTAATAACGAGTTCGAGAAATGGATTTTCGACCGTTCATACGGTGTGCCGGGCGTCATAGTCGAATATTTGAAATATTTCAGCCAATTCCCTCCATTCGATAATGAAGGCAATTTGGTCATGAATTTCGAGGGGAACGAATTTTTGCCTTCGACAGTACAATCGGTTTTTGCACAACATCTCGAATCACTATCGGACGAAGACCGAAACTTATTGGCAATTTGTAGTGCCGAAGGGCGAGAATTCACTGCAAACATCGTTTCCCAATTGTTCAATCTTGACGTATTGAGCACTATCAAAAAATTACGTTCGCTACAAAATAATACGGGAATTATAAAAAGTATCGGCGCCCAAGTTCGATACGGTGTCAAAACCACAGTTTACAAATTCACACAGGCTTTTTACCATTCATTTTTCGAAAATTCACTCGAATATGAAGAATATACTGCTTTGCACGGACAAATTGCAGCACTGCTAAAGCAAAAATATGAAGCTACCGAAGATGAAAACCTGCGAAGCGAAATAGCTCCTTATCTCGCCGCACATAGTTCCGAATCCGGTGACGAAATCACCACTCGTGATATGTTGATGATAGCTGCGAAAGCGGCTGCCGACAAATATGGCAGTGCTGATATTATCAAAGATGCAGTTGCTGAATATTCTGATTTGGCAAAAGCTTCGGAGAGCGAAAATTTTGAGTACGAATTTGGCGAACTGCTCCACCAAACAGACGTGAATATCGAAACCACAATTAACGGTACGAATGGTGATGATTCGAGTTCATTCCAATCCTTTGAAACAGCTGAATTCAAATTCATCAGGAAATCTATAGTCAATGATTTGCTCAAAAACGATTATGATTCTGCTTTGTTGAAATCTCAACAGGTGCTAACGTCGCTATACGACGATTTGACTCACTTAGAAAAAATTCAAATACTTACACTTTCGGCTAAATCGAATCTTGCCAAAAAAGAATTTGATGCTGCCGACGAAAATTTGAAACAAGCATCGGCTTTGCTTTCGACATACACAGACCCTGTCGCCGAATCCATTGTGTATGTCAACATTGCATTGTACAATTTCCACCGAGACAATTTGAGCAAAGCATATTATTATTTAGATAAAGCGGCATCAATTTCAACTCATTTACCTTCGGAAGTGAAATTGCTTTTATTATCGGCGATTGCGATAATAACCAAGAATTCTTCTGCCGGAAAGGCTTCGGGATATTATGAAGCTGCAAATAAATTGAGCAAATCACTCAAATTTGAAAATTTCGGAAAAGAGCTAAAAGAGCTTGTTTAAGTGAATAAATAAACGAAATTCACAAATGAAAATCATATCTAAAATTATTATTATCTGGGTCGTGCTTTCAGGTGCAGCTTTGGGGCAAGTTTCCCCGAACATGAGCATCGAAATCATTGATGAAAAAGAAAATGCGGAGCGAATGAGCCGTGGTAATTCTAATTGGCTGAATCCGGATTATTACACGCCTCTAAGTCTGATTCAGCATTTAATGATTGAGGAAAATCGAACAAAAGAAGTGAATGTGACCACAATTATGGACGAATTCCCCGACGATTGGGTGACTAAATCTGATATTGAAACACTAATGACAATGGTTGAATCAACTCAAAAATGTGATTGTCTTGTCAATCCTCTTTCGTCCAATATTCCAACAGAGGAAGATGCCGATGTCGGTGGTTATGCTATAAAGTTTCTTAATGCATTTCGCAATCAAGAGAAAGTGTCAATCGGTTATTATATTTGCCCAAAAACAAGCCCGGAAGAAGTAGAAGAAATTCGAAATTGGTGGAATGAAGTAAATAAGTAAGATTTCCTTCCCCATTTACTAAAACTAAAAAAATAATAAGCTATTTTTTCGTGAATTGAAACAGCCCGCAAGCATAATCAGAATTTTCGAGAATGGAAATGTCTATGTTTTGGATGAAATTGCCGTCATCGTCAATTCCGGAAAGTTCGACTAACTGAAGTTCGTCAAAATATTCGAAAATTTGAGCCGGTGAATGAATTCGGTGTGCATTGAAGCATAGTCTTGGTTTCCCGACCGGTAGCGAAAAGTAGAGATTGCCGGTTGGAGCCAATATCCTTTGCAATTCCTTGCATGCTTTTTTTGTACCCAAAGGGTCAAGCGGGTCGCCATAACGCCCCAATCCAATATGCTCGGCAACGTGTAAGCAAGAAAGCGAATTTACCGAATCACTCTCGTAGGGCATTTCGAGAATACTCCCTGCGACAGATTTATAATTGCTAAGATTCGCATTCAATGGGCGAATGTCCACAAATGTAACGTGGGTAACCGCTGTTAGCAATCCGATAGTTTTGATAGACGACCCTACATCAATATGTTCGGGTGCTTTCGAATCGTAAATTTTCTTATATGCCCAAATGTCTTGGTAGAAGTAATGCCTATCGAATGGAGTGGTCTCCATTCGGTCGTGAAGGTTAGGATAAGTATCCATAAATCGAATTTTCTCTGCACCTACAGCGTTTCGATAGCGAATCCAATCACCAAAGAAACGGAAATACCGCGGGAATGCCCCTACAAATTTTATTGGGTCTAGAAATTGACTAAGCCACCTATATGCAAGATAGGCATTATCTTTGAATCCGTTGTTGAATTTTCTCATACTTTCAGTGCTAAATTAATTCAGCAATACTTACTTTTTGCCGACTAATTTTTTCACTTCTTGGAATAACTTTTTTTCGTCGCCGGGTGCGTAACCATTGTGCTCCCAAACAATTTCACCTTTGCCGTTGAGCAAAAAAGTATGAGGTGGGTTTGCAACATTCATAGCACGTTTGAAGTCAGAATTTTCGTCAATATATACCTCATATTTCCAATTACGTCCGCGTACAAAAGGAGCGACCTTTTTGCTGTTACGCGAATCATCTATCGAAATGGCAATGAGTTTGACGCCTGTTTGCTCTTGCCAATCAGGGTAAACGTCTGAGATATTGTTTAGTTCTTGAAGGCAAGGTTTGCACCATGTAGCCCAAAAACTGACAATCATCGGCTTGCCGTCATTGTTGAAGTCTGTAGTGTTTACAGTCTGACCCCGCATATCTTTGACTCTTGCAGAGGCTAATTTCTTGCCGCTATCTTGAGCAATCGTCACCATTGTGAATCCTATTGCCAGAAATATGACACTTATTAAGAATATTTGAGCATTTTTCATTTATTTTCTCCGAAACTGTAACTTTTTTAAATTAATTGTGTTATTTTAGAACGATATAAAAGTGTAAAAGTTTATTTTTAAAGGACAAAATTATGAATATTTTTCGACATATATTGATTTTTCTTTCAGTTTTGATGTTTTCGCCTTCACTTTTTGGGCAATCACTAGAGCTTGTAGAAGGCTCCGGATTTGCAGAAGGAACAGTTGAAGACGTGAACCCTCTTGCTGCTTACGCAACTTTCAAAAACGTTACAGAACAGCCTATATGGTTTAAAATATTCATGCTTACAGAAGGAATCACAGAAGGTCATACTGCAGCACTTTGCTGGCAAGTTTGCTACGAATATACTGACCTAAACTTCGAATCTCCCGAAGCTTATCCTTTAGATGCATTCGAATCTTCATTTCATGGTGATTTTAGTGCTTATCTTTTGCCTTACAAATTTTTAGGTATGGACGAAAACTTCGAACCTCAATACTCAGATCCCGTTCCAGGCGAAAGCTTAATCAGATTTGAATTTGTTAATACTGAAGACCCGGGAGATGTGCTTGTTTACGAAGTCTTATTCCGAGTCCTAAATCCCGGAAATGTGGAAGATGCAGCTATCGAAATTGTAAAAATTGCACCGAACCCTGCTTCATACTTCGTAGGCGTTACTCTTGATGAAGTTCAAGCTCAAACTGCTTCCAAAATCGAAATCTATGATTCAATCGGAAACTTGGTGAGCTCTGTGAATATGATGGGAATCGGCAATTATGCTAATATTAACGTTAGCAGCCTATCGCAAGGCATCTATCATTTGAATTTGGTCAATACTGACGGCAGCAGAAGTAAATTCCGCACGATAGCAATCCAAAGATAAGAATGCTTGATTTTGTACATAAAGCAAATGAATATGGCAGCATCGGGCTGCCATTTTTCTTTTTGGTTGATTTTGAGCTTGAAAAGCCAATTATAATGCCCTTGGACAGCTTGGCTGATGAGGGAATATTTTTCGATTTTGAAGGGCAGGCAAATTCCTCTATCACAAATATGATAAGCAAGGATTTCGCCTTCGAGAAGCATCCCGTCAGTCGCGAAGTCTATACTCAAGCATTTGTCAAAGTGCTCGAAAATATCAACTATGGCAATTCATACCTGACAAATCTAACTTTCGCCTCAGAAATCGAGTGTGACTTGGATTTCGAAACCATTTTCGCAAATTCGGAAGCAAAATTCAAATTGCTATTCCGTGATGAATTCGTTTGCTTTTCGCCGGAAATTTTTGTCAAAATCATTGATGGCAAAATCTTTTCATATCCGATGAAAGGCACAATTCCCTCCGAAATTCCAAATGCTTTGGAAATCATAATGGCTGATAAAAAGGAAGAAGCGGAGCACAACACGATTGTGGATTTGATTCGCAATGATTTATCAATCGTCTCCGAGAAAGTGGAGGTTCTTCGCTTTCGCTATCCCGATTATTTGCACACAAACACAAAAAATCTAATCCAAATAAGCTCCGAAATTTGCGGCTCTTTATCGAATAATTGGCAAAGCCGCATTGGAAATATTTTGGCTGCATTGCTTCCGGCAGGTTCGGTCAGCGGCGCCCCCAAAAAAAGAACTTTAGACATCATTGCCCAAGCCGAATCAGACAAACGTGGCTATTATACAGGTGTAGCCGGTATTTTCGATGGCAACAATTTGACTTCATGCGTTCTAATACGTTTTATCGAAAATCGTGCCGGCAAAAGCTATTTTCGCTCCGGTGGTGGAATTACATCTTTGAGCGATTTGGAAAGCGAATATCAAGAACTAATTGACAAAATCTATGTCCCCATTCATCGAAACACTTAGAATCAGAAACGGTGATATCCCCAATATTGATTATCACCAAAGTCGCATGACGCGAACAATATTTGCACACTACAATTTGGGCAATATACCTTTTCTCGAATTTGAAATTCGCGACCGTGCTAACGAACTTGATGCAGACATCACGTACAAATGCAGGGTCACTTATGGTAAATCAATCGAAAAAATCGAATTTGAAAAATATGATATAAAGCGTCAAATTGCAATCAAGGCTGTTACGGCAAATAATTTGCATTACTCCTTCAAATATGCCGACCGCAGCATTTTTCAAAAGCTTTTGGAGCAAAATCCGGACTACACCGATGTATTAATCATCAAAAATGGATGCGTCACCGATACGACTTATGCAAACATTGTGTTTGTCAGGGATGGCAAAATGTTCACACCCTCAACACCTCTTTTGGCAGGTACGATGCGACAATCATTGCTTGACACCGGATTAATTACCGTAGAACTCATCAGAAGGGAAGATTTAGCCGGATTTGATAAATTTTTACTTATAAATTCAATGATGGATTTGGACGAATCCCCAATTTATGATATAAGCCTTATTTCGGTTTAGCATTCAAAGGATTGATTCCCAAAGAGTCGGGAAAAAGTTCCTTCCAAGCAAAATTTACTCGTACGGCGCCAACTTCTGCGGGTGCAACCTGAAAACTATTGAAAATTACCGAACCACTATCCAGCATAAACAAAAAGTTCTTGAAATTTTCCAACACAGGCTCTGTCCCGTTCCGAATCCACGTAGTATCAGCATCCGGCATTTGGGCTGTTAATTTGCTAAAAGTAAGCTCTGAAAGCCGCTCCAATAGTGTGGTATCAGATTGCAGCACATCTTCGATGAAAATCGTCTCACCGCTCAACAGGTTGAAATTGAGCACTTTATTGTACTGAAGCACATTCTCAGACGGCAAATCGAGTTGCTCGAAATGAAAAATCAGCGATGAAATCAGCCTCGAATTATATGCCAAATCATATTCAATACTCAATTGCGAGAAGGGCGTCAGACTATCATTTTCAGCAACCGTTTCAATGGATTGACCACCCAAAAAAATCTTGAACGATGATACAGAGCCGTCCAGAATTTTCTCGATTTCTGCATTGAATTGCTTTCGGATGTTTTCACGCTCATAGTGCACCAATTCAGGGAATTGGGCATGTATGATGTAATTTGGCTCGGCACTCGTATCGGCAAAAGTGCGATGAATGAAAATCAAAGTGTCAGGCATCTGCGCTGTGCTCGTCAGTGAGTCTACGTTTGGGTATTGGTCACGATGTTGCCTTTGTGTTTCGCTGCACGAAACACATACCAAGCAAACCGCAAACAATATTAGAAATTTTTGTATCATAATCTAAACGAAAATAAGAAATTTTTGAAATAATCGGAGCTTTTTATGTTATTTTGCTTAATAAATTTGGTAAAACAGCCAAATTTGAGTAATTTCGTAAATTAATTATTAGTCATATTTTGAAAATTTAATTGAAGTATAAACTGAATTTGAACAACTAAATAACATTTAAAAATATAAGAGGAATTGTGTGATGTTTAAAAAACACATCCCATGGGCAGAACCCTACAAAATCAAGGTCGTAGAGCCCTTGAAAATGACAAGCCGTGAAGACAGAGTCAAAGCGATTCACGAAGCCGGATACAATACATTTTTGTTGAGGTCGGAAGACGTTTACATTGATTTCCTGACTGACAGCGGCACCAACGCTATGAGCGATGCACAATGGGCAGGAATGATGATGGGAGACGAAGCTTACGCAGGCTCCAAAAATTTCTACAGGCTCGAATCAGCTGTCCAAAAATATTATGGTTACAAGCATTTAGTTCCAACCCACCAAGGTCGCGGAGCCGAAAATTTGCTCTCGCAGGCAATGATTAAACCCGGCGATTACGTACCGGGCAATATGTATTTCACTACAACCAGATTTCACCAAGAGAAAGCCGGTGCTACTTTTATAGATGTCATTGTTGACGAAGCCCACGATACTGCATCACTCCATCCTTTCAAAGGCAATATTGACCTGCAGAAATACGAAGATTTAATCAATCGCGTTGGTGCAGACAAAATCCCCTACATTTGCGTTGCTGCTACTGTCAATATGGCAGGCGGACAGCCAATCTCGATGGAAAATATTCGTGCCGTCAAAGCATTATCCGACAAACACGGCATCAAAGTCATGCTCGATGCAACTCGTGCCGTCGAAAACGCCTACTTTATCCAACAACGCGAAGAAGGCTACAGCGACAAATCTGTGGCTGCAATTCTGCTCGAATTGTCCGGCTATTCAGACGGTGCCACAATGTCCGGCAAAAAGGACCTGCTCGTGAATATTGGCGGATTTGTAGCCGTCAACGATTGGGACTTATTCGAGGAATTGCGGAACATGGTCGTAGTTTACGAAGGTCTCCACACTTACGGCGGATTGGCGGGTCGCGACATGGAAGCAATGGCGATTGGGCTCGAAGAAGCAGTCCAAGACCAAAACATCGGCGCCAGAGTTCGCCAAGTTGAATATTTCGGCAAGCTCTTAGAAAAAGCAGACGTGCCATTCATCAAACCCGTCGGCGGACATGCGATTTTCTTGGATGCAAAACAGTTCTATCCGCATATTGACCAAGAGCAATTCCCGGCACAAGTCTTAGCCGCCGACCTCTACGTCGAATCCGGCGTTAGAGCAATGGAACGTGGCATCGTTTCCGCAGGACGCGACATCGTCACAGGCAAAAACCACAAACCCAAATTGGAACTCGTTCGCTTGACAATCCCGAGACGCGTCTATACACAAGCCCATTTCGACGTCGTCGCCTACTACGTAGAAGAACTCTACAAAAAGCGTCACGAAGCCAAAGGCTTAAAAATGGTTTACGAACCAAAATACCTAAGATTCTTCCAAGCCCGCTTCGAAAGACTGTAGTTTTTTTTTGGCATAATTTTCAACATGGGCTGTCCACCAAGGGCAGTCCATTTTTTTTGTTTTGTGGGGTTGGGGGTTGGGGTATGGGGGATAGGGTCTTTACCCCGAAGGGGTAACATATCTATGTCTCGTGTCTTTACCCCGAAGGGGTAACATGTTTATAGGAAAATTTGTCAAAAAATATTCATCCGACCTCGAAGAGGTCGAATATTATCGGGATTTTCATTTATTATGATTTTTTTTTGTCTATAAACTATATTTTGATTTTATTAAATCACTTAATTTATCCAATTTATTATAATTCATTTTCAATATTATGTTAGCAGAATTGACTTTATCAATTTGCTCTTTATACTCTAAGATTGGATTCATTGAAATCTGTAAAAGATTATTCTTGATTGAATTGATATTTTCAATAATTTCATTTAATATTTTTAACTCGTCAGAATTTAGTAGATACTTTAACTTTCTAAATAATATATTTAATTTCACTATTTGAGGAGAAATTAGAGTATCAAATTCGACAGAATGCTTTTTACCATCCATAGCGGTTAATGTATACATAACTTCAATATCATGGGCTATTTTTATATAAGTTTCATAGAAACCATTAATAACATCAAACCTCATCTTAATATAATTGATTTGTTCTATCTCTTTCAATTTGCTTTTGTAATTCCAATATAATGCAAAAACATTGCCAATTATTGATATTGTAAGTCCAATATAAGGAAACACATCCATCACCCTTCTCCCTCCACAATATTAATTTCTGTAGGTTCTGTAGAAAAATCGGAAATTCCGATTTTTCTATCACTATTTTTCTTAAACAAATTACTCAGTTTACCAACTTTCCTCATCACTTAAATCACCTTCATATTTATCAATTGAATTTGTTATCATGCAAATATAAATGTTTCAATTTTATAGTTTTCAACAAAAAGAGATTTTTTGAAAAATTTTCCTTTGCTATATACATTCAACTCCTTCGGAGTTGGCGTGGGTTTGTGGGCATCCTTTTGCTATAAATATGTTACCACTTCGTGGTAAAAACCTTTATTGGCTCTAAGCGGAGTGGCATGTGGAAAATTCCGCCGTACCATTCATTCAGAGTTGAATCCCCAATCCCCAATCCCCAAACCCCGAACCCCAAACCCCAAACCCCTAAACTTCCCCCTCCACAATCCTTATCTCTTCTTCGCTTAATTCGTAGAGCTGATAGACGAGTTGGTCTATTGTGCGGTCGGTGTGGTTGATTATGGCTTTGATTTCCTGTGCAAGGGAAGTCATTCGGGTTAGGCGTTCCGACCAGTCTTCTTTGTGAACGCCTTTGAGCTCGATTTTTAGCTTGCGGAGTTCGGCGGTGAAGTCTGCCCAACTGAGTTCGTACCAATTTTGCAGTTTGGTGCTTAGTTTTTCGATGCTGAAATCTGCTTTCAGTAGGTCAAGAAACTTATTCTTTACATCCTGCAACTCTTTATTTTTCTCAAGCATAATATCGGCAAGCTCTATGAATGGGACTTGTGCTTCTTTTGAAATTTGAACTAATGGTATATTTCTAACATCGTTAACAAGAATTTTAGGGAATAAACCTTTATTTGCTTTAGGTGCAATTTTATTATGAAGCCATCCAGTTAATTTAGAATTTAAAATTAGCAAAGTATATTTTAAATCCAAAATATCAGATTCATCAATAATATTAATGCATGAAGGTGTATTGTAATATTCTTCTTCTGTATAGCCACAATAAAGTGTATCATCTGTTATCTCTCTTACTAATATTCTTTTAGAAGTAAAGAATTTTTTATCCCGTGGAGCAGCTAACCAACTTCCATAACTAATCCAAAGCTGTTCATTCCATACAATTTTATACCTATTTACATCGCCACCTTTTAGTTCTTTTTTGTAGGTTTCATCTTTCTTAAAATCTGCATGCCAAATTCTATTTTTAATGGTATATTCGTCATGACCTCTATATTTATCATAAGGAATTAAACCTTGAGATACTACATGATATTCTTTTAAAGATTTATTTTTCATTAACTTTTTGATAATATTTTGAGCTTCGATTGATTGAGAAAACAAACTCAGAATATTTTCCGATTCTTTTAATAATTCATTTTTATCATAAACAGAAAAATCAAAAAATTCCTTGTTCATTACTTTTGTAAATTTTGTAGAATAATTACTTTTCGTTTTTTGAAAAGAAAATATACAAGTTCTAACAGAGGCATCACTAAAAGTATTATCATTTGAAAGATCAACAATTTGATTTACTTGTACATCATTAAGCAATTCTTCTCTATATTTTTTCCCAAAAATTGTAGATAAAAAAGTATTTGGAAAAATATATGCAAGCATTGAATCATTTTTCAATAACTTTTTATAGAGTGATATGAAATAAATATAAATCTCATAATCTGGGACTAAATTATCAAATTGTGATAAATATTTTTTCTCCTCATCATTGAAATTTACTCCATACGGTGGATTGCCAATAACGACATCGAAGCCGCCGGAATATTCTAATTTTTCATTTGTTGGAGTATCGGCTTGTGCATTATCGCTATTTTTCAGTAAATACAAACGGTCAACTTCATCAATTATAGAATTACACACACCCTCAAAACTGTTCATCACTTCTAAATTGTTGAATCTTATAACTTTAATGCCATAATGATTTAATATTTCGGAACGGACAGTGTCGTATTCAAGGCCTTCATCACTAAAATGCGAATCGCCGTCAATTTCGATTGCCAATTTCACCTCGGCAATATAAAAATCAACGATATAATTGTCAATTGTTCTCTGCCTTAAAACTCTGAATTTGAAATCATGCAGAAAGTGATACCAAAGCTTTTTCTCGGGCGCGGTCATATTTTTCCTCAACTCTTTCGCCCTATCAATGAGTTTCGGATTATACGGCAAATAATATTGCGAATAAAGCAGCCCTCTTTTGATAATCCAATCTTTCATATGTGCAAAAGAATCCCCCTTTAATTCCCCCTTGGGAAGGGGGATTTCGCCCATATCTTGATTTAATTTCCCCTTGGAAAGGGGGATTTCGCCCATTTCTTCATCAAATTCGTCCATATTTTGATTTAATTCCCCCTTGGGAAGGGGGATTTCGCCCATTTCTTCATCAAATTCGTCCATATTTTGATTTAATTCCCCCTTGGAAAGGGGGATTTTGCCAAACTCTTCATCAAATTCGTCCATATTTTGATTTAATTCCCCCTTTTTAAGGGGGTTAGGGGGATATGACTTTTCATTCATTTTGGGATATGTATTCTTAACTTTAAACACCTGCGGAAACTCCTTCGCCCAATCAAAGGCTTTCTCGCCTGCTACATCGGGGTCGTCTATCAGTGAGTTGCCACATTTTATATTGCTTGTGAGCGTGTTTAGTTTTCTGCCTTTTGTGCAGTCCGCAGCCATAGGGAAAGTTTTGCGATTTCGACGGATTCTTCATTTATATCCACACCGAATATATTATTTTCGAGTATGTCGTTGGTAATATCGGCAAAAACTAAGCCACCACCGAATAGCAAAGCCCGCAGTTCATCAAGCTTTCTGTGCTCTTCGATGAGGAATTCGAGCGCCTGATTCAAAAATGCACCGGAGCCGCAAGCCGGGTCAAGTATTGTGATGGTAAGCAGCCAGTTGCGATAATTTGTGATTTTTGCGTCGAGTGCAATGATTATGTCCTTATCTTTTTTGGTTCTTTCGATTGCATATTCCTCAGCGACGATGCCGAATTCCGCCCGTTTTTCATTACATAATTTTCCGACAGTATTTTCAACGATGTATTTTGTGATGTATTTTGGAGTATAGTAGATGCCGTCTTTTTTGCGTTTGGATTTCTGGGTTTCGACTTTTTCGCCCTTGATTTCCGCCTGCACGTTTTCAATTTCACCAAGCGAATGCTCGAAAATATGCCCGAGAATATTGACGTCAACTTCGGTATCGAAATCGTATTGGGATAGTTTCAGGGTATGACTGTATAGGATTTCATCATCAATAGTGATGTTGTCCAAAATTTCATCTTCAGCGAAAAGCCCTCCATTATAGGCAAAAACTTCCATGTGCTTATTTTTGAATCCGGTGTTCAGGTAGCCGAAATATTTTTTGAATCTGTCGTAGAGCGGCACGTATTCATCAAGCACATCACGCAAAGTTTCCCAATGATTTATAATTTCCCTGATGGAATTTGGTGGCAGAAGCAGTCGGTCCTCAGCAAAAAATACGAACAAAAATCGGTCGAGAAGTTTTTGCGTCTTCTTGAAAAGCAGGAGTTTGTCGAGCTCGGGATTATTCTTAATCAGATTATTATAAATAGCGTTGCGGAATTTGGAGTAATCGGCATAGAGCTTTTTGGTAATGTCTTCTTCCTGCAACAGGGAAGATTCCTTGATTTTGAGCGGTACATCATTTAGCAGATTATCTTTGCCGAGGCAGAGCCACAGCAGAGAAAATTGATTACGCGAAAGATTGAACAAATCAAAATCAATGTAATCAACGGCATTTTGGATATAAAAACGTAACTTGCCGAAATTTGAAGTAATGACATAAATACATTTCGGATGATGATTTTTGTAGCCGAACGCCTGCGATTCGATAGTGTCAAGGTCTGTAGTGGAAAGCGATTTCAGTTCGATGACGGCAAGGGCTTCATCACCGCGTAAAATAGCACCGTCGGCTTTGCGGCTGTTGGTGATATTTTTATATTCGGAAATTAGGTTGTAATCTGGCTCGGGCTGTAGAGTATAGCCCAAAATTTTCACGAATAATTCCCGCAGGAAGCCTTCCTGAAATTGTTCTTCTTTTGCAGATTTAATATTTAGCTGAATCAGCTTATTGCCGAAATATTCCATAAATGCGGAATATTTGACATCAATGAGAGCGGAATCCAACTCATTTAGATATTTTTTCTCAACTGACTTTTGAAATAAACTCATATTTAATTCATGAATATTTTTATTATTAATTTATTTACCCAAACCCCAAACCCCAAGCCCCAAACCCCAAATCCCAAGCCCCAAGCCCCAAGCCTCAAACCCCAAACCACTAGCGCATGTCTTTTAGTACGATTTCGATTTCGTGGGATAATTTTTTGTTGACTTGGTCGAATGAGCCGGTGCCGTCTATTTTGACGCCGCCATGCAGCTTCATGTATTTTGAAATTACGGGGACTGTGCGCGTTTCGTGGTCTTGCAAACGTTGGATGATTTTTTCGTAATTCGAGTCATAGGGGCGGCTGACGTCGGTTTTGCCACGCTTATTCAATCGGCGAATCAGCTCTAATGTGGGGACTTCGATTTCGATTACTTTGGTGATGGACGATGTGTATTTCTTGAGCAATCCGTCTAAGATGTAGGATTGAACCAATGTTCTGGGGAATCCTTTGAAAATAAATCCCTTCATTTCTTGCGATTTCGAGATTTTTTCTTCGATTAGCTGTACTACAATTTCATCGGGTACTAATTGACCGATTTGGTCGGGATTTAATGTGCCGAGGTCGTATAGCGATTTTATTTGGATACCGTAATCGGTCTGCTTTTCGACTTCGTTTTCCAACATTTCTCCGGCTGAAAGGTATTCGAGCCCGAACTTTTCGGCTAATGCTCTGCCTTGGGCGCTACGTCCCGAACCCGGATAACCGAATAGTACGACATTGAGCAAGCTCTTGCTGAGTTCTTCTTTGACGATTTCGGTGATTTGGTCTTTGACGCCTTTGATGTCCAAAAGCCCGTTGACTTCTTTGTAATTGCCTCGGTCTTTGAAAAATTTGAGCACGGGCAGCGTTTTTTGGTTGTATTCTTGCAATCGTGTTCGGATGACGCTTTCGTTGTCGTCGGAGCGGCTCGAAGATTTCCCTCTGCCGAGAAGCCTTTTGACGGATTCTTCTTCTGGCACATCAATGCTGATTAGGCAATTTAGTGAGGTGTTGAGCTTGAGCATCAATCCTTCGAGTATGTAGGCTTGGACGTAGGTACGCGGGAAACCGTCGAAAAGAAAGCCGTTGAATGAGGTGTTTTCGGTGATTGTCTTTTCGATTATCTGTACGATGATTTCGTCGGAAACCAGCCCACCGGACGCTATGACGCTCTTAACTTCTTTGCCGATTGGCGTATCGAGCGAGATTTCGTTGCGGAGCAAATCGCCTGTCGAAATGTAAAATAGATTGTATTTCTTTATCAAATACTCTGACTGTGTCCCTTTCCCTGCACCCGGAGGTCCGAATAAAGCTATGTTCAGCATTTTTATAATCTTCGTAAATTTTCAAAAGGATAATAACGTAAAACTAATGAAATACTTGGTAAATGAGAAAATATTAACGCTTTATGACTATATCTTCATAGTTAAAGTTAGAATATTCCGACTGTGCGAGCGGCGATAGGTAATCGAATCGCAAAGTTTCTTCACTATGAATATGCCTAATCCGCCGACGGTTCGCTCCTCCAATGGTGCTTCGACGTTGGGTGATTCTCTGTCAAGCGGATTAAAATCGATTCCGCTATCGCAAATGGTAATCGTGATTTTGTCGGTCTCGGATTTGATATTTATATCTATTTCGCCGCTTTCGTGCTTGGGGTAGCCGTAGTTTATGATGTTTGTGACAAGTTCGTCAAGGCATAAAGACAGATTGTATGCGACTTTGGGAGCTAATTCGGCTTGCTCGGTAAAAGTTTCCAATTCCGAAGCTAAGGTACGGAGTTCGGAAATTTCGTTTCTCAATTTTATGTCTATGTTCAATTTCATATATCTTTGCTTTGTTTGTCTTGCCGAAATAATCTAAATTTGCTTTTGAAATAATACAAATTTAAAAATAACAAATTGGAGTCAGAAATGAATATTGTTTTTTCTAATGAAAATGAAATTGAGGTCGCAAAGTTATCAGGAAGAATTGACACGACAAATTCTGACGAGGTTCAGAATGAATTGCTCGGCAAAATCACTTCGGGAACAACAAAATTAGCGATTGATTTTTCGGAAGTGACTTATATAAGCAGCGCCGGATTGAGAGCTATTCTTTCGTCAGTCAAGGAAATCACGAAGAGAGAAGGCAAACTTGCAATTTTTTCGATGCAAGACAATATCAAGGATGTTTTCGATATGTCGGGCTTTTCGGCAATCATGAATATCCTTCCCGATTATGATGCAACCGTAAAATTCATGAAGTAAACGAGTATAAAATGAGTAATATTTATGAATTTGACGGCTACATTCCGGTGATTGACGAATCTGCTTTTGTGCATCCGCAGGCGAATGTTACGGGGAATGTAATCATCGGGAAAAATGTTTATATCGGTCCAGGTGCTTCAGTGCGTGGTGATTGGGGGCAAATTATCATCGAAGACGATTGCAATGTACAGGAAAATTGCGTTATTCACATGTTCCCGGGAGTTACTGTAGTTTTAGAAAGCAAGGCTCATATTGGTCATGGAGCTATCATCCACGGGGCTCGCATTTGCCGGAATTCGCTGATTGGGATGAATGCTGTCGTGATGGACGGTGCTGTCGTCGGAGCAGAATCTATCGTTGGAGCCTTATGCTTTGTACCCGCTGATATGATTATTCCTGAACGTAAAATCGTTGTGGGCAATCCGGCAAAAATCGTGAAAGATATTGTGCCTGAAATGGTGGATTGGAAAACAGAAGGCACAGAGCTTTACGTTGGACTGCCACAAGATTGTAGAGATTCACTTCGCCCTTGCGAGCCGCTTCGGCAAGTTCCGGCGAATCGTCCGCCGATGAAATCGGATTATAAAACTTGGAAGGAATATATTGCTTCAAAAAGTAAAATTTGAAAAATGTGGAATTTTTGGTAATTAAATTCTAAATATCATGGCGCCTGATTTCAAACTTGAAGTGAACATATCTAAGACTTTGCCTTGCTCAATCGGACTGAAATGATGCAAAACATTCGAACAAATTATAACATCAAATTCTGTACCGACACTTTTATATGTCAGCAAATCATGTCGTTTGTACTGAACTTTTTGGCGAATTGAATCCTTAACTTGGTAGTAAACATTATCTTCCTCGAAATATCTGCTAATCAGGTCATTTGGCATATTCGTCAAATTATTTTTCGGGTAAATTCCTATCTCGGCATTCGATTTGAAAGTTCGCAATTCGTCAATATCAGTGGCAATAATTATGACTTTGTCTGTATATGCTTGCATTCCGATTGATTCTGCCAATAAAATCGCCATCATGTATGTACTGTGACACATTCCGCATCCGGCATCCCAAATCCTGATTTCAATTTGATTATTTATCAGACTTTTGACATGAGAAACAAGCTCGGAGATGAGTTCTACATTTTTGTAAAATTGCGAGAATGACATTTAGTTTGTTCTCCGATTTAGATATGTAGAGATTATCGAATCAATAATATCAATTCCATCCGTAAGGGCAGCCGGACCGGGTTGCAGTATAATTGCCGAATCTATTTCGTGAATTTCATCATTTTGAATAGCTTTTATTTCTGTCCAACCCTTCCTTTTCAACATACGTTCACGTTTAAAAGGTTTGCCGCACCATGATGCAATTATTATTTCGGGATTTTTCTCGATGATTATATCTGTGCTTTCCAAAATTCGGCGTTTAGCATCGAAAAAATTGCGGTGATGCTCGAATGGGTCAATCCCACCACAAAGTTCAATTATTTCGCTTACCCAGCATATGCCTGTTATCAAAGGGTTATACCATTCTTCGAAATAGACTATAGGTTTGGATTGATAATTTTGGGTACGATTTTGCAAATTTTCAATTTTACTCAGATATTCCCTTACGAGTTTCTCGGCTTCTTGATTTTTTCCCACAATAGCCCCTACTTTGAGTATCATGCTCAAGATTCCTTCGATTGAACGATGATTGAAAGTAAAGACTTCAATACCGTTTCGGATTAGTTCCTCCGAAATTTTTGATTGCAAATCCGACCAAGCAAATACTACATCAGGTTTGAGCTTGATTATTTCATCAATTTCGGCATCAATGTATCTGGCGATAATCGCTTTGGTTAATTTTGCTTCAGGTGGGCGAACTGTATATGCCGTGATTCCGACAATTCTATCGTCTGCTCCCAGTTTGTATAAAGTTTCGGTAGTTTCTTCAGTCAAGCAAACAATGCGTTTCGGCAATGACGGATTGAAATCAAACATATAAAAAAATCTCCGTAAAAATTAGAATGCGTGACCGATACTAAAATGAAACTTCAAATCTTTCATCGTATTGTGCTCAGTCCATATTTTGTAATCGGGTAAATTATAGTTCGGTTTGTAAATTGGCAACGCAAGGTCCAATCTTATCGGTCCAATTGGTGTTTCGTATCGTAAACCAAGTCCTGCCGCCCAAGCCAATTTTGTAAAATACTCCACAAAAGTGATTTGCGATATTTCATCATCTCCTTCGGCAAACCAATGATAAGCATTACCGTAATCCAGAAACGCAGTAATACCAAGCTTGGAAATCTGTTCAGCTACAACTTCATTGATGCTCCGATAAAAGGGGAATGTGTATCTAAACTCTACGCTGCCTTCAACTAAAACACGGCTACCGACTAAATTTGAATACAAGAGGTAGTCGTTTCTATAAGAGGAATCATTAGGATGAAATGAATCGGGTTCATTGCGAGAATAATGTAATTCGCGTGAACTCCATCCGCGGACACTATTTGCACCACCGGCAAAAAATTGTCGCTCAAACGGAACGTATGAATTTTCAGTATCGAATCTGAATATAACACCTGTCCTGAATTTTGTAGCAAATATTGTATTATCGGATATTGGATTGAATACTGAATATGCAGTTTGCAGACGTAAATACCTCGCAATACCCGATACATAAGGATGACCTAAGAAAAAATTCCATCCATCAACCGAACCGAAGAAATAATCTCCTGACGTAGGATTGAAAGGATGATTTCGGCTGTCACCAATGAGCGTAATCCCAAGCAAATTAGCAGTCGTAAGTTTAAGTCCCGGTTCTTGCAGATAGTGGTATAATTGGCTGTAAAAGTCTATCGAACGCTTTATTCTGGCATCAATACTGTCACCAGAGATGTATTTTTCTTGAACTTCCTCGTAATTTACCAAATTTTGCAATTCAAAATTGAAATCTATGATTATCTGATTAATATATGTTTCGTTGGTCAAACTTATTGGAATTCTGAAATTTGCGAACCATGCAGAAATATCGAATAGTTGTTCGACAGTCAGATATGAATAATAGATTCTACCTGCACCACCAATCCGCATATTTTCTATAGCCCAAATCAGTGGTTGTGCAAGTCTAAGACCTATTTGCCCTTCATATTCGGCACGTTCCCCGGAAATTATGCTGCTTATATCCTTAGCCTTTATATTCGCATATAAAGTACCCGATTGGGCTGCACCGCCCCAATTTCGATGCGATATTGAAGCTTCAGTACCAATATTTGTAAGGTTGTCTATCTGTGTATTGTTGACAAATAAGCCGACAGCCCACTCCTTTTGTTTACGGTAATCGGATTTTACTACTAAAGATAATGTGGTATCAGTTTGCATTTTAAAAACAGAACTTGTATCGATATCGACTGCTGTAAATGTCCCCAGAGAATTCAGATTGTTGAGTGAGCGTTGGACGTTTCGTCTGCTGTACCAATCATCCACTTTGATGTCCATCTGCAATCGTTTCATTTTCTCAACTACGATATTTTGATTATTTAGGCTATCAACGAATTCGATTGATGCAATTTTCTGACGTTTTCCGGGTGTGAAAACTGCTGTCACACTATCGGATTCGCTCTCGACATTAATAGAAACAGGCAGGATTTCGAATTTGGAATAGTAATAGCCCGAATTTTGAAGGAGATTAAAGACTATGCCAATTTCTCCCAATATTAACTCTTCATTAAAGAAGTCGCCACTTTTAACTCGTCTGGCATTTTCGATTATTTGCCTTGTTAAAGTATCTACACTTTCAAGACCCAGGTACAATACGGTATCCATCTTGTAACGAGTACCTTCGTTGATACTGAAAGTCAAGACATTGATTTTTTCTACCGAATCCGGTTCGAATCTGTAGCTAATTTCTGCGAAATGGAAGCCGTTTGTATTATAGAAGCTCCACAAAGTTTCGGTATCCATATTCACGTCCACTTCATTGAAATGGCTGATTTCGTGATTATGATTTCTCAGAAATGCTCCAAGCGATGTATCAAGAATCGACGGAGTCCAAGGTATTAGTTTGACATTGTCATAGTAATACTCAGCCATTCTATGTTGAGGACTCATAAAGGTCGCTTTCGTGTTGATTATCTCTAAGAGTTCGCCGTCGCCGAAGGAGTCATTGTTTTCAAATTCGATTTTATCAATTTCGAATTGCTTCGTAAGACGAGTAGAAGGATATAGCCCGGGGGAAATGTGATTTTCAATAGCAAATACTGCAATATCGGTGTAGAACACCGATATTAACAAGACAAGCATAACATATATTGAATATTTTATCGAACCCATTTCCTACACCATTTTTCAAATGGCACAGACGTTATACAAGTATTAAGGTTTTAAATAAAGAAAAAAGCGAGAAAAAATGAAATTCTCGCTTTTTCCATAGTCTTCGAAAACTTAGATATATTGCTCTTCTTCATCATCGTTATAAAAGTACTCTTCAGAATTGAGGTCTTCATACTCGGGCCATAAGTCTTCCATGCCTTCGATTAGCTCGTCTGTATCATCTAATTCAGCCAGGTTATCCAAAACTTCTTGTGGACATCCGGCTCTATTGGCATAATCTATTAACTCTTCTTTAGTAGCCGGAAATGGCGCATCTTCTAAGGATATGGCTAATTCAGGTGTCCAAAACATAATGCTCTCCAGTCTTTTGGTTTTAATCGTTTAACAATTTTGCAAAATTAGCATATTTTTACTGATTATAACAATACTATTTTACTTTAGTTACAAAGAATCTCAATTTTATCTTTATATCGTGGGTTCCTTGATATTATTTTACTTTATTTTTCAAAAGTGAAGATTTCGTTGATAACTTAACTATCTAATTCGCAATTTTCGGTATAGAATAGCTCTTTGGATATTAAATCGAATGCACAGAGATAGCCCAAATCTTTGACTTGGCGATGGTAAACGCATCCTCCGTCAAGTCGGATTATGTCATTGTGCAAACTTTCCTTAATCGCCGAAATTGGCGTAGGTGTGTGCCCAACAAGCATTCTGCGGTCACCGATTTTCTCACGATTGATTTTTGAGGATCGCGTCCATAGCATGGCGTGAAAATCTGAATACGGGTTCTTGATATCGAAATTGAAACTCGCATGTGTGATTGCAAAATCATCTGTCAGGTGGAACATCTTCAAATTGAGGAAGAAATCTAAATACTCCTCGTCAAGGAATCCCGAACTCATGATTTCAAAATCGTCTAATGTACTCTGAGCACCGTTTCGGAGCCAATTCCTGAGTGATTTGGGCTGATTGATTGCATCAATTAGCATTTGCTCATGATTGCCCCTAAGCGTAATTACATCAAATCCGGCTTTTCTCAGATTCAAGATTCTGTCAACAACTGCTTTTGGGTGCGGACCTCTGTCTATATAATCGCCCAAGAAGATTAACGTATCATCAATGTTGATTTCGCAAACATCATCCAATAACTTATCCAATGTATTAGAACATCCATGTACGTCGCCTATGACAATGGTTCTACCCGTTTTACTCATTCTTTTACGATTATTTTAGTTACAACTTGGTTTTTCATTGTTAGAGTAATAAAATATGTACCGTTTGCATAGGAGCTTAAATCGATTTCCGTAGCTCCGAATATATTCTGCATCAAAATATTTTTGCCCATAGCATCGCTGATATTCAAAATAGCGGATTCAATACCGTTTATGTATATGCTCCCGCTGCTTGGGTTGGGGTATATAAGGACCTGGTCTGATTCAATCAATTCTACAGATGTTACTTTGCAAATTTCGTGAATCTCGTTTGGACTATTGCAACCGCTCGCATTATTTTCAATAATCGAATTTTCTGAAGTAGCCAAGTGCATACAAATGCTCCAAACATTGCATTGGGATAATTTTGGGCACGATTGGATGAATAAATAGTTAATGCTTTGGTAATCAATGCTATCCAATCCGGACAAACTCTCAAGCTTTTTCAAATTCAACAGATGAATGTTTCCACCGACGCTTTTCAAGGACTGAAAAGCTAAAAGGTGCTCCATATCTATATTATCCGTCACTAAAAATTCACCACCAACGGAATTCAAAGAATCAAGCCCGTTGCAGTTTTTTAATAATAGATTCCCTGAGATGTCAAGGTAGCCTCCTAATGATTTGAGATTCCCGAAAGCATCAAACTCTTTTAAAGCCAAATTATGCAAAATCATCAAATCGCCGTTTATAAATTCTAATGCTCCGAAACCCTCTATTGACCGCATGAATAAATTATCTTCAATTAACAAATTGCCGCCAATAGATTTAAGATTATCAAAAGATTTAATTGAGGGCAAATTTGTATTAGACATAATTGTAACATTTCCACCTATAGTTTCTACGCCTTCTAATCCTTCGAGAGAATTCAAATTATAGTTCACTCGTGAGCTGAAATATCCGCCAATGGTTTTAAGGGATTCGATGCCTTCGAAATTGACAAAACTTGATGAATCTACATTCAAATTCCAATAAATTGATTTGAGCGAATCCAATCCTTTCAAATTCGTCAAAGCCAAATTTTTGACTATGACTAAAGAGCCGTTAATATGTTTCAAAGAATTCAGCCCTTCTAAGTCCTTTAGCACCTCATGACCGTGAATTACAAAGTCGCTTTTGAGCGTATCAATGGCTTCCAAGCCTTTCAAGGAAGTAAGCTTATTATTAAAATACATCCAAAAGTAACCACCGATAGTTCTAAGTGAATTTAAGCCCTCAAGAGATTTTAATACTTTATTCCATGATATCATTACATCGCCGTTGACTCTTTGAAGATTTTCCAAACCATTCAAATTTTCTAACTTTTGATTGCTAAGTAATAGGAAATTTCCGCTAACTTCTTCCAATGAGTCCAATCCACTTAAATCCGTCAATAGTGCTGTATAATCGAAGCTCAAATTTCCACCGATTTTCTTAACATTTTTCAAAGCTTCTAAATTAGTTATGTTTCCGGTGATGCGAACATTACCTTCGATTTCTGTACAATCTGGATAATTGACAAGGAAATCATCAAGCGACTGTTGTGTAAAAAACGTTACACCATCCGGCAAGCACGATTGAGCAAGTGCTTGATGGGACATCACTATTACAGAGAACAATATTAAAACTCCGGACATGATTTTAGTCATGACAACCTCATTTGATAATGATACTTCCAACAAAAATAACAATTTAAACTTATACAATACTATATATAGCAATTATCTTTCCAAAAATTGAACACAATATCTTAAAATACTGATTACTTCTAAAATTTGAAATTTTACAAATAAAACAAAAGTATAAGCGTCCAAGTAAATCTTAACCATAATAGGTTGATTTTTATTATTTTTGATTATTATGATGGAGATTTTGATGGCAGTTAATGCAACCGCTTCAAAAATAGATGTTAAAACGGCGAAAAACGGGTCAGGTAAAAAGTCTGCTACTGTTACCATGAATTATCAAGACCACGAAATCGAAGTTGACTTATTCAGTGCATTCGACTTTGGCAAATTTGACAAAGAAACTATAATTGACTGGTACAAACTAAATCACTTAGGCAGAAGATTAGATGACAAAGCTGCTTTGTATCTAAAAATGGCTAAGGGCTGGTCATATCATGCACCTTTTGCGGGGCATGACGGCATCCAGCTTGCTTTGGGCTTAATGTTTCGCCAAAATCACGACTTTTTGTTTCCGTACTATCGTGACATGTTGACTTCTTTGGCAGGTGGTATTACAGTCGAAGAAATCATTCTTAACGGATTGAGCAAGGATACTGATGTAGCAGGTGGTGGACGCCACATGAGCAATCACTTTGCCAAACCTTCGATTCGTATCCAAAATGTATCTTCATGTACAGGCAATCACAGCCTTCATGCTGTTGGTGTTGCTCGTGCGATTAAAAAATATAATGGTGACGAAATAGCATTCTATTCAGGTGGCGAATCCGCTACTGCCGAAGGTTATTTCTACGAAGCTATAAGTGCCGCTAATCTTGATAAATTGCCTGTTGTCTTTGTTATTCAGAACAATAAATTCGGCATCTCGGTTCCTTTACACGAAGTATCAGGCAACATGGTTGTGAGCGATAACTTCATTGGATTTAAGAATATGAAAATAATCGAATGCGACGGTAGAGACCCATTTGATTGTCATAAAGCTCTCACTGCGGCTATCGAGCATATTCGCGAAGGCAAAGGACCGGCAATGATTCACGCAGATTGCGACAGAATAGGTTCACATTCCAATTCGGACAGACACGAACTGTATCGCTCAGAAGAAGAAAGAACTACTCTAAAACGTCGTGACCCATTGATGCAGTTCCGCTGGCACTTGCTGGACAAGAAGTTTCTCACTTTGAAAGAAATAGAAGCTATCGAAGAAGAAAACAAGGAAATCATCTTTTCTGCAGCTGATAAAGCTGAAGCTGCTCCTGATGCAGACGGCAAAAGCTGGGACCAATTTATAATTCCCGAACCCTATGTAAAAATTTCTGACAATACTGAAACTGCTATTAATCCTGATGCTCCGCGAATTCAATTTATTGAAGGTATAAATCATACACTGAAAGAAGAATTCCGCAGAAATCCTGATACCTTCTTATGGGGTCAGGACATAGGCAAAGGCGGCGTTTTCAATGTTGTAAAAGGTATGCCTCAGGAATTTGGCAAAGAACGCGTTTTCAATGCAGCTATTGCCGAGGACTGTATCGTCGGTACAGCTAATGGATTTACTCGTTACAACGAAAAAGTCCGCGTAGTGGTAGAAGGTGCAGAATTTGCAGATTATTTTTGGCCCGCAATGGAACAATTAATAGAATGTTCGCATGATTACTGGCGTACTCGAGGGCAATTTTCTCCTAATGTTGTCATTAGAATCGCAAGTGGCGGCTATATCCAAGGTGGATTATATCATTCGCAAAACCTCGAAGGTACATTAAGTACAATTCCCGGTATTCGAATAGTTATGCCCTCGTTTGCAGATGACGCCGTAGGACTTTTGCGTAATGCAATTCGTTCACGCGGTACAACATTATTTTTAGAACCAAAATTTTTGTATAATTTCAAAGCCGCATCAGCACCTACACCTGATGATGATTTTATAATTCCTTTCGGTAAAGCTAAAACTCGCCGTTCGGGTAGTGATATTACCATTGTATCATTCGGGACAACAGTTCATCTGAGTATGATGGCAGCCGAAGAACTTGCAAATGATGGAGTATCGGTCGAAGTGATTGACCTTCGTTCGATAATCCCTTGGGATAAAGAAGCAGTGCTCGAATCGGTCAGAAAGACAAATCGCTTGGTAGTAGTTCACGAGGACAAAGTAACGGGCGGATTTGGTGGAGAGATAGTAGCAACAGTTGCTAAAGAGGCATTCCGTTCATTAGATGCTCCAATTATGAGAGTTGGGTCGAAAGATGTACCTGTAGGATTTGCAAAAAGTTATGAAAGTATAACTTTACCAAATAAAAATGATGTCATCAAAGCCGTAAAGGAGACCTTACAATTTTGAAAATTGTGTGGAATTTAGTTGACAGTGTGAAATATCACACACAAGGATATTGTTTAAAGTTTATTTATTATATTTGATATGCTGAAAGTTGCCGAAATAATAATTGTTTATTCGGCAAACTTAGCATATATTTGCGTACTATTGAGCGGGAAATTTTTTTGCGCCCGTAGCTCAATTGGATAGAGTATTGGATTCCGGTTCCAAAGGTTGGGGGTTCGACTCCCTTCGGGCGTACAAACTAAGATAGTTATTAACTTATTTTCAGAAAGGGTAGATGAAAAAGAGAACAGAATTAGACAAAGAGAACTACATGAATGAAGGAGATTCGTCAGTTGATGAAGTTTCTGAAGACCGCAACCCGGCGGAAAATTTCATTCAAAAATACAGTAAACCAATAATCATTGTATCAATAGTAGTCATAGCATTAGTAGCATTGCTTCTCTATATGAGGTACCAGGCAAACGAAAATGAAATCAGGGTAGCAACCTTGATGACACGCATTGTACCATACTTCCAGGCAGGTGATTTCGATAAGGCGCTCAACGGCGACCCCGATAAAACCTATTTGGGAGAAAAAGTCTTAGGACTCAAGTACATAGCAGATGAATATCAGAGTACTTCTCAAGGCAAAACTGCATCTTTATATGTTGCAACAATTTACGCCGATAAAGCCGATTACGATAATGCTTTGAGCTACTTTGAAAAGGCTTCAAAATCCGATGCAAATATCGTTCATATGGGTGGATTGGCAGGCATTGCTTCTGTTCACGAACAGAAAGGCAATCTGAAAGAAGCTGCTCAAAATTACCAATCGGCATCAGAATTAGCCGAGGATGATAATACCAAATCACGCTATTCTTTCTATGCCGCATTATGTTTTGAAAAAAACGGCGATACAGACAAAGCCGAGAAAATTTTTAGAACTATCATTGAAGAGAATCAGTTAACTGAATTTACACCCATGGCTAAGGCGGGATTGATTCGACTTGGCACGATTATTGAATAAGTTGATTGGGTTCAAACCCGTATTTTTGTTTTATTATATGATTGAAATAGATGTTAATATATAATTTGTTGTACATAAGTATTAAATTTTTGGAGGTATCATGAAACGATTGATTCGTTTGAGTTTTTTGGTGGTACTATTGGGCATCCTGTCTTACGGATACGCTCAGTCAAACCAAGTTTACGTATCCGGCTCCATTGAGCCGGGTCAAGTAAGGGTTTTCATGAAAGACTCTGTTTACATATTCAATAAGGATTACACTGTAAACGGAACTCTTATCATCGAACCCGGAACTACACTCTACATGCATCCCAATGGCAGATTGATTGTCGCCGCAGGCGGCAGAGTTTTAGCCGATGGGCTTGCAAAAGCTTCTTATATTGAAAGACCGGGTGGTTTAAACCCAGTTTTAACGTATGAGCCGCTTGGTCACGCTAGTTACGAGTATTTCTTCTACAATGCTGTTGACCAATACAATGACAACTCTGGTGCTGCTCGCACTATTAGAGTTGAAACACCAAAGGACCCAACGGTCCATTTGGATAAGTATAATCATATTTTCCATGTGTTGTTGAATAAATCAACAAGACAAATTGTTGATATTGTTGACCCCAGCAGTAGCAACTACCCAAGATTCCGTAATGCTGTGGCTCAAAACAATTCAAACCATATCGTACTTTCGTACGAGCAAGCATTGATGTATCAAGCTTCACGTTTGAATTTTGACCCCGAAAATTACGACCCTAATCTTAAAACTATGCCTTGGAGAAGAGTTGGTGGCAAAGTCGCTACTATCAATCCCGAAACGATTAAGTTCATCGGTCAAGCTTTCGATATGTCCCGCGAATGGGGTCATATTATTGTATTACCCGGTGCAAGAGCTGCTTTCTTCAGAAATGTAGAATTCGAATCTTTCAAGAAAGATACAACCGTGGATAGAGTTCCCCTTTATCCGGGTGGTGCAACGAGCGCTCTAAACATGAGAATGAAACAATTAACTAATGGTGCAGGTGGTGCTATCACTACTTTCTCATCAAGAACTTGGTTGATTGATTGTAAATTTTCAAATAACATGGCTCGTCTTCGCGGCGGTGCTTTGAATATTTTGTCCGCTCCTATGGAACTTGCTTCTACTTTTGGTGGAAGTACTCAAGGCGTGGGCTACTATCCTGCTACTAAAAACCCACACGTTACAAATCCTGATGGTACTCCTTCTATTATAAATACTCAAAATCCAACTTTGAGAATTGATAATATTGATGAAAGTATGAGTATGTCAGAGCCTTGGGGAAGCAATAACGCTACTTATCGTCAAGCTTTTGATGATGCTCGTTTAGCTATGTTCTTGGGTAGAATGCGTAATCTTGAATTCCACAATAACATGGTTCAATTAGCTAATGTTAGAGTTGAAATGCAAGATGGTCGCCAAATTACTCGTGACGTAACTGATGAACCTGCTAACTATCCAATGCAAGCAGGCAATCATGCTTATGGTGGTGCGATTTACATTTCAGGTATGCCTGAATACAAAGAAAGACAAATTGAAGTTGCTTTAGGTTTCAATAATAGTATTAATATTGGTGGCGAAGTTGTATTCTTCGATAACCCCGATACTTTTATTGCCAGAGATAACGAATCAAGAAACTTCCAGCAATCAATGAATTCACATGGTGCTCGCGGTGGTGCTTTATACATTGCTAATTACACTTCGATGATTGTTGCCGGTGAATATACTGATAATAGTACTTATGCTAAATATTTTGAAGATGGTGAATTATTTGGTGTTACTTCTGCCGGTTACTCACAAGGTGGTGCGATTTTCATGGAAAATACACTCGGCAGACTTCAAGTAAGAGGCGGTCCATCACGCGAAAACGTTAATGAAACTTATTTCACAGGCAACAAATCTGCTGCCGGTGGTGCGATTTTTATTGATGGTAATACTTCAGAACATTCTTCACCTGTTGTTGGTGGTTCGGATGCTAAACTCGAAACAAGAGATTATGGTTTCGATATTAAATTTGAAGGTAACTCGGCTTTGACTCATGGCGGTGCAATTCTCACTAAGAGAAATATGTCTGTTAATGGCTCAGGCGGTGTTGAAGCAAATGCTTTATTAGGTTATGACGGTAAATATTCAGTTAGATTCTGGAACAATACAGCCGGTTTCTCCGGTGGTGCAATTGACATCAGAATCCCGAATGCAATTCCTCCGGTTCCTCCAGTTAAGAGAGCTGTTTCACTTATCCGTGCAGAATTTATCGGCAACGTTGTCGGTGAAGGTATGGAAGAAGATAACATAACTCAAATTCGTGGTGGTGGTGCGATTTATTCATTTAATGGTGAATTGAACGTTATCAAAGGTGTTGACTTTTTGAACAACACTGTATATAATGGTAATGGTGGTGCGGTATCTTTGGTTAATCTCCAAGATGCAGCTACAAAACGTTACTTCCTTACAGACTTAGATGAAATTTATTACGAGAACGGTTTACCTATTGGTTATATTCCTCATAATGGTGCCTTTACAGGTGCTGACCAAACTTTCCCTGCTGACGTAAGAATGTTGACAAGATTCATTGATAACAAGATTATTCTTGACCAAGATAATGAACTCGTTCAAGCTCAAATGGGTACAGGAACAACTCAAGTTGGTCAAGGTACTCCGGTTACAACTTTAGATTTGTTAGCCACAAAATGGGTAACTAATACTACAGGTTATGCTGTCGGCATGAATGGTGTAGCTATCAAATTTACAAATAGCGGTGATGATTGGCAATACTTGAACACAGGTGTTCCTTATAGATTCACTACTGTTGCATTTACTTCAGAAATGGTTGGCTACTTTGGTGGCGACCGTGGTATTATCGTTAAAACTATTGACGGTGGTGCTACTTTCCAAATGCTAAATACAAATACTGACAAGAGAATCAATGATGTATTCTTTGTAGGTTCAAACGTTGGTTATGCAGTTTGTGATGATGGTTACATCTTAAGAACTGTTAATGCCGGCGCTACTTGGTCTGTTACAAAACCAGGTATCCTTGATTTGAAGAGTGTATTCTTTGTTTCGACTAATGTAGGTTTCGCAGTTGGTAACAACGCTGAAGTATTAAGAACTTCAGATGGTATTAACTGGGAATTTATTGACCTTGCAGGAACTTACCAAGATTTGAACTCAGTTCATTTTGTAAATTCTAACAAAGGCTTTATCTTAGGTCAAAACGGAACATTCTTAGTAACTGAAAATGCAGGTAATACCTGGAATTTAGTTGACTTTGGAATCATGAACCACTTGAAAGATATTACTTTCATCGGTCAAACTAACGGCTATATGATTGGTACAGGCGGTTTGGCTTGGAAATCAGTTGATGGTGGTTCAACTTGGACCCCAATGACTACTGATACTGAATTAAACTATCATGGACTTAGCTTCCCAACTCCAAATGTTGGTTACATTGTCGGCGATGCCGGTTTGGTACTAAGAACTATGGACGCCGGAGCTTCTTGGACAAAAGCTAATCCTACTAATATGAGCTTTACTGATGTAAATCGCTACAACCTTGATTCATGGTTACCTGAAAATGGTATCGGTCTTGGTGGTGCACTTTATATTCTTGATAGTGTTTCACAATCAAAAATTGGCAGAATTGATTCTGTGAACTTTAATCGTGTTAGAATTCAAGATAACATGGCTTATTCAGGTTCAGCAATCTATTCGGACAACTATGACTTGAAACTTATCTTAACTCGTTCGTTAGTTACAGGCAACAATGCTTATTCAATGATTGGAATGGAACAAAATGTTATCACCGGCGCTCTTTCAAGAGATAACGGTGGCAATATTGACTTTAACGAAGCTTCATCAGACCTCGCAGGTGCTACTATTTATGGTGAAGTTCAAGGTCCATTACCAGCTTATACATATTCAGAAGCTGCCAACAGTATTTACAACAACAATGCAAGATTCTTAATTAGATTGCCCGATGCACCGAATTCAAAAGGTATATTGGCAGGTACTACAGGTCTTGGATATGGTGGTACTGATACTTTACGCGGTAACTTCTGGGGTGCAACTGAAGCAAATGTTCATTTTACATTGCCTCATATGCAAGAAAATCCACAATTTGCAAGAATGGAAACTTTCTTCGTTTCAGGTGATGGCAATACTTGGTTACAATTCTTATATCCTGAATTGATTAATCCAAATCCTGCTGACCCAAGACAAAAAGGTCCATTTGAATCAATTTCAAGAGGCGACGTTATTTATGTTCCTGTTGTATTGAAAAACGAAGACGGTACACAAAATACACATGATGCAATGAGTATTCCTGAAAAATTACTCATGTCGGGTCATGTTTATGATTTATATGACAAAAACACAGACATCAAAACTGCTGACTATTCAAACAGAAGAATGAGCCCGATTGAAGACTTTGCTGCAGGTATTCCGCCTAAGTTAAGAACCTTCGATAACCTTAACCAACCTTCATACGGTAAGGTAATCAAACGTTGGACTCGCGATCCGTTTATTGCAGAAGCAAGAGATGAAGATAATAATTTGAAATATCCGGGTATTGCAGCTCTTCTTACAGAATTCAAACCTGATGTTGAAGGTGTTAACTATCATCCAATTGGCTATCCTCTGTATCTTGAAGCAAGAGCTAATTATGATGACTTAACAAGAAGAAGCAATCATGACCCAAGATTATTGAACCATACAGTTTACTTTGTAATCAACTTGAATACAGGTGACTTTATACGTGCAAATCTTGAACAAGTAAGTGAAGATGCTCCACATAGAGAAACTTTCAGAGCTACAATCGAAATGATTCCTGACTCTTCAGAAAGACGTGACCCAACTTGGAGACGTTCAGCAGAAGGTTTGGCTAACTTAGGTTCAGGTCCTGAATTGTTAAAGAGATTGTACTTAAATCCTTATGATGAAGATTTCGGTGTCCTACAAGGTCGTCGTTATACTGCTCAAACTCACAGACTACTTGGTAGAGTTCCTGATTTATTCAGCAACCGTCCTGGTATGCCTGCATCAAACTTAATCAATGGCGAATCAAGAACTACTTACTTTGGTGGCGAAAGATACCGTTCATTACCAGTAAGAGTTGGTGACTCAGTACAAATCGTATCAAGAACTATTCTCTGGAGAGAAGGCGTTCATGAAGCGGCTATGAAAGGAACTGCTTTCAGAATCGTAGAATCAACAGAACCTCCTGTATTTACAGGCGATATCGTGAAATTACAAACTGACACTATTTTCAAAACACTTCCATCGTACGACGATCCTGATGTTAAAGAAGAAATTGTTATTACTGAATTCTTAAACAAAGTATTTGTTACTGAAGATAGACCTTATCCAGTTGAATTCCGTAAATATAGCGGTTTAGATATCGAAGGTGACCCATCAGGTGAATTAGCCGGTGGACGTGGAAGAGACTCCATATTAAACATTACAGCAGTTGATACAAATAGATTCTGGGACCCAAGGTATTTGGAAATTCCGGCTGACTATTCACAATTAGGTTATAGAATTGAGCTTGAACCAAATTCAGGTTTAACTCATTGGTTAGTCGTAAATAGAAAAACAGCTGCGGACCCTGTAAAAGATGGTGCTTATGGCTATCTCGAATTAGCAGGTCGCCCAATCAATCCTTTTGTAGTGCCTGGTGGAGAATGGGTAAGAGTTTACTCTGAAAACTATCCTCCTCATTACAGAACACTTGATTCATTGTTGGCATTGCAACCACCGTTAGACCTAGATGTGATTGCACAATATATCGAAACATTCCCTTCTTATATGCACGCTGAAATGTATGATGAAGTAAATGCAAGATATTTGCAACAAGATACAATCAATGTAGGTTCAAGATATACTAATTCTTATCAATTCCACATCTTTGTTGTTGACAGCGTTCCTAGATTCCTTGAACCTGGAGATGAAGAAACAATTTACAGAATGGATAATGAAAATGAAATATATGTTGATTATGTTCCTTCAGTTTATCCATGTGGATTTGACAGAGATAATAGATTGATTGCTAACTTAACAGACAAACTTAGATTCCAAATTGACATCAATACTGATGACGAATTAGAAGACCATTCGCCTGCAGCTGCCGGTTGGGACTTCCGTTATGGTAGAACTTCTTATGGATTCATTAGCAAAGCAATACGTATGAATCCTGCTGATACAGCAATATTCGACGAAATTGAATATGATAGTGATATGCCAATTAAATGGGAAGACGGTGTTTACTTAGTTCAATCAAGACCAGAATGGATGGATCCTAAATATATGTATCTCTATGATGGTGAAACTCAAACGGATGAATTTGCAACTGATTTCACAGCATATGGTAAGATTAATATCAGAATTCCAGCAGATGAAGCTTTTGCAATGCTTACTCCAGACCCACAATATCATGGTGCTTTCCATACTGATACTATATTTACAGTTGTCGTTAACGACGGTCATTCAGGAATTGCTTCAAAGCAATACAGAGTTATGATTAATGTCGTACCAACAATCGTTACAGATTCGTTACCGGCTGCAATTGAAGATAGAGACTATAATCCGACATTATTAGATCAAACTCGTAGAATTATTGTTACTGACCCTAACTTTGGTCAAAAGCATACTTACAGATTGATTTATGTAGATACTCCTGAAAATTCAATTCCTATTGACCCTTGTTTCGAAGAAGCAGGTGACATTGACTTGACTAACAAGAAGACTACACCACGTTGGTTGAAAATCAATCCAAATACAGGCGTATTATACGGAACTCCAAGAGTTAAAGATGCTCCTAAAGACATCATAGTAACTGTTGTAGTTACAGACGAAGATGGTCTTTCGACATATGCTCAAATGCCTATGGTAGTTCATGGTGTTTCACATAATCCTTTCGTAACAGGTATTCCTTCGGTTGATTGTATAGATCCAAATTCACCTTGGAGCACTACTTTCACTATAACTGATATAGACTTGTTGAGAACGATTCCTGCTGAAACAGTTACAATTACATTGTTGAATGCTGAAGATCTTCCTTTGCAAGGATTTACCGTAACACCAAATACCTACACAGGTAATGGAACAACCGATAATTTTGAAATTACAATTACAAAGACCGGAACAATTCAACCTGATCCGGATGGAAAAGTAACTATCAAAGTAATTGTTGAAGATGCATTTAACAATAAATATGAGAAAATCTTTAAATTGAACGTATCATTAGAAACAAACTTTACTGCTACAGTGAGAGTTGAAAATGTTAATGGTGCATTCCAAGATTTGATATTTGGTACTTCAAGCGTTCCCGGTACTTCAACAGGTGATGGTAATGATGGCGAATATGTTGGTAAACTTGATGCAGAACTTTGCGAATATGAATTACCACCAGTTCCATTTAATGACGTATTTGATTCAAGATGGGAAATTGCAAACAGACAAGGTGTTCATTATAACATCTTCCCGACTGCAATTAGCAATAATAATAGGGTTTATATTTATAAAGCAATATTCCAAGCAGGCGGTCTCGCCGGTGGAACATCTGCACTTTATCCTGTTAAAATATCTTGGGATCCGAACGAAATACCTGCTCTCAATGATGCAGCGAAAAACCCTGCCGGTTCTTCGTGGCACCTAAGAGACAGATTCTCAGATGGTAATCTCTTTACTTTCAATATGAGAGACCCAATGCAAAACTATTACACAAGTTCCATTAGATTTGAAATGGTTGGTGGTAGAGCTGTTGTTACTGTGATTGACAATGCTATAGAAGGATTTGTAATTATGCATGACTGGACTAACTCGGTAACCGAAATTAATCCAAATGCTACTGCAACTCGTATCGTTAGCGTATCGCCAAACCCGGTCAACGAAAATACTACAATCGAATTCGAACTGCTTAACAGCGGTAATGTTACCATTCAGTTGGTTGACCTTATCGGTAATGAGTTGATGACACTTACTAACGATGTTATGACAAGCGGTACTTACCAAATCAATTGGGACGGTAATTTAACTGACGGTAACAAAATCTCAAGCGGTCAATACATGCTTAGATTAGTTTCCGGTAAAGCTACAAGCGTTTATCCGATTGTAATAGTTAAATAATTCAATTCTTGAGCAGGCTTCTCTTTTGAGAAGCTTGCTCAAAATTAATATTGAAAATAAATATATAAAAATAGGAGATAATCATGAAAAAATTTCTATTGAGTGCGATAATGATAACAGTAATTGCTGTAATCGTCAATCTGCCTCAAACAGCAATTGCTCAGGTGTTCGGTGAATTCAATAGCATCACTCTGGTTGAAAACAAACCATATGATGAATTTACTGATGGAACTTTAATACCTGCCAGTGCGTTTTCGTTAGGACCTAACTTTAACGAAACAAACAAAAAAGATGGATACTATCGTGTTAATCTCGGATTCGATTTCGAGTTTAACGGAGAAATCTTCAACCAAGCGTGGATTAGTGTTAATGGGTATATTACCTTGTCACCACCTCCATTCTTGCCATCGCCAAATCCACAAGCTCTATTTTTGGATGCGAATAGCTATCCAACTAATGTAATCGCTCCTTTTTGGGGTGACCACTATTATAGAGATGAAACAGACTTCTTTACTAACGGTTACGTTGCTTCAGAAATATCATACAAAACTATCTCTGAATTTGATGATAGTACAGGAATAGAAAGAAAGGTATTTATCGTACAATGGAAAGATTTGAATATTAACTATCATCTTGATGGTGAAGATGTTAAATCAAGCGTTGGTAATTTCCAAGTTAGATTGTACGAATCTTACGATGAATATTCAAAACAAGGTGACATCGAATTCGCTTATGGTTCTATAGGACCACGTAATCGTCCCGATATTACTGATACTCGCGTTATCACAAGAGGCGCAGTTGCCGGTATCAAAGGCGAAGGCAAAATCGTTGGCGAAGGTGCTGACTTTTTGAATGGTTTATTTTTCGATAGAGATATCGAATTAGCCAGCACAAGAACTGACGTTACTCAAAATTGGCAACCCTCAACAGGTTCCGATAAGAGAATCCTCTTTACTGCAAGCATCAGATTTAATGTTGCTGAATGGTGGGGTGACGGAGACGTTGACTTCTCAAAAGCTATCGGTAACAAACATTACAATATGCCACAAAGTAGATTTGTGACTGTTAATGATGTAAGATTGATTTTGAAATCAGTCGCTACCGGTATTCCTTTAGATCCAGTTAGACGTCGTGCTGCTTATCATGCTGATGTTAATCATAATGGTAGATATTACTACAATACTGCCGGCGAGAAAATTAATATTACCAGAAGAAGCAAAGTATTTACTGATGATTTACCAAATGAAATTAGTTCTATCAAACAAGTTCTTTTTGAAGCTAATGAATATGATGCTGCTTGGATTTTGCGTTATATCGGTGCAAAGATTGTTGAGTTACCTTGGTTACTTGATACTTCTGTAAACTATGGTAAATTAGCTGCTGAAGAGCACGCTAATCATATCAAATTAGGTAATATTACTCATTTGGGTAATGGAAAAATCCAATTACCTATCTATTTGAATGGCGCTTTAAATCATGCACTTGGATTTAAATTCGATGTAAATGCCGAAATACTTGATGTTATCAAATATGAAAGTGAATCTACCAATATTATGGTTATGTCTAATTCTAATACTATTGTTGTATCCGGAGATGGTAAATTCTCAAATACTGACCCCGTTGTTATTCTTACTTTAAGATTAAATGATGCAGCTTTGAATTTAACAAACATTAGATTTAACGATAATGAAGTTGGTGACTTGAACCTTGTTGTTAATACAATCGAATCAAGTGATGTAACTACGCTAACCTTGTCAAATACTCCAAATCCATTTGCTGAAAATACACTTATCAATGTTAATATTGCCCAATCAGGCAACTATTCACTAAGTGTTTATGATTTGCAAGGTAATTTGGTAAAAGAAATCTTTAACGAAGATTTGACTGCAGATGTTCATTCTTATATGTGGAACGGCTCTGATATGAATGGTAATAATGTTGCCAACGGAGTCTATATCTACAAATTACGCGGAAGCGGTGTCAATGTTTCAGAAACAATGATTTTGAACAGATAAAATGAACAAGCGTTTTACGATATATATGATGTTGTTACTGTTGCCGATGATTTCCATCGGCAACAGTGCCTCATTATTTTCGCAAAACGATGTGAAACCCGTACTTAGAAACTATTATGATACAAGACTTTGCGGAACCGAACGCAACAAAGAGATTTTAATATTGTTAGAAGTCGGGAATGTCGCTCTTAAAGATTCATTATACGGTTTTGATTTTTCTGTCTCTTATGACCCGGAGTTGATTAAGTTTGAAACTCCTGTTTATATAAATACATTAGCTGAATTCTTTGAATGGAAAGATATTAACTTTGCATTGGATCATGGAAAAGTTAAGGGATATGCTTTGGCAAACCATCCAATGGGTGGCAATAAACCTTTGATTGGTTTTTTGGGCAAATATATTCATGACTGCAACGTTGCAACTCCACTCGTTTTGGAATATCTCGAATTTACCGATGATTTCCAAAAAAATGTAATCAATTCCGACACTCTTTGGATTAAACCAAATATGGTCGAAAATCCTGACTATATTTACAACATTGCAATCGAAGAAGAATTATTCGTTTTTGAAGATGAAGATACAAAATTGTTCCAATCTAAAATTGAATATGTATCGAATGTTAGTAATGAAGATTTGAGTTTTGATGTTAGAATCGATTCCGATAATTATGTTATCGAAGCTATCGAACCCTTAAATTCATCATTCGAGATTTTAGAACAGAACGTTTTGCAAGATGGCGTGAATCTAAAAGTGAAATTAAATGATTTGAATCCTGATATTTACGAATTCTCAATCTTGTTACGTGAAATTAGAAAAGATTCGAACCAAACATACAAGCTGAATGTAGTACCTTTACAATTGAGCGAATGTAATTGCGTTTCAGAATATAATGGTGATTTTGTCGAAATTAGAACTGTAATTGATGGTCAAGATACCACTGTTTCAGTCGTAGAAGACAAACACTACTCAAATTATATCAAAGTATTGACTGATGACGTTTATGTTACAATAGACAACCAATCAGCAAACTCTATGAAAGCAATATATTTATTCAATTATGAAGGTAAATTGGTGAATACTTTCTTGAATATATCTCACGTGAGATATAGTATTGATAAAAGTCATCTGACTCCTGGAGTATATTTTTTGAATATACAAATGTCAGACTTGGTTTTTGTAAAAAAAGCAGTTTTAATATACAATTAGTTAATTTTCAATTATTATGGGGGTTATTATGAAACTCTTACTACGTTTAGGTAAAATCAGAAATGCCTTTTTACTGTCTATGGTTATTGGTTTTATAGCCTTGACAATTACTGATTCTTACTCACAATCTAACCGTCCTCAAATACCGAAATTGAGTTTAATGGGACAAGACGAATCCTATGACACTGATTTCTATCCGGATGGAAGAATTTGGGTCCCGCCAACCACAACAGGCGCTCGCGAATTTTTGGTACCTGTGTTTATTACAAACAATTGGTATAGCTATACAAACGCCGAAGGCGTTGCACTGTATTCGGTAAGTCCGATTACCAGTTTTCAGTTTTCGATTTTTTATAATGGTCAAGCTGTTCGTGCTATAGGTGTTGAAAAAGCACATCCGTCTTTTGTTAGTGACTTGGATTACGAACCATTAGCAAATACTTTCGAATTCAAAACTGATGACTTCGAAGATGATTACTATTGGTACTTCCTCAACCCTAATAAATGGGAAGATTCACGTGACAATGAATCAGGCCGCAGAATTGTTATTGCTGGCGCTTCGGGCAAAGAGCTCCCTAATACTGATAGACTATTCACAGAATATAAAGTTCTGTTGTATGTAAGATTCCGTGTTGTTGCAAAAAGCGTAGAGGGCGATCCTGGTTTTCAGTTGTTACAAACTTCGCCAATGTATATTGACAACAGACAAGTCAAATATAACGACATGGACGTTGCAAGAGATTTTGCATGGCAACACATGACTGACTATGACGTAAATAACTATCGCAATCTTTATAATCGTGTTTTGATTGGACCAAACAGAGGTAGATTGGATGGTGATTTGTTCGTACCTGAATCTTATTTAGACGGTCTGAACAATGCACCAATTTCTGAAGATGATAACAATATTATTCTTCCCGGTCCATTACAAGATGATGGGATGTGGAAATCAGAACCGGTACTTCCAGGTGTTATTACATTGAAGATTTCTGATGCGGTGCCAAGATTTAGAGTCGCATCAGTAACCGATGATGAATATGATTCATTTGATAATGGAAGTCTCTATCACTTACCTCAAGTTGTTACCGTTGATGATAATTCACCTACAGTTTATGGTATTGCTAATATTAAAATCACTAACAGTACAACAAAATCCAGACTTAGTAATATTCGTATCGAAACTGATAACGATTGGTTAAGAATAAGTCGCAGCCCACTTAATGAAAATAATACTTTTAGAACTACACCTCGTAGTGGAACTGCAAAGTGGTTAGACAATGGTATCTTAGGAACTGAATTAGACCCGATGTTTAAGACAACTTTAGATGATGGCGATATATTCGTAAGAATCGAAGCCGACCCTACAAGACTGACAAACAAGGGAGAAGAACCTTGGGGACTTCATGAAGGATTTATAACAATTCATTCTGATTATGCAATTGTTAGCCCGGTTAGAGTAAGAGTATTATTCTATTTCTTGGCTAATCCTTTCGAACCTTCATTGACTAAAACTACTCCGGGCGGTATTAATCTTAAAGTTACAAATTCTGCCGGTGCAGTCGGTCAATCTTTGAATATGGTTTTCGGTACAGGTCATAGAGCTACTGACGGTGTTGATTTACTATACGGAGAAAGAGCTTATACAACTCCTTTGTCAGCATCTAACTTTGATGTACGTTTCTACCCGTTCCCCGAAAATCCTGCAATTCCTTATGGTTTTGGTGATTTTGCACCAAATGTGAATGGTCCAAGAAGTATTTCGCGTGATATTAGAAATAGTAAAATGGCTGCAGGAGTTAACTCATATATTTATGTAGCTCGTTTCAACAACGCAGCACAAGACTATCCGATAATTGTTGAATGGGATACACAAGATTTTCCTGATGGAGCACAATTATTCATACGTTCGGTTCTCCAAGGCGATCTTTCACCTGCTACTGATATGAGATTGGCTACTCCTACTGGGGCAACAACACGTGCTTATACTATTCAAGACCCAAGGGTCAAAGAATTTAGAATTGAATATACTTTACCAAGTACAATACGTTTTGTTGATTCAGAAGGTTTTCCTGTAATTAAATTTGGTTGGAACTTGCTTTCTATGCCATTGAAACCAACTAATAGCAAATGGGATGTTGTTTACAAAAACGCTATTAATATCCCTTACGCTTTTGTGAATACTCAATATCAACAAACAGAAATCTTGAAATTTGGCGAAGGTTATTTTGTAAAATATCCTCAAACTGTTGATACAAATTTTGCAGGTGCTTTCATTACCGAAGTTGGCGTTCCTAATGACTATATTAGAGTTTATGGTGGCGACGCACCGGATCCGGGCGACCCACAATACAGAGGTGGTTGGAATTTGATTGGTGCTCTTTCGGTAGAAACAAGTATTGAAGGTATTCTTTTCACTCCAACTCCTGACGGTTCATTACCAAATACTGATTATACAAGACGTTATGATGTTTGGGGATACAAAACTGATTTGGGTTACCATCCAGTTTCTGTTTTAACTCCCGGTTTAGGCTATTGGATTAAAACTTCCGGCGATGGATACCTTAGATTGATTCATACACCTAAGAATCCTATTCCTGAAAATCCTGGAAAAAATAGTGCAAGTTCACTTCAAGATACAAAACAAAATATTCTTGACAGATCACAATTGATTAGTGTTCGTGATAACGCACAAAAATCTACTCAATTATATGTATCGAATAATACTAATTTGGAAGTTGACAATTTTGAATTGCCACCAACTCCACCATTAGGTTTGTTTGATATTAGATTTAAAGATAATAGTTACTTGACCAATGCTACAGAAAATGTAATCACTCTTCAAGGTGCTACATATCCGGTATCATTCACAGTTAACAATGCTGAAACTAATTTGACATTTATTGACCCTGTAACGGGCGAAGTTTATGGCACAATCGAAGCCGGCAAATCCGGTTCAGTTCAAATTAGAAATCTTCCGTTTAACTCTGTGAAAATCATGAAACCAACAAGTAGCAATGTCAATTCATTTGCATTCAGCACTTATCCAAATCCTGCTACTCATAATGCTACTATGACTATTAATTTACCTGAAAGCGGTAATGTAGTTGTTGGCTTATATGACGCCTTAGGTAATCAAGTTGCTGTATTGTTGAACGAAGAAATTGCAGCTGGTCCTTACATTCATAATGTTGATTTGTCTGCTTTTGCTTCCGGTAGCTACACTTTGAGAGTTGTAGCCGGTCAATTTAGCACTGCTGCCAAATTGAACATCGTGAAATAATAAGTATTCATGCTTTTAATATGGGCAACCGGATTTATCCTGTTGCCCTTTTATTTTTAATACTGGAATTTATTATGAAAAAGTATATTGTTTTTATTTTGCTTTTGTTTGCCACTTTAAGTGTGCATTCACAAATTCATTCTGTTACAAATTTGAATATCAGTAACGACCGCGGAGCTACGCTAAGTTGGAATTATGGGTTTGGAGTTTCTCATTTGGCAACTGACGGAGTTGATAAAGAATTAGGCGAATTTGATTTGCCACCTGCTCCACCCGAGGGTTTATATGTCTATTTTGAATATATCTATAACCGATTTGGAATGGATGAAATCATTTCCACTAATATGGACATCAAAGCATTACCGGAAGAGGAACATTTTTATATCAAGCACAAATTGAATATTAAATGGGGATTTTCTAAGGAAGTCTATATTAAATGGAATAATCTTGCTTTTTCCGAACATGTTGATTCAGTCTTTATCAAAGACGCCCTTAACGGGCAATTTATCAAAGCCGACATGAAGCAAAAGGATTCCCTATTACTCAGAAATAATGCATTTACGGTTTTTTACATTCATGTATATTATTCTAAAAATGCGGCAAGTATCATCGAAGATGACGAAAATATTTCAGATTATGAAGTTTTTCCAAATCCCGTTGTTGATATTTTATCGTTTGGAAAAAAGGATTTTAATGATTTAATCGTTTACTCAATTGATGGTAGAGTCATGACCCGATTTACAGGAAATCAATTAATGTCGGTTAATAATCTGCCACAAGGACTTTATTTTTATTTGATTGATGGTATTCATTACGGAAAATTTATAAAACAATAAGTTCAAATGGCTGACAAAACCGAAGAGACTAAGACTAAACCAAAAGAAATTACCGTTATTCCGACTGCTTCTGAACCGATTGCCAAGAAAAAGAAAGCATTTGGGAATCGCGAAAATGCTCATAGCAACCAAGCAGACAAAGATATTCTAATGTCAGTGGTAATTCCATTGTTGGATGAAGAGGAATCTTTGCCCGAATTATCATTAATGCTTGAATCCGAATTGCGTAAAATCGCAGGAAGCAAATGGGAAGTCATTTTTATAGATGACGGCTCAACAGATAAATCCTTCGAGGTAATCAAGGAAATCAACAAACGAAACAAACGATTTAAGTGTATCAGATTTCGACGCAATTACGGCAAATCTGCCGCTCTTGCTGTTGGTTTCAGACAGGCACGCGGCAAATATGTCGCAACCATGGATGCCGATTTGCAAGACGACCCCAAAGAATTGGAGAATTTGCTTAACAAAATTAAAGAAGGGTACGACTTGGTGTCGGGATGGAAAAAGAAGCGTTATGACCCTATATCTAAAACATTACCCTCAAAGTTTTTCAATTTTGTTACATCAATTGCGAGCGGAATCAAATTGCACGATTTTAACTGCGGATTGAAACTTTACAGGCGCGAAGTTGTAAAAACGGTCAATGTTTATGGCGAGATGCACCGTTACATTCCTGCTTTGGCGCACTGGGAAGGCTTCAAGGTCACAGAATTGCCTGTTAGCCATCATCCTCGGCAATATGGAAAAACCAAATTTGGTCTTTCAAGGTTTGTCAACGGCTTTTTGGATTTGCTTACTGTATTGCTTACTACCAGATATATGAAGCGACCACTTCATTTCTTCGGAGCGACGGGTTCGCTGATTGCAATTCTTGGGCTATGTATCAATATTTATTTGACCATTGAATGGGCATTGGGAAATACTTATCTTAGTAATCGTCCCTTAGCTTTATTTGGAATCGGTATGATAATTGTTGGTGTCCAGTTCATATCAATAGGCTTGATTGCTGAAATCATCACCAAAGGATTGAATGAATCTCAGTCAATTAATTACAGTATCAAAGAAAAAATTTTATAAATGTAACAAACGACATTTATTTTTGTCTATACATTATATTAGAAACGAAAACGGAAAAAGAGAAAGATGTCAAAATACATAATCACAATATTCACTATACTTTTACTCAATGCCTCTATTTCTGAGGCTCAATTTCCGGGAGGCATTAAAGTTGCCCTCGGTCTTACAACCACATCGCTTTTGGGTGATAATCCCGCCAAACAACCTATGGTATATGTAACTGATGATGGATACGCGGTACTCGGTGGTGCTTTACGTGATGCTCAACCCGGTATCGAATTTCGGTTAACGATGCCGGTTGATAAAGAACAAAAATATTACGTACCTTTCAGTTTTGAATATTCATTCTTTACCGGACGAGAACGTCACAATTTAAGCCCACATATTGTAGAAATTTGGACACATTCTTTCGACCTTGCCAGTTTAAGTTCAGGATTGCACGTGAACTTCTACAAAATGGATTTTGCAAATGCTCAGATTTATGGAGGAATCGAAGGACGTGTTTCTTTCATCAATAATATTGAAACCCACAGAAATCGAGTATTTCTGCAACAAGTACAACCAGACTCTTCTTGGAATGAGATACCTAAAGCCAAGGCAACCAGATTTGGTGGTACCATAAGAGTGGGCGTTGAAGGTAAACTCCGTGATTTGGTTCACATAAATGCAGGCTTTGCCGTATCGGCTTTAAATTTAATCGGAAAGGAAGATGAAAGAGGCGAGTTATTTACTCCAAATAATATGTTTGAACTTCAAGAACCAACTGTGACGACTTTTCAAGTATTTATACTACTTCAATTAAATCTTTAGCTATGGATTTGACAATATACAAAAGCGATTGTAAGCATTTCCTTGGCTTCGTCCCTTGTAAACCGCACAAGCTCTACGGTGTTCATTGTGACGGATGCGAACACTATTCAAAAGTCGAAGGAAATATTCTTATTATCAAACTTGGAGCAATTGGCGACGTAATACGCACTACTCCTTTATTGCACAGATTATGGGCGGAATTCCCCAATCATCGTATTTGGTGGCTTACTTACAGCCCCGATATTATTCCTGCATCTGTCGATAGAGTGCTGAACTATGACGCTGAATCTGTCGAAATTTTGAAATCTATAAAATTTGATTTATTAATCAATTTAGATAAAGATTTGCAGGCTTGTGCGCTTGCTTCATCTGTCCAATCTCGCGTCAAACGCGGTTTCATTATGGGCAATGCTGTTCCGGCGCCGATTGATGAATTAGCAAATGGCAAATTCCTGACAGGACTATTCGATGATGTCAGTAAAGCAAATACCAAGTCTTACTTAGAAGAAATATTCGAAATATGCGGCTGGAAGTTCGCAGGTGAAGAGTATATCATGGATTGCGATACATCAGTCAAATGGGAGTTGCATAACCAAGGTAAACCCGTTATTGGCTTAAATACGGGCTGTGGTGCTCGATGGGTTTCGCGATTATGGTCTGATGCAAATTGGGTCGCTCTTATCGAAAAACTTCAAGATGCCGGTTATTTCCCATTATTGCTTGGTGGCAAGCAAGAGCACGAAAAAAACGAATCTTTTGCTGCTAAAACTAATTGTGCTTACCTCGGATATTTTTCTCTGCCAAATTTCATCTCATTAGTCAATCATTGCGATACGGTCGTTTCGGCGGTGACTATGGGCATGCACATTGCTATGGGGCTCAAAAAGAACCTCGTTTTGATGAATAATATTTTCAATCCCGCTGAATTCGAATTATACGGCAGAGGCGAAATTGTAATGCCCTCAAAGCCTTGCGAGTGCTATTTTACACCAAAATGCAAAAATACTGAATATTTTTGCATGGACTATCTAACTGTTGACGCCATATTTCAAGCCGTCCGTCGTACTATTAACTCCTAAATGCTTCTCAATAACATATTTGGATTTTAATGCCTTCTAAACGAAAAAAAGATATAATCATTAGGGATTTGAGCATCGAAGCAATCGGATTCGAAGGTGTTGCCGTTGGGCGACACGAGGAAATCGTTTGCTTTGTCAAAGGTGCCGTTCCCGGTGATGTGATTGATGCTAAAGTCAAACGCAAAAAGAAAAAATATTACGAATGTCGCGTAGAGCAAATTCACGAATTTTCTGCCGATAGGGTCGAACCACCTTGCATTCATTTCGGCGTTTGTGGTGGATGCACATGGCAGCAACTCGATTATGACAAGCAACTGTACTGGAAGCGTCGAAACATCGAAGATTTGTTCCGAAGAATTGCAAAAATCGAAGTCGGAGAATATTTGCCTTATCTTTATTCCGAGCATATGTATGGCTATCGCAACAAAATGGAATTTTCATTTTCGGCAAATAGATGGCTGACCGATGAGGAAATCGCAAAAGATGATGAAATTTCTGACAAAAATTTTGCTTTGGGTTTGCATTTACCCGGAAGATTTGATAAGATTCTGAATATCGAAAATTGTCATTTGCAGCAAAACACCGCAAATATTATATTGAATGAAGTCCGAACGCAAGGCTCTAAAGCCGGAATGAGCGCCTATCACGTCACTAAACATCACGGATTTTTGCGACACCTTACAATTCGTTATTCATTGGCACAAGATGCATTCATGGTTATTTTGACTACGGCTGAAATTTCAAGCGATTCCGAAATGAAGTTTGTGAACGATATTTGCCAACGATTAATCGAAATTATTCCGAATATGAAATCCTTTGTTCACGCTCTCAATATTTCGCATAATGCTGTAATGATTGAGTCCTACAAGGTTCTTCATGGTGATGAATATCTCGTTGAATCTGTTTGTGGCGTGGAATTCCGAATTTCGCCATTTTCATTTTTCCAAACAAATTCCTATATGTTGAATCCATTTATCGGCAAAATCGTCGAATCTGCTGCTATCCGTGCCGACGATATTGTTTGGGATTTATACTGCGGAACGGGTTCGATTTCATTGCCGGCATCAAAATCGGCAAAATCAGTTTATGGCTTGGAATTGTCCGAATCATCTATTGCAGATGCTAAAGCCAATGCCGAATTCAACGGAATTGAAAATTGCGTATTCTCGGTGCTTGATTTGCATGGCAAAAACGCAACTGAATCTATTTCGCAATTGCCGTCTCCTGATGTCATCATCGTTGACCCACCAAGAGCCGGAATTCAACAAAACATCATTGATATTTTGCTCAGTAGTGATTGCCGTAGAATTGTTTATGTAAGTTGCAATCCGGCAACTCAAGCTCGAGATTGTGCCCTTCTCACCGAAAAATACTCTGTTACTTCGATATTGCCTGTGGATATGTTCCCGCAGACTTATCACATCGAATCAATCGCAATTTTAGACCGGATTCAATGATTGAACTAAAAAAATATAATTTCAATATTTCGGAAATCTTCTATTCGATTCAAGGCGAAGGAACCCGCGCCGGTTTACCCTGCGTTTTTGTGCGATTGCAAGGTTGCAGGCTGCGTTGTTCGTGGTGCGACACGCCGTACGCTCTTGAAATTAATCAACAGGAAACGTTGATGACCGGCGCCGAAATTATCGAGAAAATAAAATCTTACGGATGTAATTTTGTCGAGTTCACTGGTGGCGAACCTTTTGAACAAGCTGATATTCACCATGTGATGCAATTTTTGGCTGACGAAGGATTCGTAGTGGCAGTTGAAACTTCGGGCTATATTGATTTAGCTTTCGCGGATAAACGGATTATAAAAATATTAGATGTCAAATGCCCGGATTCGGGGATGTCCAAGAAAAATAAATACGAAAATTTCGAATATTTGACTAAAATTGATGAAGTTAAATTTGTGATTGCCGATAGGGCAGACTATGAATTTGCAAAAGATATATGCAACAAATATTCACTCGAAAAAAAATGTGATTCGATATTATTTTCGCCTGTTTTTGGCAAAGTAGAAAATCTTGAATTGGCTGAATGGATTTTGGCAGATCGATTAAATGTCAGGATGCAAGTTCAGATGCACAAATACATTTGGCATCCCGAGAAACGCGGTGTTTAGCACTATTTGTGAATTGAACGGATTTTTAGTATTTCCACCAACATTTTGAATGAATCCGTAACAGGATTGACTTTGCTACGTTCGTCATTGTACCACTCCACGGGTAATTCTTTAATCTTGAAATTGAATTTTGATGCAAGAAATAATATTTCTACATCGAATCCAAAGCCATCAATTTTGGTGAGTGGAAAAATCGCCTGAACTGATTGTTGCGAAAATCCTTTGAAACCGCATTGTGTATCGCTAATGCCCTTGAATACAAGTGACTGGACAATTTTATTGAAGGTTTTGCCCATGAACTCACGATAAAATGGCTGGTGCTTCCTAATCAAATCACTTTCGATAGCTCGGCTGCCTATGCAAATATCATAACCATTTTTCAATTCGTGCAAAATTCGCGAAGTTTCGTAAATCGGAGTGGATAAATCAGCATCCGAAAATATGCAGTGCGTTCCGATTGATTCAAGCATCCCGCGTCGAACTACCGCTCCCTTGCCCAAGTTTTTGGGTTGGCAAATCAATTTTACTTGCGGGAATTTTGCGACAATTTCGGTAGTCTTGTCATTAGAACCATCGTCAACGACTATAATTTCGGTAGAATAATCTTGTTCCGCAAAATACTCAATAACCGTCTTGAGAGTCATCCCAATGCGGTTTTCCTCGTTATAAGCTGGTATCACGAAACTTAAGTCAACACTCATTTGGTTCTACTTTTTTTGATAATTTATTAAAGACAAATAAAGCAACAATTTAATGTTTTGTTTCAAAATAAGTGTGGCTGTTCACGATTTTGGGTCAGAGAACAGCCACATCATTCAAAAATTAATCTTCAAATCTAAAAATCCAATAAGTCCGGTGTGCTGTCTTGAGCCCCTTCTTGCAACTGCATAAGCTTTGCTCTGAGGGCTTGATTGCGATACTGGTCTTCGATTTTATCGGGTGAAAGATTTTGAATCATCTTTTCCAAAGTATCAATTGCAGCATCTTTGCCTTTGCTTGCAAGCACATTTTCGACTGTCATTTCATCGTTAAATCTGAATACTTCGATTAAATTGTATCGGATTTGGTCACGCTCTTGTTGGCTCAGATTTATATCGCCTCTCGAAATAATACCTTCCATATAAGCCCCAAGTCTGTTCATAATTTCGATTGCATTGTTGAACTCACCTTTGAGTTCATACATATATGCTGCTGCTTGGTGTGGACCGATACGTCGACCGAGTGCTTCGAAATAGAATATATTCGGATTTAGATAGGGCTTATTGATTAATTCCATCGAGGTCGCAATACACATATCCGCATATTTGAAAGCTTGTTCCTGCATACCCGCTGTTTCGTACATTTTTGCTATTCGCATTTCAAAATCTAATTCCAGTGGGAATTGTTCTGTCGAAATTAACTCGTCCATCTTGTCTAAGATTGCGATAGCTTTTTCCGGTTGATTTTGATTTTGCAACATATATGATGCATAAGTCAAATAGAGACTGCGATAGGTATTCATCAATCTGCGGTGAACTTCATCATAATAGATGCTCGGGGCGTTCAAATTACGCATTTTGAAACCGTATTTAAAATCGGTGCTGTAGTTGTCACTATTGTCAACGTTCATCAAAGATTTTTCCATTATATCGATATCCATCGAAAGTGAATTGCCTGTATTTTGGGGCACAGGGCAAATTCTCATCGCCATACCCTCGTAACGGAAGAATGCTTCTAAACCTGAATATGCGTCAGGACCTACAGTATTTGAGAAATAAACAGGACGTTCAAATCGAGTATTTTGCAAAATATTCAAAATCAGTTTGTCTTGGACTCTGAATAGGAAAATTTCTTTTCCTTCCATTTGGGTGTAATTTTTCCCTGTCCATTTGAATCTAAAATGTCCATCCGCAAGAATTGCCGGGTCATCAGTATATTTTTCGAGTATTTCGCGTTTCACCGGAATCGCAACATTTATTGCTTCCCCAAAATCATATGAAAGTGCCTTTGGGTCCGCTTCATCTTTAACTTGCAAACTGTCGTCTGCAAAAGTTAATGGAATTTTGTCAGTTCCCCAAGGTTGGCGGTTTTTCAATTGGTCAACGTACCATAATGTATTTCCAAGACTTAAATTTACAACTCTGACATCACGACGAACACCTACAACATCTTGGATAAACCATAGTGGGAATGTGTCGTTGTCGCCATTTGTGAATAATATAGCATTTGGTTCTACACTTTGCAAAATGTTGTACGAATAATCAAACGGTAAATAATTACCTGCACGACTATGAATTTTCCAACCACCAATCGCCATATTGACCGGAACTAATAATAATGAAAGAATTAGTACCGGAATTGCAATGGTTGTAGTCATTCTGCCTTTGCCGAGAGATTCCTTCAAACTAAATGCTCCCATGCCTATCCAAATACACCAGACAAAGAATGAGCCCGCGTAAAAATAATCTCGTTCACGCGGCTGAGGGTCTTGTTGGTTTTGGGCTAATGCTGTCAGCACACCCATCAATAAAAACATGATAAGATAGACAAACGCCATTTTCGGGTCTTTCTTGAAATGGAATATAAGCCCAATCAGCCCGAATAGCAAAGGTAATGCAAAAAATCTAACAGGGAATTGGTCTGCATAGCCTGATTTGTAGTTCAACGTTTGGATGTCAGGGTCTGATTTGTTTGAGAACCATGCCGTTCTCGCATCCTGAACGTCGCTCTTCCTACCGATGAAGTTCCAGCCGAAATATCGCCAATACATATGGTTCATCTGATATTTGACCAAATAGTTGATTTCGCCTGATGAATTGATTTTTGTAAATTCGTTCGTTCCTATCGCAGTTCCATCTTTTCTGCGAGCTTCGCCTCTTGATGGCGGATACCATTCACCGTAAACATAATTCCCTTTATCATCGCGACTGTTGTAAATACGGACAAACATATCGTCAGTTTGGTATCTTCGGGGCCAAGATGGTGCGTCACCGTATTGTTCACGACCAAGATAAGAAGTCAATCTTGTCAAATCTTTAGGTTCGTTTTCATTCATAGGTGGATTAGCATTAGAGCGGAGCAATATTTGTGTATATGTAGAATACCCGAATATCATAAGCAAAAATGCTGTTGCTGCTAGATTGAGCCAGTTAATTTTCTTCTTCATTCCGTAGAATAATGCGTAAGCAGCACCGATAATGGAGCCTATTGCTACTAATTGTAGGAATAATGAATTATCAATTGCATACTCGCGAGCTTGCGATTTGCCTGCTGTATGACCGGCTAAAAATGCCGGAATCCATTTTACGATTATAGGATAAATTAAGTAGAAGACTAAAACTGCAATTACTGTCATCAGTAAGAATGAGCCGATACTGAATTTGTACTTACGGTAATAGACAACCATTGCTATCGAAAATACTGTCAAAATACTGAGCAAGTGAACCCCAATTGATAGACCTATCAAATACGCAATTAGGAGTAAATATCGCTCATTACCGGGTTCGTTGGATTTTTCATTCCATATCATCATTAGCCAGACGATTGCAGCCACGAAAGTCAGAGACGTGGCATATACTTCGGATTCGACAGAGTTGAACCACATCGTATCGCTGAATGTCAAAGCGGCGGCGGCGACGAATGCAGAACCGTAAATAGCAATGGCTTCGCCCATATTTTCCGCTTTTTTGAAGAAATTATTAATCACCTTGACAGTAATTAAATACATGAAGAGCACCGAAAACGCACCCGAAAATACTGCAGCAAGGTTGACTCGCCAGCCCGAATCGCCAAAAGGTATCAATGTATGGAATACATTGCCTATCAGCAAAAATACAGGAGTTCCGGGAGGGTGGGGAACTTGTTGCCAAATTGCAGCGGAAGAAAATTCGCCGCAATCCCAAAATGGCACTGTCGGTTGAACTGTCATCAGATATACAATAGCGGCAAGTGTGAATGAGGCTGCCGCAAATATCCTGTGAAGGGTTTTCATATCCATCTAAAAATCCAAATTTATCATTAAAAATTACTTTCTGTGTAAATATGTAAAATCATAGACTTTAAATATAATTAATCTGTGTCTTATGGCAAAAGAGAATCTTAATTCTCACTTCTTTTTCGTAAGATTTACACCATTCTAACGTCATTATTTATATGAAAATGTTAATATATGTATATTTGCTTGTTTTTGTGGCTCTTAATTCGTGTAATGCCGAAAAAAGCCAACCAAAAACTGAAGCTAAAGGTGGCGAAATGTCTTACAAAAATTTTGATTCCGTAACTTTAGGCGGTGGATGCTTTTGGTGCGTCGAAGCTGTTTTTCAACGTCTCGAAGGCGTCGCAAAAGTCGTTTCTGGATATTCCGGTGGTAAAATTGAAAACCCAAGCTATAAACAAATCACCACCGGCACAACAGGTCATGCCGAAGTTATCAGAATTTATTATAATCCTGAAATTATCACCTTCGAGGAATTGCTCGAAATATTTTGGATGACTCACGACCCTACGACTTTGAATAGGCAGGGGGCAGATGTCGGTACTCAATACCGTTCTGTAATCTTTTACCATAATGATACGCAAAAGGAAATTGCCGAAAGATACAAAAAGCAACTCAACGATGCTAAAACTTTCGATTCGCCGATTGTGACTGAAATTAGCCCTTTGAGCAATTTTTACGAAGCCGAAGATTATCACCAAAATTATTACAACGATAACAGCCACCAACCTTACTGCTCCTTTGTCATTACGCCAAAGATTCAGAAATTGGAAAAACTATTTAAACAAAAGCTAAAAGATTAGTCTTGATTGTTTAAGTTGGTCTTTTTAAATTGCGATAGTATGTCAACTCCTGTTGCATTTTCAATCATTTCGCTCAGGTTTACCACAGCGCCCGGAATTTGATTGACAACTCGTGACATAGGTGTCGAATCGGAATTGCCCGAGTCAATAATGCTGATTTTGTCTATCTTAACGTCTTTGACTGTGCTAACTAATTGGCTGATGATATCAGGCAGCATATTGAGCATGAAAATTTTGTCGCCCTGCTCTTTTGCTGATAAATAAGCCGCAATTTTTTGGTTGATTACATGTATAGTTGCGTCGCCGTCAGCCAAAATGCTGGATGCCTTACCTTTTGCTTCCAATTCCATTGCTTCCATTTTAGCTTTTGCGGGTTCAATTACATCTGCCATTAGCCTCTTTTGCTGGAGTACAATTCGTTCTTCTTCGAGTTCTTGCTCAAATTTCACTTTAGCCTTGTGCCCTGCGACAACAGCTTCTTGTTCTTTTACAACGGCAGTTTTTTCGAGTTCGGCTTTTTTGATACGATACTGATTATTTTCGATTTCGATTTGTTGGTCAGCTTGAGCACGAGAAATCTTGACATTCTGGTCGGTGCTGATTTGAGCTTGTTCTATATTAAGTTTGGCAGTAGCTCTTGCTTTTTCTGAGCGTTCGCGAGAAAGTGCTTCGGCTTCTTCCGAGGCAGCTTTTTTGTTTGCTTCGGCAATGTAAATGTTTTGTGCAGTTAGAATCTGTGCTTGTTCAATCTCCAATTTTGCTTTAGTTTTTGCAATTTCGGCTCTCTCGCCACTTTGGGCTTGAGCTTCGAACGTTACAGCATCTTTCATGGCTTGTGCAATTGCAATGTTTTGTTGGGATTCTATTTGAGCCTTTTCGATGTTTTGTTTGGCTATTGCTTTTGCTTTTTCGGAACGTTCTAATGAAGTTGCTTCGGCTTCGCTGGATTCTGCCATTTGTTCAGCTTCGATTTTCTTGGCACGTGCAATCACCTCGGCGGTTTTACCACGACCGATTGAATTCAAATAATCATTATCATCGGAAATATTTGTGATTTTTAAAGTATCAAGTTGAAGTCCAAGTTTTTGAAGGTCAATTTCGGCTTCGTCCATCAAACTTTCTGCAAATTTCAATCTATCTTCGTTTACTTCTTCAGGAGTGAGTGAAGCCAATATTCCACGCAAATTACCTTCGAGAGTGTCTTTGGCAATTGCATGAATTTCGCGGTCGCTGCGAGTCAAAAATCTTTCGACAGCATTGCCGAATGCAGGTTCCGAAGAAGCGATTTTAATATTTGCAATTGCTTCTACACGCAAGGGAATACCGCCTTTGGAGTAGGCATTGCTAACTTGAAGTTCAATAGGAATTGTTTCGAGCGACATGCGAGTTGCTTTTTCGAGCAATGGAATTTTGAAAGTTCTTCCGCCACGAATCGCCCGATAGCCAACAGTTTCGCCTGTTTCGATTTTACGTTTCCTGCCCGAAAGTATAATTACTTCGTTCGGATGAGCAATTAACAGCATTCTGCTTATCATAAAAAGTATTGTGACTATGGAAACTGCCCCAATCGCAACTAAAGTTAAAATTAATTCAAGCATTATTTATCCTTAAAATATTTATAAATCTGATTTTGTAATTATCGCATCATTGCCGGAGAAATCAATCACAAGGATTGTCTCGCCTATTTTCAATTCATCATCGTCTGAGGTTTCGGAAACGAGTGCCGTCAGCTCTATCGTTCCCGATGAAGTATTTATCAAGACTTTACCACGTTTATTTTTTGTAGCTGGCAATACTACTTTGCCTACCCTACCGCTAAGGCTTCTGATAGAGATTGATTGACCGGAATCCGAATTTTTGATATATTTCATAAAGGCATACCCAAATCCGGCAGAAAACACGCCCATCGTCATTGACGACAGAAAAGTGACAATAGAGTTGGTGTCGAGCCAATGCAAGACAGAGCCGGTCAATCCGAAAAATGTCAGGAAGAAGATGATATTTCTGATACTGAAAAACTGAGCGGCTTCAGCCATCAAGCCGTGCGAAGGAATATCACCATGTCCCAAGTCTCCTGTGTCATGGCTCAGGTCTGTATCGTGAGTGACATCCGGTGAATCGCTGTCTGAATCGGAAAACATGGAGAATCCGAGAAATATTCCGCCAAATATCAGTGCTGCTAAGTATAATGCAAGCATAAGTATTTAACCGATTGTTTTTTTATAATCAACTAATTTAAGAAAAAATTTGATTTATCCGACATAGCATGCTATAAATTCTTTTATTTTGGCAAGAGGACTAATGTCATCGCCTTCGGGCAAGATTATCATGAAATGGTCGTCGCCTTCGTTGCCCTTTAGCGTATATTTCCCCCGAACAATTACTTTAAATACAGGTTTGTTCATATCAGTGATGTAAACAAGTTTGCCCAATTTAGCTAAGTAATCTATAAAATTCTTGTTGATTGTATCATTCAAATAAGCTGAATGAACGTTACGACCTTCCAAGCACCCTTCCTCATATTCAAAATAGATAACTTTCATATCAAATTTTCTTCATTATCTGCAATCTTTTTGATAGCATTGATTGTGTAATCAACTTCTTCATCGGTAGTGAAAAAAGATGGGCTAATTCTGACTGCTCCGAGAGGGTCAGTCCCGATATATTTTCGAATGACCGGCGAACACATCAATCCCGACCGAGCAACAATATCGTAATTTGTCTCAAGCCAGTAATGCACTTCTTCAGGGGGTAATTTGCCTATATTAAAGCTCAAAAGTGTGTCGCTGTTGTTAATGCTCGAATAATACAGTTTGATACCGCGATAATCTACAAGCGACTCAGCGAATTTTTTGATGATAGATACTTTTCTTGAGTGAATTTTGTCGATACCTGTAGCTATTATCCACGCGATTCCGGCATTGAGTGAGATAATTCCGGGAATGTTCAGCGTACCGGATTCGTATTTATATGGCAACTCTTGTGGCTGGCTCAAGGAATCGCTCTTGAATCCTGTGCCGCCAAATTTGAGTGGTTCGGGATTTTGGTCTTTCCTTATGAACAATCCGCCGCACCCTTGCAAACCATACAATGATTTATGTCCTGTAAATGCAAAATAGTGGCAGTTCAATTTCTGCAAGTCAATTGGGATTACACCTGCTGTTTGCGAACCGTCTATAACTAATATGCAATCATGCCGCTCGGCAATTTCCGAGATAGCTTGAATATCAGTCATCGCTCCGGTGATATTGGAGCAATGATTGATGGCAATCATCTTTGTGTCTGTTTTGATAGCTTTTTCGATATCATTTGTCGAAACATTGCCAAACTCATCGCAAGCGACAATAGTCAATTCAATTCCATAATCTTTCTTAAGTTTTTCTAAAGGTCTATATACCGAATTATGCTCGATAGCCGTTGTTACTATGTGGCATTTTTCTTTGATTGAGCCGAGAATCGCCAAATTGAGCGCTTCGGTGCTTCCTGAAGTAAATACAAGATTGTGGGATTGCGACCCGTTAAAGAAATCGGAAATCAAAGTCCTTGTAGTGCTTACAATCGAGCCTTTACCTTTGTCTATACCGCTTCTTCCGTAATTACCGGGCAATACGTTCAAATGTTCAATTAGCGACTCAGTCACCTCGGGAGGCTTCGGAAAACTCGTCGAACCGTTATTTAAATAAATTTTCATTTGAGTCTTTGTTAATTTTATACCAAAATACGATATTTTATTGGACTTGATTTGTATATTTTTATTATTTTGGCACGGTAATTACAGCTAATACGTTAAAACAATTTATATATGGAAAATTCTAAAACAGATAGGCAATTATATTACAAATTAACTAACCATAACCTTGGTCAGTATTTGATTTTTATGCTCATTTTCTCAGTTATACTTTTCTTTGCTTTCCATGGAATTTTACAGGTCATGGAGGAAACGGTTATTGAGAAATATCTCGAAGGAAAAGTGTATAATACCGGGCAACTTGTTAGTATGCAAAAAGAGAGCCGCAGCGCAGAAAAAGCTACGTCGTATTATTCTTCTTGGGCAATTGATATTTATATCGGTACAAGTCAAGAATCACGATATTGGCTAAATCCGACTTTGTCTCTAATCTTGCCCATTTCATTATTGTCAGTATGGCTCACATTGATTATCTCCTCATTTATGCCAATTAGTTTAGGACTTATCCGGCATAAAATCGAGCGAGAAATAATTCATGTGCTTGATAACATTCATTATAAAATTCACGGATTTTATTCAACTGACGAAAACCGTGAATTGATGAACGAAATAAAAACTGCAGATACTCGTGCTGCGCATGATTTTGCCGAACGTTGGAATTTGCTTCACGAAGATATTTCATCGCTTCAAAAAGTATTGTTTTGGTTGCATGGCAGCGTTAGCTACAAAATATTCCACCCATGGAGCGGACTCAAATTCTATCTCAGATTTTATTTTACCGAAAAATATAGCAACATAATTTTGGGCTTGGTTTATATTGGCGCTGCGGTGTTGATTATAATAATAGGTATGAGAGGCTTGAAGTTTATTCCTTCCACTCAACCATCGCTTGTGTTTTTCGCACTTGGGCTGGAATTTTCGGTTTTGCTTACATATGCTTTTTCGGTAATGTACAGCCGGAATGAAAACGAGTCGGAACAAGACAAGAACAAGGAAAATCAGTATGCCGGAAATTATATTTTATCGGACGAATTTGGCAATTCGAAAGAAGTTGAAAATTTGCTCCGAGCTTTTATTAGGTCGCCAAAACCCGAAAGAATTTCTGAAAAAAGAGAATAGGCAATATAGATGACTGACCAATTTCCGGGTGAATTTGATTGCATGGTCATCGGGGCACATCCTGACGATGCAGAGCTATGCTGTGGAGGTACAATTGCCAAGCTGACATCGGAAGGCAAAAAAGTAGTTCTTGTGGATTGCACCAAAGGCGAAATGGGCACTCGCGGCAGTGATGAATTGCGTCTTCGCGAGGCTGAAGTAGCCGCTAAAATTCTTGGAGTCCACGAAAGAATCAATCTCGGATTCCGAGATGGATTCATAAAAATTGATGAAGAGCATCTATACCCAATGGTTCAAACTATTCGGAAGTATCGACCGAAAATCATTCTCATTCATCCTTGGTTCGAAAGACACCCCGACCACGAAAATATGCACAGATTATTCCGTGATGCGATGTTCAAATGCGGTTTACGCAAATTTGCCACTGAAAATGACGGTAAAGCACAAGAAATTTTCCGTACTCGCCGAATATTTTGCTATCAACAAGCTTATCAATTGCCACGGTTACCTGACTTTTTTGTGGACATTACCGACGTACATGAGATTAAAATGCAGGCTATCAAAGCGTTTTCATCTCAGGTTTTTGTTCCCGGTCAATACGAAAACGAACCACGAACGCGTTTGTCAAGTCCCGAATTTATGGAAGAATTAATCGCTCGTGCTCGCTATTTCGGCGGATTGTGCGGTGTGAAATATGCAGAATCTTTTTTGTCCGTAGAGCCGATTCTACTCGGGAGCATGTCACGCTTTTTGTGAGAAGGGAGGGGGAGAATGTTTTAGAAAATCTTAATCATTGAACAAGTTAATATAAGGCTCGTAGATAAAAATACGGTTTCGGTGATTACCTGAAAATTCTTTGAGTAATTGTTTTTGTTCAAATAAATTGATTAAATCACCTGCAGCTTTTGGACTTAGTCCACATATTTCTTGTACATCTTTAACATCCACTAAAGGTTGTTTCAGCAAGTTGTTGTGAAGTATCAAGCCAGTTTTGATTCTCTTTCCAAATTCATTCTGAATCATATGTTCGGACTCGATTTTTAGTTCAATAATATTGCTGAGGGTTTCAACTGCTTGCTTGGCTGTTAGAGCTATTCCTACTAAAAAGTATTTTATCCATTGTAGTATGTCATTATGTGTTCGTACTCTTGTAAGATTGTCATAATAAAGATTTTTATCTTTTTCAAAGTAACTTGATAGATAAAGCAGTGGTTTTGCTAACACTTTTTTTTCTATTAAAAAAAGCGTGATGAGCAATCTCCCTATTCTACCGTTTCCATCTAAAAAGGGGTGTATTGTTTCAAATTGATAATGGATAATTGCAGCTTTAATAAGCATCGGGATTGAAAAGTTTTCGTTGTGAATAAAGTTTTCTAAATCACTCATAAGTTCGCTTAGGTGGTCGGCGTGAGGTGGAATAAAAACTGCATCTGATAGTGATTTACCTCCAATCCAATTTTGACTACGTCTGTATTCACCCGGTGTTTTCTTTTCTCCCCTCACACCTTGCATTAAAACATGATGTGTTTTCAGAATCAGCCTTGAAGAGATAGGTAATTCATTTAATTCCTTGATGGCTTCGTTCATTGCTTGTGTATAGTTTTGAACTTCCTGCCAATCATCTTTACGTTCAGGATTGACATTTTCCTTTTGCAAAAAAGCTTCATCAAAATGTGTTTGTGTGCCTTCTATCTTGCTTGAGACTACAGCTTCTTTTGTGATATGCATGTGAATAAATAAGTCAATATTGGGAACTAACTTTGCATAAGAATTGAGCTGTCCTAACTGATAGGAGGCATTTTCTATCAATTTATTAATTTGAACATCGCTCCAAAACCATTCAGTATTTATAAAGTTAGGTACAAAATATTTATAGTCTATACTTTGTCTTATCTCGCCCGCTTTATATTTCTCTATTTGTATCATTTCATTTTTCCTTCTAAAGTAAAATAGCGAGTTCCTTATTTTACTTTAACACTGTTAAAGTAAAATAGCGAGTTCCTTATTTTACTTTCGACTATGTTATTTATAGAATTCATATAACAATTTGCTCACTTATCTCAAATTTTCATAAAATGGTTTATAAAACTAAGTAAAAATCAGCATTTTGCAAAATTTATTTTTGTTAATAGTTATACTTAAAAAAAATAGCTACCCTTTTGGAGGCAGCTATTTTGTAAACTTATATCAAAATGCGATTACATGCTTTCGACTCTGACGCTATTCAAAAATGTTTTGAAAGTGTCAATTTCTTTGCTCAAAACTGATTTTGGTCCGAAAACTTTGAAGTAATACGGTCCTTCCGATGAGGGAACGATTGCAGCAAGAACCATGTAATCAGCAGTCGGGACAAATTCCTGTGCCATCGGGAAAGGCTTGAGATTATAAGTGCCTTCCAAAATCACGAAATCGGTTTTGCCGTCATTCATTTTGATAACGGACGAATTATCAAGTTTGTTGAACTCATTTTTCCAACGTTCGATATTATCAGCAGCCAAATCTTGTTCGCCAAAAAAGAACCCTGTAACTTTGAGCGAATTATCCGCTTTCAAGGCATATTGCACTACTCTCATCGATGACGATGGAGCTTCGCGTATCCACGTACTTGGAGACGTGAAGGTTAAATTCGACAATTTCAATGTAGGGTCTTCGGGGTCGAAATCCGGGTCGCCGGAAGCTAATTGGTCGAGCATCATTGTATGGTCAGGCATTACGCCGAGATGCGGGTCAACATTGGACATATCTGCATGTGGGTCTGTTTCTGCTTCTTGCTCCTTTTCACCACATGATATGATTAAAGCGATACTTGCAAATAAAATCAGTAAATTTTTCATATTTATCCTCAAAAATATATTACTCAAAAAGACTATTAACGTTTTTACAATTTATTATTTTGATTCATCAGGAGCCGGAGGAACAGTGATTTTCTTCACAGGATTCAACCTTAGTTCCTCAAGCAATACCTCAATCGCTTTATCGAGCGATGGGTCTATTCCCTTAGCTGTCAAATCAGGGCGGTCAACCACTTCAATGTCGGGCTCAACGCCGTGATTTTCGATTATCCAATTGCCGTCAGGGTCCATAATTCTAAATGTTGGTATATTCAAAAATCCACCATCAACGAATGCAGGATTGCCGGAAATACCAATCAATCCGCCCCATGTGCGAGTACCGATTAATTTGCCAAGTCCCAATGACTTGAAATAATAGGGGAAAGCGTCGCCACCCGAACTTGAGTATCCGTTAATCAGACATGCTTTAGGACCCTTGTGCGAAAATGTCGGGTCGGGCAATGGGTCTAATCCGCGTCTCGCCCAATAATTCAATACGCGACGTTCGAGAAGTTTTATCATCATGCTCGGGATAAATCCGCCGCCATTCCAACGGTCATCGAAAATTAAGGCATCTTTGTCCACTTGTGGATAAAACCAACGGTAAAGCTCGCGATTTCCTTCAATGTGTGTGTTTGGTAGCCAAATATAACCGATTTTACCGCCGGATTTTTCGGCTACATATTCACGATTTTTGGTTACCCAATCTAAAAAGCGAAGTTCAGATTCGGAGTTGATTGTTTTGATTTTGTATTCGCGTGCTCCGGCTTTGTCGGGCTTGCTGTTTACTTGAATTGTAACTACCTTTCCGGCTTTATTCTGCAAATATTTGTAGGGATTTTCTTTTGTCAAGATTTCTTCGCCATCAATGCTGATTAAGTAATCGCCTTGCTTGACGTCCACACCGATTTCGGTAAGTGGCGAACGCCATACATCGTGCCAATTTTCACCAATGAAAATTTTCTCGATTTTGTAATATTTGCTGCCATCATTAGCAAATTCGCATCCCAACATTCCGCCTTCGAATCTTTCGACTTGGGCTTCATCGCCTGAATTAACATATGTATGACCTGCATTTACTTCTCCGATTAACTCACCGAGAATGAAATCCAAATCATTGCGATGTGCCACGGATGGCAATAATTGTTCATATTTTTTGCGTATTTGCTCCCAATCGTATCCGTGCATGTTTGGGTCGTAGAACCAATCTCTCATCAATCTCCAAGCGTCTGCATAAATCTGATTCCATTCTGCTTGAGGTTCGATTCTCATTATCAAGTTGTCCATATTGAGTTTGCCGTCATCAGCTTTTTGGCTTGGGCTGTTTTTGCAAATTCCCCACGCACCACCCGACAAATAGAGTATTGATGAACCATCAGCAGATATTTCGTAAGTTTGAACGCCTGTCATGATTTCGCTTTCTTTGCCTTCGGCTAAATCATACTGCATCAGAGTTGAATTTTTCTGGTAATATAATTTTCCTTTAAAGAATGACAAGTTTCCATAACCTGCATTTGCGAGTGGCAGGCTTTGAATTCGTCGAGCGAAGTTCTCTTGTTTGATTTTAACTACGACGCTTTCATCAGTTTTTTTATCATCGGCGCTTTTTTCAACTTCATCAGTTTTATATTCAAATACTGCCGGAATGCCATCGTCAAGTGCGGCGTAGTAAATTTTAGTTGGATTAGTGTAAAAATAATCAAATTCGTAGCCGGAAAAAGACAAGTTGTAATCACGATTTGACAAAAAGAACATGTATTTACCATCATCGGAAAATATAGGGTCGTAATTATTTGCAAATCCGTCTGTAAGCAAAAAAGTTTTGTTTTGGTCAAGTGAGTAAACATAAATTTGTGTCAGGAAGTTTTCGCTTTCCTTTACATATACTATCCATTTGCTGTCGGGCGACCAACGGTAGAAAGTCATATCTGTATATAATCCACGGTCAACATCTGTAATTTTGCCGCTTGACATATCTATCCATCTGAGCATTTGGTCTTTATCGCCGTAAGCCATTTTCTTGCTGTCGGGCGACCATGTGGGGGCGAATCTCCAGCGATTTGAATTCTTGGTGATTTGCTTAGGTTTTTCTGAGCCATCATTATTAATGGTATAAAGTTCGTATTCGCCTGTTTCATCAGAATAATATGCAATCGTTTTGCCATCGGGTGACCAAGTCGGATATATTTCTCTCACTCCCGAAGTTTTCGTCAAATTATAAGTTTCGCCGATTTTTGCAGGAACTGAAAATAAATCTCCGCGTGCATCAAAAACTGCTCGTTTGCCGTTTGCAGATATTGAACCGGATTGGATGTTGCTTTTGACATTTTTGAAATATGGAACTGAGAGTCCCCCGTCGTTTGCAATGTTGATTGTCAATGCTTGGGTAGTTTTAGTATCGGGATTGAGCTTCCAAATTCTGCCACCACATTGATAAACAATTCCTCCGGGACCACTCGAGGGCCATAGCACATCAAAATCGTCATGAGTTGTGATTTTTTCTGTAGTTTTAGTTTTGGTATCATAAGCAAAAATGTTGAGAGTGAAATCTCTGTCGGAAGTGAAATAAACTTTGTCACCATGCCATACGGGCATATTATCAGTCATTAAATGGTTTGTTATTTGCTCGGCATTCATCGTTTTCAAATCATAAATCCAAACATCTTGAGCTCGTCCGCCACGATGTCGTTTCCATGTACGCCATTCGCGAGCAATAGGTGTAAATGCCAATTTGGTACCATCGGGAGAGTAATCTGCATAACCGCCTTCAATTAAGGGCAGTGGGGTTTCCAATCCACCTTCGACAGGGACAGTAAAGTATTTCCCATTTCGCTTGCTCCATGGAGTCCGATTTGCGATAAATAAAATATTTTTTCCGTCGGGAGTCCAACCCAGAACTTGGTTGTCGAATCCACCTCTCGGAGGCATTACACCAACATCATTATAATAAGTAAGCTGGGTAGGCATTCCACCTTCAGCCGGCATGACATATACTTGCCGAGTGCCGGTATATTCTGCCGAGAAGGCAATCCATTTTCCATCCGGAGAGAATTTCGGAAAGAGTTCTTTGCCGGAGTGCGAAGTCAGTTGCCGGGCTGTTCCGCCGGTTGAAGAGGCAACATAAATATCGCCGCCATAAACAAAGGCAATTTTGTCATTATGAATATCAGGGAATCTCAACATTCTTGTACCGGCTAGAACAGTAGCGGGTATAAGCATCAACAGTATCAATGCAAGACGCAATTTCATTAAACATTCCTAAATTATTTTTTTTGCAAATTTTTCAATTACAATTTTAAGCATTTTCATCCACATAAGCAATTATTACTATCGTAATTCGTAGAGAACTTTTATCTGTATATCGTTAATTTATTTTAATTTTGAGATTTTATTTGCAAAACTCAAAAATTGTGTTTATTTTAGTATATTAGAATAAGAGTTTTAAGTGTAACTAAATTCTATATAATTATGGTATTGTTTATAACAATTTGAAAATAACATTCTTTATTTTAATAGGGGTTCTTATGAAAATTATGAAACTTTTGGTTTTGGTAGCAATGTTCTTGCTACCTGCGGCTTTGTTTAGCCAAAATCCGGTACACTTCACATTTACAAGTGTAACGGGTAATAATATGACGGTTATCGTGCCTTTAGCGATTAATCCGACAATCAGCGGAGTGCCTTTATCAGCCGGTGATGAAATTGGTGTGTTTACTAAGGATGGACTTTGCGTTGGTGCAACTGTATGGACTGGAACAAATAATCGTTCTATAACAGTTTGGGGCAACAATGACCAAACTCCGGAAAAAGATGGGATGGCTGCCTCCCCGCCTGATACTGTCTATTTCAGAATTTGGGATTCTTCAGAAGATATTGAATATTCTGTCGTTGTTGCAACATGGGTTGGCGGCGGTTCTCGCGTTTACGTAGCGAATTCTTTTTCTCCAAACGTAGCATCACTTGAGGCTTTCTCAGTTCCTGCGCAGCCAAATATCACGGCTCCTGCAGATAACTCTGTTGGTAACGCTTTGAGTGGTAATATTGTATGGGATGTAGCCGGTGGAGCTGACGACTATGACGTTGTTTTATCGGCAAATAGTGATTTTTCAGACCCTATTATCAATACAAATACTACAAGTACAAGCGTTGCCTACTCAGGTTTGGAATTCAATACAATGTATTATGTACGCGTAAGAGGGAATAATGACGTTGGCGAAGGTGCATGGGACGAAGTTTCCTGGAAAACTAAATTAGCTCAAGTTACACTCGTTAGACCGGCTGACGGTGCTACAGGCTTGATGGAAAGCGGTACTTTATCTTGGAATTCGGTTTCGGGCGCTGCTAACTACGACCTTACTATCGCTACAGATGCAGGATTTACAAACGTTGTAGTGAATACAAATGTTGGAACTACTTCTTATAATTACACAAATCTTGATAATTACGAAACTTATTACTGGAAAGTTCAAGCTAAAGACGGAGCCAATACAGGCGATGAATCAGAAACGAGAGATTTCAGAATCAGAGTTGGAAGCCCCGTTATCACAGCTCCCGTTGACGGTTCGACAGGATTAGCCGTAAATGGCAATGCTACTTGGACTGCTGTTGACGGTGCAACAAAATATCGTATGCAAATCGCAACTGATGTTGATTTTATTAATATCGTTGAAGAAGTGAACAATATCGCACTTACAAACCAAAATTATTCAGGTTTGAGCAACTATACTAATTATTTCATTAGAGTTTTTGCAGGTGATGATGATGGCGAAGGTATTGCTTCCGCTACTGTTACTTTCAGAACTATTCTTGGTATCCCGACTAACCTCACTCCTGCAAATGGTTCATTTGCACAGCCTTTGGCAGGCAACTTGACTTGGAGTGCTGTAACAGGTGCTACGACTTATAATGTTCAAATTTCTACAAATGCAGCATTTACAAATATCGTGGTAGATGCTAACACAGCAGCAGCTACTTATGCTTATGCAGGATTGAATAACAACACTCAATATTTCTGGAGAGTCAGAGCCGGTGAAGATGCCGGTTTCAATGCATTCTCAACACACACAAGTTTCACTACTTTGTTGGGTCAAGTTGTATTGAATACCCCTGTTAATAATGCTACTGGTGTTTCGCCTTTGAGCGGAATGTTTACTTGGACAGCATTAGCCGGTGCTACAAATTATCGCATCCAAGTTGCTACCGATGTTAACTTTGTTAATATGGTAATCAACCAAGACGGTATTGCAGCTACTACTTTCAATTATACAAACTTAAATAGTGTCACTACTTATTTTTGGAGAGTAATCGGTTATAATGCAAACGATGCAGGACAAAATTCTGCAGTATTCCAATTCTTGACTTCACTTGGCAAAGTTGCACTTGTTGCTCCTGCTAATAATGCAGTTGGTGTTGAATTAAATGGCGTTAATTTCTCATGGGGTGCTGTCAATGGTGCTGAATCATACAGACTTCAAATTTCGGAACAATCCGATTTCTCTTCTTTTGTTGTCAATACAGGCGGAATTGCAGCTACTTCAACTGTGATTAACGGCTTAATGTACAACAAAACTTACTATTGGAGAGCAAATGCTCAAAATACAAATGATGGTGAAGGACCATTTAGTGATTCACGCACATTCCAAACTAAAGTTGAAGCTCCGACATTACTCACTCCTGCTGACAACGAAACTGATGTGATTCTTGACGGTCAAATGACTTGGACAACTGTGCCGGGTGCTGACTCATACCAAGTTCAAGTTTCATTGTTTAATGATTTTAGCTCTACAGTAATTAGCGCTACAAACGGTACCACTACTTATAATTATTCAGGTTTGGAAAATAACAAACAACATTACTGGAGAGTTAGAGGTATCAAAAATGGTGGTTATGGCGATTGGTCAACAGTATTCACTTTCGAAACTATGAACCTCGCTGCACCTGTACTTTTATCACCTGTAAATGGTAAATTGAATCAATTTATTGATGTTACTTTCACTTGGGAATCAGTCACAGATGCAACAGGTTATAACTTCCGTTTAGCATCTGATGCCGGATTTACTAATATCGTTGCTTCAGGCAATAACTTAGGAACTACATCATTCAGCGTTACCGGATTGTTCAAAGACAGAAAATACTATTGGCAAGTTCAAACAATCGGTTTGCAAGGTGTTTCAAACTGGTCAACAGCATTTAATTTCACAACAATCAAAGCTCCGGTGGTATCAGGACCTAATTCTGTTTGCCAAAGTAGCCAAGCAATGTACTCGACTGAGTTCTTTGATGTCATTGATTATCAATGGACTGTTACAGGCGGTACAATCGTAGGTGCTTCAACTCTTTCTACAGTTACTGTAGATTGGGGAACAAACACTTCCGGTTCTGTTAAAGTAACTCGCAGCTCTGCTGAATGGGGTGTTTATACTGATAATGCTACAATGAATGTTTCCTTGACTCCAATTGCAATGATTACCGTTGGTATTGATGCTGAACATTACTACGAAGGCAATGCTTGCATGAACGAAACAGTAAAATTTACAGGCACTACAAGTAGTGAAAATCCTGTAGTTTGGAACTGGGATATGGGCGATGGCACTATGAAAACCGGCAAAATCGTATCGCATGTTTATGCAGCTGCCGGTGATTATACTGTTACTCTTACTGTTACAAACGGTGTGTTCTGCGAACGTGGCGAAGAAACTTACGACATTGAAGTTCGTGATGATTGCCCGTTGACTATTTTGGCTGATGCTGAACTTGAATCATGTAAAGAAGCTTCACCGACATTCCAAAGCGTAGTATTTGGAGGTTCGGGTGATTATTCATTCCTATGGCATCCGGCAAATGACTTCGTTGACGCTACAGTTCTTAACGCAACTGTTAAGAGAGCAGTATTCTCGAAAGAATATAAACTTACAATATTTGACAACGAAAGCGACGAAACATTAGTTACTTATCCTTATCTTAAAGTATTGGCTTCGCCAAATGCATCTTTAAGCAAAGGATTTGTGGTCGTCAAAGGAATGGGTTCGATTGATTTAACTGACCCATCTATTTTGGTTGTCTCAGTTTCTGGTGGACAAGCTCCCTATATTCATAGATGGGTAGATAACAACGGTCAAGAAGTTGACCCGACTAACGTTAATCCTCCTGTTGGCTCGACTCAATATTTTGTTACAATCATTGATGATAATGGATGTTTGTCTGTCGAGAAGAGATTCATCGTGTTCCGTACCGCTTCTAAAGATGCTATTCCTGAAGATGTCGTTGCTGGTTTATCCGGCTCAGGTTTCATGTTTACTTACCCGAACCCTGTTATTGACAATTTGAATATCATTGCTGAATTCGACGAACAATCTTACACTACTGTGAGAGTAATGAATTTGTTAGGGGAAGAAGTCCTTTATCTGAACCTTGGTTCGATGAAGAGTTTGGAAACTGAAATCAACCTTCGTCATTTGACAAAAGGATTCTACAACTTAGTTGTCGAAACAGAAAACAATACTTTCGTTAAGCCATTCATAAAAGAATAGTTTAGACTTTTAATTTAATTTAACTGCACCTTTTTAAACAAAGGTGCAGTTTTTTATTTATTTGTCCAACACCATATTTGTTGTTATTTCGTTTCTTAACACTTAATAAAATGGACATTTGTCCTGATTTTTAGTTACCTTTGCAGACTTTAGAAAATTGCATTTGGAATAAATAGAAAATGAAACAATCTGAATTTTTTGTACCTACTCTGAAAGAGACACCTGCAGACGCAACGATTCCGTCTCATCAACTGATGCTGCGTGCAGGATTAGTGCGTCCTTTGGCTTCAGGGATATTCTCCTTCCTGCCAATGGGATTCCGTGTACTGAACAAAGTTATCAATATTATTAGAGATGAAATGAATTCAATCGGTGGTCAGGAGTTTTTGCTTCCGGCACTCAACCCGATTGAAATTTGGGAGCAAACCGGCAGAGTCGAAGCTATGGGTGATGTCATGTTCCATATTAAAAACAGGGAAGGGCTCGTTTTAGCTCCTACTCACGAAGAAATCATCACTTACCATGCTCGCCAGCACGTCAAATCGTATCGCGATATGCCCCAAATTTGGTATCAAATCCAAACAAAATTTCGCAACGAACCACGCCCCAAATCCGGTGTGCTTCGCGGCAGACAGTTCATCATGAAAGATGCTTATTCGCTCGATACTTCCTGGGAAGGATTAGATGTAAGCTACGAAAAGCATTACGAAGCATATAAAGCGATTTTCAACAAATGTGGTATTAAATTCTTCGATGTTGGTGCTTCGAGCGGTGCAATGGGTGGCAGCAAATCCCAAGAATTCATGGTAGAATCCGATTCCGGCGAGGACACTTGCGCCATAAGCGATGCGGGTTATGCTGCAAATATCGAAGTTGCAACTTCCAATCTCCAGCCTGTTGGTAGAATTGACCAAGATTTGCCAATGGAAAAATTCGCCACTCCCAACGCTAAAACTATTGATGACCTGATTGAACAATTCAATATCCCCGAACATCGTTGCGCCAAATCTGTAGTTTATATGGCTGACGAATCGCCTGTATTAATTTTCATGCGTGGCAATGATGAATTGAACGAATCCAAATTGCAGTCCGTTCTCGGCACAGCCAACGTGCGTGCTGCCGTTTCCGAAGAGTTAATTCAATTCACAGGTGCAGACCACGGTTCAATTGGTCCGATTAATCTCAAATCAAAAATTAAAATTATTGCCGATAATTTGCTCAAAGATGCCAGTGGAATGGTCAGCGGAGCAAACGAAGACGGCTTCCATTACAAAAATATAGATTTCGTTCGCGATACAAGCATTAGCGATTTCCACGATTTGCGAACCGTTCAAGCCGGCGAACCTTGCCCCATCAGCAGTCAAGCACTAAGAGTGGTGAAAGCTATCGAATTAGGGCATATCTTCAAACTCGGCACAAAATATTCCGTCGCACTCGGCGCAAACTATCTCGATTCCGAAGGCAAAGAGCACCCAATTATCATGGGAAGCTATGGCATTGGCGTAGAAAGAGTCATGGCTTGTTATATCGAGCAGCATCACGACGATAAAGGGATAATTTGGTCATCGCCATTGACTCCATTCCATGCACATTTGATTGGTATCAACGAACCGAAATTCCCAGAAGTCAAGGCTGCTGCCGAAGGTATTTATGCCGATTTGGTCAAAGCCGGATTTGATGTGCTTTATGACGACCGCGACGAATCACCCGGAATCAAATTCAACGACGCAGACTTGATTGGCTTACCATTCCAAATCATCGTCGGCAATAAGAATTTGAAAGATGGAAATATTGAAGTTAAAGACCGCCAGACAGGCGACAGAAAAGTTATTTCGATTGATAGTGTAATAACGGAAATACAAGAATTTTATAAATAATAGTAGGGGAGATTGTCATCACAATTTCCCCTAATGGTAATATGACAAAGAAAGTTGACCTACATATGCACACCTTTTACTCCGACGGAGCCTTGTCTCCGGAGGAGCTATTGGCTAAGGCACAATCTGTCGGGCTTTCGGTAATCAGTATTACTGACCACGACACGCTCGATGGGTGCATCAATGCAATGAGCCTTGCACCCAAATACGGAATTGAGATTATTACAGGCTGCGAGTTCAGTTGCAACGATGTCGAGCGCGAATTTCACGTACTCGGCTATAACGTTGACCCCGACAATAAGCACCTCAAATTCCATCTGCATAATTTCCGTAATGCCAGACTTGTGCGCGCCAAGCAAATACACAAGAAATTGCGCAACATGGGAATGATGATTGATTTTGACGACATTTTAATCAAGGCTGACCAAGCGCCAATCACTCGTCCGCACATCGCTCAGATACTGCTCGAAAAGGGCTACGTCGAGACTTTGCGACAGGCATTTGATAAATATATTGGTGATAGCGGACCTGCATTCCACCCCAAAGCAGTATTTCCGGTGAGCCAAGCAATAAAATTGATTAATCAGGCAAATGGCGTGGCAGTGTTGGCGCATCCTGCAAATTTTGTTGACCAGCCGACTCTCTACAAGATGATTCAAAGCGGATTGGACGGCATCGAAGTCATTCACCCGATGCATAACCAATCCCAGCGCGAATTCTACCGCTCAATCGCAGCACAATATTGGCTACTCGAAACGGGCGGCTCCGACTTCCATGGCAACCGCGAACAAGACGAACTCAACTTCGGCAACTTCTACATTCCCTATTCAATCGTCGAATCCATCAAATACCACACCGGGCAGTTGTATTAGGGAGGGTGGGGATGACGCCACAAATTGACGCAAATTTCAAATACAGTTAGTCAAATGCATCCGTCTTTTGATTATTCTTTCTATCGCAAAACAATTTCTACTGCATCTTCAGGCATATTATATTTGTTCATAATGTTCGCAATTCTATTCATACAAGTAGATGCTGATATGTTAATGTGAATGAAAAAAACTTCATCAGCAAGGTTGTCAAATTCATTAAATGTCTTACCTTCTAATGTTTTGTATCGAGTTCTTAAATCCGTATGTTTACTTATGAGTGATTTTAAAGTAGTCAATTTCACAATTTTATTATCATTTCCGAAAAGTTCAGTCTGATTATCAAGGATTAAATCAAAGTCAAAATCTTTATTACCTTTAATATACTGAATGAATTTAATGAATACATCTTGCCAAGTTGATACCTTTATTATACTATTGTCGATGTGTATCTCTGAAGGTTTGTTACCTCCAGCAATGTCTCCCGCATCGTTATTAAGTGGAGAAAATTTAGTACTTTCAATTACTTTAATATTCCAATTGTCGGCTTCTTTATATTTGTCTGGTAACGGAAATGTTTCTAGAAACCAATTAATCATATTTCGTTGGTGTTCTTGAATACTGGTTTCATTCCAAATCTTTTTACTTATAACGTCTAATCTAAAATTTAAAGAAGAAGTATTCAACTTTGCTTTTTTGTCCGCAAATGATTTATTGCCTATTTCGCTGTTAAACTCTGTAAGTATTAAATTTCCTATGTTATGTAAAAATGTTTTATGAACTTTGTCAAAATTTGAACCTATTTCAACTTCCCAACTATTATCAAGTTTTTGAGGCATAATATGTTCAATTGTAATTTTAGGATTGCGAAAATCAACTGCTACTTTTGTATTGTGTTCTTCTATTTTACCCAAAATAAATTTTGAATACTTTTTTAATCCATCGTAAAAATTCATTGACTCAAGTGCATTTCTCATTTCATTGTCATTAGGGAGCCTCATTTTATAGAATATGGTAGACAACAAATCAATCATTTCAACTTTTTCTTTGGCTAATTCTTCAATCCGATTACTCATTACTACTATGCTTTTGTTTTCCCCTTGTGTTAATCCTAGTATCCGGCGACGAATCAAATAAATACGAATAGTATTTAAAATAGATATTAATTTATCATCATTCAACCTAACACCATCCAAACCACACTGATGGTACTCAAATAATCCCAGTACAAACGGTTTGAATGCTTCTGCCTTAATATCGTGAAAAATATTTCTAACAAGTTCAATTATTTTGATATTCTTTATTCTATCTTCTGTTATTGAATCGGAAACAACTTCAGTGATAATCCATTTGTACCAATTTACATAACGAACAATATCATTGATAAAATCAATATGGTTGTTAAATTGGTCGTTAACGAAACTCTTAAATAATTGGTAAACTTCTTTTGTATTATTATCGCTCACTACTTTAATCGAGCTTGTTGTTTTGTATTGCAGGTAGTCGCGGAAAAACTCAGAAGTATTTTCATTTAAAATAGATTCAATTTTTGGATGCCAAGTATTTTCGTATATATCCGATTGGCTGGCGCTGTCCATATTTAACAATACAAAGTTTCTAACTAAATCTGATAATGTTAATGGTTTGCCAAGAGAATTCAATGTTTCAAAAATAATTTGTGGATCTTCTCCTTTGAATGGTCTTTCATCTAAAAAAATAACAGCTACATTCATTCTTCGAATCGCTGTAATGTAATGCTCAAATTCTATTTGTGGTTTTGTAATTTTTTTTTCACTTAACATTTTATAAAAAAGTTGGTATGCATTAGTAATAATTCCTGGTTTGGGCTCATTGCTATTCACTAATGCCCTATATGCCTCCCAGTCTTTTGTTACTTGTTTCAGTTTTATTTTATCTTGAAATGTAGATGCGCTATTTTTTAAATAATGATCTGTTATAAAATCTTGATTTGATGCGTTTGATTCAATGTCTCTTAGAGCAATTAAAAAGATTAATGTTGTAGTAAGGCGTTGTTGTCCATCCACTACAACCGATTTATTGGCGAAGCCTGCCTTCTCTTCTTTTATAACAATTGTACCGAAAAAGTGTTCCAACTTGTCATGTTGTTCAGCATCCAATTCAGAATCTATAATACGTAAAACATCACTAAAATATCTCTCAATTTCAGGTTTCCCCCAAGCGTATGCTCGTTGAAATGGAGGAATGAAAAAAGATGTTACATTTTTTGCTAGAACATCGTTTATAGAATGATTCTCAGTTTTCATTTATTCTCCTGTCATTTACTTTTATGTTTATTCAAACTCCAAAACAACACCCAAATATACACATTCCATATAACATATGCAAATGATTGAGATAACCATCTATTTTTCAGCGCTTTCATCTTCGAACATTTCGCGCAATTTCTGTTGTAAAAGTTTCTTGTCCGGGAGTTGCGTTTTATACTCGGCTACCATTGTCGGAGAAAGACTGCGGCTTAATGCATATTCCACAACTTCGCTGTCCTTGTCTTTGCACAACAAAACGCCGATACTTAGATTTTCATTCGACTTTTTCACATCTCGGTCTAAAGCTTCTAAATAAAAGTTCAATTGTCCCAAATAATCCGGCTTAAATTTATCAGCTTTAAGTTCAAAAGCAACTAAGCATTGCAGTCCACGATGATAGAAAAGCAGGTCAATAAAAAAGTCGCTATTGCCAACTTGCAATTTGTACTCTTCTGCGATAAACAGAAAATCTTTGCCAAGTTCAAGTATGAAATTTTTCATTTGCCTTACAAGCCCACCTTGCAATTCGCTTTCGCTGTGCGGCTCCGGGAGGTTCAGAAATTCAAACACATAGCTGTCCTTGAAAGCTTTTGTTACATCTTGACCAATTTCTCTCAGCAGTGCCGAGAGTTTTGTATTTCCAATCATAGTTCGTTCAAATAGACTTGCAGAAATTTGCCTGTCGAGCTCTCTTTTGCTATAGTTTTCCTGTTTAATCATTTTTAGGTAAAACTCTCTTTCTTCAATAGATTTGCATCTTGAAAAAACCAGCATATTATGAGTCCAACTAATTTCTCTCACCAGTGGTGAGAGTTTTGGAAAGTCCTTGTAGGTCTCGTAAAATTGCTTCATTCGCCAAATATTCTTGTCGGAAAATCCTTTTATTTCGGGTTCAGTCTGTTGGATATATTTAGCTAATTCTGAAACAACGGAATCGCCCCATTCCGATTTTTCGATTTTCTTGCTAATATGCTCGCCGATGTTCCAATAGAGCTCAATTAGTTCAGCGTTAACGGCTCTAATAGCATTCGTCCGAGATTGCTTAATTAGTTGGATTATGTCTGTAAATCTTTTATCCATGATTATACTTGTTTATCTACTTTCCCACTCCCCCAAATATACACATTCCTATTTACATATGCAAACCAAACTCTCCTACTTCAGATTCATAGCGTTTCCTCACAATTTCACTACGACGCTCACATACGGAAGTCCGATGAATATCCCTTCTGCAATGTCGTCATTATTAAATAGTGCTAAGTCAACGGCTAAGTTTTCGCCAAAAAATCTTACTCCGTATGAGACAACAAAGAAGTCTTGAGAAGGAACAAACCAATTCTCGCTTATTAATGAAGCTTTTTTAGATATTCGTGTAATTCCTGAAAGATTAATAAATGTTTCATCTTGAAAAACGCCTCGAGCATGTCCCCAAGCTACTCCGCCGGTTACATTATGGTCTAAAGTGCCATATGTACCCATTGCATTAATAAAAGTCACACCGTTACTGTTCCGAGAACCGGTGCCTAATATATTTATATATAAAATCTTAACTCCGGCATGGAACTTTTCTGCAACTTTAAACCCCACTTTGGGTGAGATGAAGAATATTGGTTCAAAATTACTGAATAAAGATAAAAACTCAAATCCGGCACTTAAAGATAGAAAATCTGTAATACCAACATCGAAAGAGTTTAGGAAAAGGTATGTATTTTGATAGTAACCTTCTCCCTTCTTTAAATTAAATGCGGATGATCCGGATAAATATCCTGTAGGATGAGGATTTGCAAACCAATCACTGTCTATCCTGAAATTTGATTTATCAAAAATATCTATACTTATAATTTTTGAAATGGGAATTTCAATTTCGGGCAATGATGATGTTTTCATTACAATTGTAGTCAAATCTCTTTGTATTATCTTTCCCACAATCGTAGAACCATCCACGAGTTCAACTCTGTAAGTTTTTGTTGAATCAATTGGACCGTTGACATTTGTCGTTTGACCAAATACATTACTTGTAGCGAAAAAAAGTAAGGCGATGAAAAGTGTCCGGATTAAATGTTTCATTTTGTATTTTATACTCCATTTTTATTGAAGTTAGTTCTTAAATGTATCACCAAACACAAATATACACATTCCTAATTACATAAAAAAAATTTTGTATCCAGACCAATTTCTCTCAACAGTGTTGAGAGTTTTGGAAGTCCCTGTAGGGGCAATTGTATTAGGTGGTGTGTTGGGGGATCTTTTGCCCAATATTGTAGTGAAATCGTAATGTGCTGGTTGTGAAGTGTTGACATGGTTCTATTTTATAAAGCTTTAAAAAGTTTTTGTTTATCGTTTAAGGTTTCTAAATTAACTGAATTTGTACTTGTCAAGTCAGATTTATATTTCACTTCTGAAACCCTCTCAGGGATGTATAGTTTCTCTATTTTGGAAATGTCTTGATGTCGATAAAACCTTAAAGAGCTATTTGCTAAACCATAATCATATTTGATTCTTATAGATTGTTCAACCGTGTTACCTAGCGTTTTAGCAACAACTGAATAAAGTTTGTCCATTAATGTTTTATCCAAAAGTTTCATTTGGATTGATTCCATTAAGTCAGTTATGCTTCTACCATTTGATGTTTGTTTAGCCTTCCAAATTTTGTATGCGATTTAGTCGCTCATATATTTTGAGAGCAAATGTTTACTTCTTGTCAAAAATTTCAGCCAGTTTTTCGATTCTCTCTTTTTCTAAGTTATCTTTTATTGTATTAATGTTCCCTAACTAAAAGGCAAATCTCTAACTGTGCCAAAATTTAACTGTTTGGCAAGCTCACTCTACTATAAGTTCACTAATAAATTCTCCTAAAAAAAATCTTATGTAAAAATTATCTGAGCACCGGCAGATTTTTCATAAAACTGCCCGACTGATATTATATCATTAACCTGCGGACAAAAATCTTTTTTAGTAAGATGGAACATATCCACCGTTGCTTTGCAGGCGTAGAGTTCGCCGCCAGCATCGCTTATCATCTCAATGAATTCACGAACGGGGGGAATATCGATTTTTTCCATTTCCTTTTTCATCATAACTGTGGCAAATCTGGACATACCCGGAATTGCACCTAACCAGGTTGGCATTTTTAATCCGCCGGGCATTCTCATTGCAGAGTTGCCGACTGTAGCTACACTCAAGCCATCCATTCTTTTTTCTATAATAGCATCAAGTCCAAAGAACGTGAAGAAAAGCGTTGCTTCAATTCCCTCCATTCTTGCACCGTTTGCCATGATTAAGCCGGGGTACAATCCTTCGAGTGATCCGTGCGATACAACGATTGAAACTTTTTCGATTGGTTGTGACATTTTTTTCTCCTGAAAAATATTATTTAGCTTTTACTTTTGTCATTCTGAGCAATTAGCGAAGAATCTTAAATTAAATAAGAGATAGAGATTCTTCACTTCACTTCGTTCCATTCAGAATGATAGTCTGGATTAATTATATACAGCCTTTTGGTTTTGGAAGACCTGCAATCTTTGCTGCTTTCTTTGCAGGACCTTTTGGAAAGAGTGCATAAAGTTCTTTTGTATCAACACCGCTTTCCTTTGTTAATTTCCTGATTGAAGGTGCGTCGTTTTTCTCTTTAAACTCTTTGCGCATATAATCAATTACTAGCCAATGACGATCAGTCAGTGAATCTATGCCTTCGAGCTTTGCGAATTCCTGGGCAACTTGTTTATCCCAGTCGTTCAGGTTTTTAAGATGCCCGTCGGCATCCAGTTCTAAATTTCTTCCTACTAATTCTACTGTTTCCATATTTATTCCTTAATAGATTTGTTTAGTATTTATTTTGATTAAGTTATTTTGATTTGATTCCATTGCTGCAAGGTTTTTCAAAAACTTCAAACCCACAGCAAGTCCTCTTCTAACTTCAGGTGAATTCATTTCTTTCAACAAGCTCATTAGCGAAACTTTTTCATCAACTTTAATATCAATGTTCTTATAAACAGCCACTGCATTATTAATTGCCTGAAGCATATCCGGTTGAGTGAGATTCTTTACTGTATCGAGAATAGTAACAATGTTTTCGCCGAGAAGCTTTATATCTTCTGCGCTGTAATTTGTTACTACGTTGTCCATTGCCTTTCCCATTTCTTTCGCAAACTGGAAATAACCTTTCCTGTCAATCTCATCGAATTTTTTCATCAGGTCTAAAATAGATTCCCGGACAAGCGGGGAAACATCACGTGCAAAATCTCTTACGCTTTCCATCTGGTCAAAAGCTTTGCTGAGATTATTTACGTTGCGCAGCAACTTCTTTCCAAGATGAAGAATATCACCTGTATTTATGTGATCGTGAACTTCTTCCAGCTCGACGATTGCGGTTTCATATAAATCTTTTCCTACACGGTAAAGGTCATCTTTCAGATCCTCCATCATTCTGCGATGCTGTCTCTGAAGCTCGATTTCTTCAAGAATAATATTCAGCTTGGAATTTATTTCGTCAATCTGATTTTGGGTTACTACTGCTTCCATTTTTAAAACCTCTTGCCGGCCATCGACATATTTGATTCGATAGGTAATTCCAGACCTTTAATCAAGAAGTTCCAGTAAGTCCACCTGAACATTATTTTTCCATAATGATTCATCTTAGTTTCTTCAAGAAGTGAGAATGGACCAATTCCCGGAAGCGGGAATTTTCCCGGTAAAGGTTCAGTTTCATAATTGAAATCGATCAGAATACCTTTTCCAAAACCTGATTCAATAAAACAGTTTGCGTGTCCATCAAACTTGGCGTGAGGTTCTCTCCCTTCAATTACACTAAGGAAATTTTCCTGAAGTATATCTGCCTGAAAGTGAGCTACTGAACCTGCTTTTGAACTTGGCAGATCGGTTGCATCACCAATTATAAAAATATTATCATTAGCTTTAGATCTTAGAGTTTGAGGATCTGTGGGAATGAAATTAAGCTCATTACCCATTCCGCTTCTTGCAATCACCTCATCACCCATATTTGTTGGAATTGTTACAAGAACATCAAATGGGATTTCTGTTTCATCCCACGAAACAATTTTCATTTCATCATTATCTACACGGGCAATGTTAAACTCAGATGTTAGTTTTATGTTTTTCTTGTTGAGGAAGTCGCCAAGTATTGCAGAAGCTTTTGGTTTAGTGAAAGCCCCGGGCAGGGGAGTTACAAAATGAATATCAACTCTATCACGAATTCCTTTTTCGGTAAAAAACCAATCAGCAAGAAAAGCAAATTCAAGAGGAGCCACCGGACACTTAATCGGCATTTCGGTAATGTTTATTACAAGCCTTCCGCCTGTCCAGTGCTTGAAGAAGTCTCTCAACTGACAAGCACCTTCTATTGTATAAAAATCGAAAATTTTCTTATACCATAGCTTATCCTTCAATCCTTCGGTTTCTTCCGGTTTTGTTTTTGCACCAGTTGCAATTATTAAATAGTCATAACCAACGACTTGACCGTTTTGCAGTAACACTCTATTCTCAACAGGTTCAATTTTATCAATTGTGGAATTAATGATGTTAACCCCGGTTGGATAAAAATCTCTTTTCGGCTTTGTAACATCTTTACAGGTATAAATATTAAACGGAATAAAAAGAAATCCCGGCTGGTAATAATGATTTTCGTGCTGATCTACTATAGTTATCTGCCATTCATTTTTATCAAGAACATTGTTGAGCTTGTTTAGCATCATTGTGCCCGCAGTTCCGGCACCGAGTATTAATAATTTTTTCATTGTCTTTTACTCTGTTTAGTTTTCATTCTTAAAACGTTTGAGCATCTCAAATGTTTTAGAAAAAGATTCCGAAGCAAGTTCGGAATGAAAATTTGTGCCTGCAATGCCATTATTATGATTTCTCCAAGTCGCAATTTAACCAAGTCCTGAGTTTCGTTACCTAACCTTTCATACAAGTTGTGCGCATAATAGTCATCGAATTGAATTATATTGCATTTGAAAATCCACAAATCATCACACCTATTCAACTCCTCTGATAGCTCGCCAATTAAATATGCTCCCTTATATGTATCAATATCCTCATCAATTATTGCTTTTGCAATAATCAAAGCCATAGTCATATGGTCGAACTTGTCCGGCAAATATGGAGCAAATGCTTTATCAACTAAATCTCTTATATCACTCTGAGTAGGTTTGTTTAATCCGGCTAATTCTATCATATGCTTATTTTCTATTCCGTTTTCAATAAATGTAACAGCATAAGTTGGTAATTCTTCCGGGTACACCCAATCCAGCTTATATAATGTATAAACGAGTTCCGGTTTTAGTTCTTTCATTGCTTTCCTTATATAAAACTACAATCCAAATATACACATTCCTAATTACATATGCAAAATTATTGTAGTAAATGGGTGTTTTCGGTAGTATTTTTGGCGAAAAAATGTTTGATTTGGCTCTTATGTTATTAAGTCACGCTTGTTGAGTCGTTAAATATTTTGAATAGCAATCCTTCTTATGTCTTTCAATTTTTTAAAATGCGAAGGCGTCAACCCTGTCATCTTCTTGAACTGCATTGATAAGTGTTGAGCACTAAAGAGCCGATTTCGGAGAAACTTTGTTACAGCCAAAGCAGGGGAGCGGTGGTAGATGGGGAGCTTTTACAAGCTGTTTTTCATTTCGCGTATGAAATCTCTCGTTACTTTTTTGATTTTTTCATATCCTTCAGATTTCACATTTGACGGTTCGTCCAAATATAGCTTTCTGTTGATTTCAAGCATTATAGATTGAACATTTTGCTTCTTATTATAGTGCTCCATTGGCACGATTGTACCTTTGTATGGATAGTCTATACCTAAAGTATATCCGGCTTTCTCAAAAAATGCAACAGATTTGTCAATTAGTTTTTGGGGAGTATGGAATGAATCGGTGCCAATATTGAAATCCGGGCGATTGTGTTTTTTATGCAAGTCTCTAATCAGTGGCTTGCTCGGAAAAGAATGGCAATCAATAATCAAAGCTTTCTCGAAAGATTTCAATTGCTGATTAACTGATTGGCTGAGTTTTTGATGATGACGCCAATAATAGCCTTGCAAAATTCTTTCTCTCAAAGCCGGTGAAATGGTGCGAATCACTTCGCCATCATCGCTATTCTCGTACAGGACACCCATCCCGAATTGTGCCATAATCTCCTGCGAATCATCTGCAAATCGCTCCGGGTCGCAAAATATTCTTGAAAAATCAGCAATAATCATATCATCCTCATCAGAATGAAATAAATCTTCAGTATGCCAATCTGTCAATTTCAAAATCTCCTCTTCCAATTCCTTCTTACTCACAATGAATCCCTCTCTAATAGGAATCCTAGTAGAGGAATGAGGAATATGTAGAATGATTTGTTGTTTCATGGTTTAATTTTAATATTATGTGACCGGCTAATTTCTCTCAGCAGTGCCGAGAGTTTTTGGGGATTTCATTCTTTAGGTAGTTCCTTTTAACCATTCGTCCTTACCATTTCTTCAAGTTAATTTCTGCTCGATATTCTTCGTATGGTTCTTCAACTAAAAATAACTCAAGTTCTTTTTTGTTGTTGAAACCGCCAATTTTCTGTCTGTAAGTTGCATAAGTTTTAGGATTCTCAATTTCTAATTTTCTGTTCATACTTATTGTCAAGTATTCTTCATCTTGATCAATTCCTAAAAATCTTCTATTTGCCAAATTAGCTGCAATTCCTGTTGTTGAACTGCCTGCAAAAGGATCTAAAATCCAAGCGTTTGGTTTTGTAGAAGCTAAAATAAGTCTTGTCAAAACCGATAAAGGTTTCTGTGTTGGGTGTTTTCCACAAGATTTTTCCCAAGGTGCAATTGCTGGCAATTTCCAAACGTCTTTCATTTGTTTATCGCCATTTAATTGCTTCATAAGCTCGTAGTTGAAATAATGCGGAATTTTCTCATTTTTTCTTGCCCAAATGATTTGTTCTGATGAATGTGTAAAGTAACGACACGAAAAATTGGGTGGAGGATTTGTCTTTTCCCAAGTTACAATGTTGAGAATTTTAAATCCTAATTCTATTAAAATTTGTCCAACTGAAAAAATGTTGTGCATTGTTCCGCTAATCCAAATTGTCGCATCATCTTTCATCTTATCACGAACTAATGAAAGCCATTTACGGTTGAAGTCGTTTATAAATTCAAATCCTTCGGATTTGTCCCATTTTCCTTTATTTACACTTACAATTTGTCCGTTTTGTATTGACAGTCCATTGTTTGATAAAAAATAGGGTGGATCAGCAAAAACCATATCAAATTTGTGATCAAATTGAGGCAAAAGTTCCATTGTATCTCCTTTTAAGAGATAGAAATTTTTGTCGTCCGATTTGAAAAATGGTTTAAGCATTAAATTTCAACTAATCCTTCGTTCTTTATTTTCTCAATAAACAAATGAAGAGTCGAAAGATTGTATAAACTTGGAATAACGCTAAATGCCTCTTCAAGTTTGTTTTTGGCTGAATGCCAACCTTGTCCGTCTGTAATCCAAACAAATTCGTAATTTTTGTATTGGTTTATTTTCAGAGCAACATCAGTGTAAGACCTTGCAGTTTCATTAAGTTTCGAACCACCGCTGTTGTAATAATTGGTTTCAATCAAATACGTTTTCTTTTTTGTTTTAATAACAAAATCAAATCGTTTTATATCTGCTCCTAAACTTATGATTTCGGGATAGATTGTATTGATAACTTCTTTTTTATAAATTATGTCTGCATTATCGAAAAATAGTGACACCGCTTTTGACATATTCGCACCACCTCTGTTTTTTCTCGCGTTTGTATCTAAACCAACTTCAATTCCGAAAACGTAATCCACAAGGTTTGTGATATTCTTATTTCTGAATACATCTCCCAAACCTGTTTCTTCAATGTATTCGGTAATTGATTTTGAAGAATGAAAATAGGTATCAAGAAAAACAATGTCACCATTGCTATTAAAGGTTTTTGCTTTCTTATTTTTACGAACTGCTATTAGAATGTCAATAACTTCAAAAACCTTCGGATTCTCGTCATAAAGTTCTTGGATTGCTTCACCTAAATTCTCTTTGCCAATCAAGTAATTTAATTGGTTGAGTTTGATTGCAATTTTAGAAACGTTGCTTTTTATTTTCTTAAAATCAGTGAAATAGCCAAGTGTTGCATTGGTTTCTGAAAGTTGTGATAAGAAGATTTTAAATTGCTCTGACATATTCTTTGCTTTTCGTTTGGTTTGTAATCAAGAGTTCTTTTAACGAACCTCTCTTCTCCGGATTAGCATTAATACTTCTTCTTGCGTCAACCCTTTGAATATTGAAGTCAGAATATAAATCGTCAAAGAAATTATCGTTAATATCTTTTCCTTTAAGGTCAGAATTGCTCAAAATCCAATTATGGTTTAGAGAATCAACTTTGGTACAAAAATCCCTCAATCTGATTTGCTCATTGTCATTAAAATCGTACTTTGCATATGCGTTGAAACTTGACGTTTCGCTTAATGGCTTATAAGGTGGATCAAAATAAAACAGTGTGTTCGCTTCTGCAAACTTCAAAGTAGCTTGATAATCACCACACAAAATTTCCACCTTTTGTAAAGCCTTGTTTACGGCAAGAATATTTTCTTTGTCGCAAATAGTTGGTTGTTTGTAACTGCCCATAGGAACATTGAATTCATTCTTGCGATTCACTCTATACAACCCATTGAAACAAGTACGATTTAGAAAAATAAACAAAGCCGCTTGACCGCTTTGCTCTTCATTTCTTGCGTTGTACAATTCTCTTTTATGGTAGTAATAGAGTTTCTTTTTTTCTTCGTTACCTTTCAAATCGTGAAATTCATTTTGTAAAATTTCAAGTATTGATATTAGTTCTTTTGGTTTTGAAGCAATGATTCTATATGTATTGATTAAGTCTTCGTTGATGTCATTTATAACAGCTCTTTCAAGGTTTGGGAACTTGTTTATCATCGAAAAAAGTACAGCCCCGCTGCCTACAAAAGGCTCAATATATGTGAATTCATCTCTCGAAATGTCTTTTGGCAAAGCCTTTTCGATATCATTTATGAGTTGGGTTTTCCCACCTGCCCATTTCAAAAACGGTTTTGCTATTTTTTCTATCATTACTCTTTCAAATTAAAAAATTTGGTCAAAATTATCAATTGTTAGATTGACATTATTGTATTTCTAACATCATCACTCCCCCCAAATATACACATTCCTTTCTACATACCCAAATATTTGACAATGTCAATCTTCCTAAAATTTTCAGTTGCATTTCCATCTCTTCCGAGTGAAAAATTTGTATAAAAATGTGTTTCAAATCGTCTAAATTTCGTAAGTTTACAAATTGAAACCACTCATTTTAAAATATGTGGTTTGTAAAATTGTTTATAATGTAAGAGAGTTCAATTAGAGGAAAATTACTATGAACGAGAAAAATGATAGTCTTGTATCAGCGAACAGTTTAGATTTTCATGTTAGCAAAGTAATCAGTGGGGAACGCCGTTTCGAGAACGTTTTCCAAGCTGTCACTCGGATGATTTTGGATTATCCGAACGGAATCCGCAAAATCACCGTGAATGGGCGCCCAACCTACGATTTCCAGCTTTTCCGCAAACCCGGAAAGCATATCGTCGGGATGTACGACGAAATTAACAGCTTGGTGTCCTTTGTCAAAGATGCGGCTGATGGCGGTTCTTCAGCCGAAATGGCGTTTGTGCTAATCGGCGAGCCCGGCAATGGCAAAACCTTCCTTGTGGATTACCTCAACCGCTGCTACCGCGAGTTTTGCTCCGAAGAGCCTAATAGGCGCTACACTTTTAAGCTGAAGAATCTCGACAAAATCGGCGGCTACGGCAAAATCACGTCTATCGAATCTCAAACTTTCGAAGACCCGCTGATACTGGCAATGAATCTCTTTGAAGACCGCGACAAGAATATCGAGTATTTCGAGAAAATGGGTGCAGACGAGGAACAAATCATGTCCTATTTCAAAAAGTTCAGACCTCTCGGGGCTTGCTCCGACTACATTTTCCACCAAATTCGCAACTATTGCGACGGCGACATCGAAAAGATGAAAGCCTTCGTCGAAATCATCCCGATTCCGATTAGCGAAACTCGTGGCACTCTGACCGGAAAATATGCCGCAAAGGACAAAATCACCTCGTCCGCAGTGGATTTGCTGGGCGATGAATCAATTTCACGCTTACTGCACATCACCGACACAAATAATCCATACAGATTCGACCTGCGTCGCGGAGCATTGGCACGTGTTGCAGGTGGCGGGATTCATTTCGCGGATGAAATTTTCAAAAACAAGCGCGACCTCGTCCAAGTCTATCTCGGCGTCATCCAAAATCGTTCAATCGAAATCGAAGGCTTCAAGTGGCCCCTCGACACTTTAATCATTGCAACAAGTAATAACGCGGAATTCCAAAGATTTTTAGAAGAAAAAGAACAAGCTCCAATCGTTGACCGTTGCCGTTTGTGTTACATGGCTCACAACACTAACTATCAATTGCAAAAGGAACTTACACGGCTTTCCATCGGTAGTCTCGAAAAAACTACTTTCGCGGGCGAAAAGCTGCACATTGACCCGAATTTGAATTACGCACTTTCGATTTCCTTCATTTTATCGCGTATGCCACATACGGACAAGTTGACTTCCATCGAGATGATGAAGCTCTCCGCAGGCGAAGTTGCGGGCGAAAAGAGCGTCAAAACTCTGTCGGAAGTGATTGACCAACTTAACCGCGAAACCGACATCACGAAGCGATTTGGGCAAAAGGGCATGGGGCACCGTAATTTGGGGCGTGCAATCCAAATTTTGCTCGAAAAATCCGAGACTCAAGAAGGCAAATGTATGTACGCCGGCGACGTGTTCCCCGCGATTGAAGCCGTGATTCTGGACTACGTGCAAGACCCCAACGACCGCGCCAAATACCTGAACGATTTGAAAATCGCGAAATCCTTGCACCGCGAAAATATCATGACCTCAATTTTCAACGCCTACATGGACGAGCCCGATGCCATCCAAAAGGACGTGCTGAATTACGTCAACATGATTATCGGGATTGATGCCAAAAACCTCAGCCCAAACAAGGTCTGGACTTATCGCGACCCGCAAACAGGCAAAATTATTTCGCTCAAAATTGACGAAAACTTCATTGACAGCGTCGAATCGCGGCTCGGGCTGAAAAGCAAAGAGCAGAAGCAGTCGTACCGCACCACGATTTCCAAAATCTACGGGCAGAAGATGATTCAAGACCCCAACTACGATTTCATGGACAACAACGATTTGGTCAAAGCGGTCACTGACGTCAGGCTCAAATCCGACATTGCCGGAGCAGGAAGCCTCGTAGGGGCGCTCTCCAACCGTACTAACGACGAAAACCAAAACCTTTACAATCGGATGATAAAAACGATGATTGAAAAGCTCGGCTACGACGTCACTTGCGCCGAAAAAACTATCGAATACTTCTGCACTCCGGAGGACGCTTCGTAGAGCCACTTAATATTTAATAAATGACGGGATGGGTAGTAAATAAACTTGTCCCGTCATTGTTAGAGAGAGGGGAAGGATTAAAATGAAAATTGAATCTGATATAAAATGGAATTAAAATGCTAGCAGTTAGTAATTATATAGTCTATTGGATAATGATTGTTATTAACCTTCTACATTTCATATTTTTCATAACTACCTGTCTTAGTGCATTAAGCTATTTCGGTTGGTATAATAAGGACTTCAATATTGATACAAATCATTTATTTTTCAACATAGGTAGATATTTCCTTATGATTACAATTATTGTTTTGATTATAAATATTTTATCGATATACTTTTCAAAGCATTCAAAATATATTTCAGTTTTTGGTTTCAATAAGATATTTAAAACATACATGTTATATTTTCCAATTTTAACGATAATTACTTGGGTTGCTTTTCTCATTTTAATGTTTGAGCCATAATTTAATATACTTGGAGATTCAACAATGAAAATGCGTTTAATTAAAATCATAAAACTATTTTGCTTGTACTCGATATTTTTGCTTCTTGTAATTCTGAGGAGTCAATTAAGTGAAACTATTAATGTTAATACTGGTATTCTTTCTACTTAAAGGTTGCAGTACTCAAGTCGAATTGATAGATTTTAAAGTTGTGAAAATTGGAATTCAAAAGGTTGATTACAACGGAACATATTGGAATTCTTTAAAGGTTATTGAAACTGAAGAAACGATACTCGCTGTGATTGAAACAATTAACGAAGCTGATGAATTCAAGAGGGATAGACTAACTAAGTATCCACCGGCTTTATACAAAGTCATTCTTAATGATAGTTTAGAATTGGGCTTTTTGCCCGATCAACGTATATTTTTTATCAAAAATGATTTTTATCAACTACGAAAACCACTGAAAATATTGGAAAACTTTAGTGCGGATGTAGTACTTGAAGAAATGATAGATTATAAGGAAAAATAAATGATAAGCAATACAAAAATGAAATATTTTATATTATATTTAATTACATTATCACTCTCATTTGTTGAAAATTATCCAAATGATAGAATTAGAGTTATAGAAGATGTAAAAGAATCTTCTATTAGTAGGACTGATAAATGCTATTTTGTCAATTCTTCAGCTTTTGATACAAATAATATTCATGGAATCGCAATTTCAAATCATGTAGATTTGAGAAGTGTTCCCAAATTTAAAAAATTAAAACTATATGCTGAAGAAGTGAGTAAAAATCATCCGTATTACTTAATAATTAATAAGGTAGCAGATAAGCCTACAACGATTTTTGGTGAGTTGAACAATGATTCGATTAAGATATTTGCGGAATATTGTTTTTTTATAATTGATACAATTGAAAAATGGAATCAACATCCAACTATTAAATTGATATATTACGATCAAACTGATTCAATTCAAATGGATACAACAACAGATACGAAATTGATGATAAAAATAATCAACAATGATGATCTAATTATTCAAATTGATGAAATTAAGCCGAATTTTATGTTCGATGTAAGTTTGATTCAAATTGAACCAGATAACGAAAAGTTGGTTTTTGATTTATCAAAATATTGGAGGTTTAAAGCAGAATGTGAATACATGGATATTGACTATTTATTTTATGAACATGATGCTTATTTCATTTTCGATTTTTTGAGGGAACTTGCAAGATATGAAATTTTCACACAAAAATTTGGACAGACAGATTACGATTATCCGTAATTGTAAATAAATTATTGATAATAATTTATTTACAAATAAGTAATAAAGGACACAAAAATGAAATATTTAATAATAATATTGTCCTTGGTTGTAATATATAACGCAGAGTCGAGTGATTATCGTTACAACATCCAAGATACAACTTACATACAAGAAATGAGAAGTTTACGATTCGTTGCACCTGGCTATTATATCATTATTAATATCAAAGATTCAAATGGACTTGCCAAATACACTATACCATATGGTCGCGTTTTAGTTACCGTAAGAGAAGAAGGACTTATAGTTGATGACTCGTGGGACAACAAATTTTTTCATTTATTAACTGACATATTAGTCAACAATGATACATTAGTCTTGATGAAAACAGCTATGAATAATTCGAAACCCTATTTCGAGCTTGATGATAAATACATTCAGGTAGTGGACAGCATTGCCCATTATGGTGTTAAACATTTTCTGGAATACTTTTTTTTGAATCATGAGAGATATGGAGACCAATACTTTAGCGGTAGTTACAAACTTCATATAAGTGGAAAAGAGCCTGAAACCATCCTTTTACGCAATGCTGTTATCGCAAAGCTAATATCTTGGAGGTTTTTTGTATTTCACGGTGGTGAGGGTGTTTTATTTTATCGAAAGAGTACTCCAAATCCTGAATAATTCCTTTCACCTCTTCTTCTTAAATGTGTAGGGTGCGCTTTCGTCGAGTACTAATGCTTCTTCGACGATTAAAGCGATTAGAGGCAGGTCTATTTTGTCGGGTTCGGTCATCATTATTCCGCCGACTTGGACTCTCTTGCCGAAAGTTAAATATTTTTTCGAGTACTCGAGTTCCTTTGCTCTCACAAAACATAATTCGACAGCCTTGCTTTTGATTGGGTTCATGTAGCAAATCCAGGTCTTGCGGTAATAAAAGGGAACTTTAAACCGTATTTTGGGGTCAATTCCGGGTATTTCAATCATTAAATTGTGAATTATTTGCATCACTTCTCGCTGATTGCCATCATAACTTTCTATAAATTCTTCTATTTCCATTTTTTTCTATTTTTAATTATTAGTGTTTACATTGCAAATATAATAAACTGAAATCATCAAGCAAAAATTATGAAGATAATTTAATTATTTTTCCGAATCAAGTACAATTTACAAGATAATTTCGTAAATTTGCACCTTGTTTTATGAATAAAATTGTAGATATTATGAAATATTTGTTATTGTTTTGCTTGTTCGTATTTGTAAATGCTGTCGGATTGAGGGCTTCATTAGATTCTGTCCGCACTGATGAAATCGTTGTGACAGCCAACAGAGCGCCTTCGCTATACTCCGAAAATGCCCGTATCATCCAAACCATAAGCAGGGCGGATATTGAGTCTGCACCTGTGCAAAGTTTGTCTGATTTGCTCGAATACACAGCGTCGGTTGATGTTAGGCAACGCGGCAATATTGGCGTTCAGGCTGATATCGGCATCAGGGGCGGTACTTATGACCAAGCTCTGATTTTGCTCAATGGAATTCCTGTAAATGACCCTCAGACCGGGCATCATAATATGAATTTGCCGATAGATATTTACGATATTGAAAGAATCGAAATTTTGGAAGGTCCCGGTGCACGTGTTCTCGGTGTGAATGCTTTTACGGGGGCAATTAATATTATCACAACAAATGCAGAAAATAATAATTTCCGTGTTAATTTGAATGGTGGCGAATTTGGCTTCTATCGCGTTTTCTCATCGGTAGCATTTAATATCAATAAATTAAAAAGTTATTTCTCTGTCTCAAAATCCGCATCAGACGGCTATATTGATAATACGGATTTTAAAAATTTAAATATATTTTCTCAACAAAGTCTTAATACTGATATTGCTGATTTTAACCTTCAAATTGGCTACAATGACAAAGAATTTGGTGCAAACAGCTTTTATACAGCGGCTTTTCCTAATCAATTTGAAGCGGTGCGGGGGCTTTTTGGTGCATTATCATTCAGCAGTGGTCACGATATTAATCTCACCGGAAATATTTATGCTCGCCAGCACACTGATAGATTCGAGCTTTTCAGGGATAATCCCGCAGAGTGGTATTCGGGACATAATTATCACAAAACAAATATTTATGGTGGTTTGCTCAAACTGAATATTAAGTGGAGTCCCGGGATTACAAGCATTGGTACTGATATTAGGCAAGAGGGCATTCTGAGCAACGTTTTGGGCGATTTAATGGATGAACCTGTTGCAGTAAGTGGCGCAAGCGATGAATTCTACACACGCGAGGCAAACAGGAATAATATTGGATTTTTTGTGGACCATACTTTGAGTTATAATAAATTTACTGCTTCGGCAGGTATCTTTATGAACTGGAACTCAGATTGGGATTGGAATACTTATTATGGAATAGATTTGAATTATAAAATTAATCCAAATTTAGCAGTATTCGGAAATATTAATCAATCAACGCGTTTGCCGAATTTTACCGATTTATATTACGAAGGTCCGACAAACAGAGGCAATCCCTCGCTAATACCAGAAAATGCAAATACTTATGAAGTTGGAGCAAAGTATTTTAATGACTATATGCGATTTAGTGCTTCCGTCTTTGCAAGATTTGGGGAAAATCTAATTGATTGGACTCGTCTATCTGATACACTGCTATGGCAAACAATGAATGTATCCGAAGTCAATACCAAAGGATTATCAATATCGACAAATATTTATCCGCATCATATTAATGAGTTTCCAAAGTTTTGGACAGGCATTAATTTAAGCTATCAATATTTACATTCGGAAAAATCAAGTGGTGAATATTTATCATTTTATAATCTTGACCATCTGAAGCACAAATTTGCAATTAGTTCGCAATTTAATTTTATTGAAAATTTATTTATGGACATCAGATTGAGCTATCAAAGCAGAGTCGGTACATTTTATAATTATAAACTCGAGCAAGAAGTGCCTTACGAGGACATTACTTTACTTGATTTCAAGATGTATTATAATTGGAATAAAATTAGAATATTTACAGAAGTATCAAATATTATGAATCAAATTTATCAGGATTTGGGAAATGTTTATTTGCCGGGTCGCTGGTTGAGATTTGGTGTAGAATTCAGAACGGGCTTTTAGTCAGCAAAATAAACTTTTGCTTTGGTGTCCATAACTTAGTTTGTTTGATAAGGAGTTGTGAAAAATGCTTGAAGTTAAGTACATAACGAACGATAAAGGCGAACGAACAGATGTCGTGATGCCTTTGTCCGATTACATTGAAATCCTTCAAGAAATCGAGGATCTTCGTGTGATTGCCGAGCGGAAAGGTGAAGAACTGTTCACCCATTCGGAAGTAGAAAAATTGCTCAAATCTGCCATAGCCGGTGTGCAGTAATCTTCGTAATGGCGCTCTCGAACCGCACAAACGACGAAAACTAAAACCTTTCCAATAATTTGTATATTTTTATATTTCAGTAATAAAATATATCTACTATTCTGTCTGTATCCTCAGACGAAAAAGTAAAATATATTTTGGATGTACCCGAAATATAATTATAATTTATAATAGATAAATCTTTTTTCGATATAAAAAGCAAATCCTCGGAATTTTCTAACCACAATGGTAGTATAGGCTCTGAACCAGCCTTAGACCATGCTTCTATAAGCTTTCCGGATTCGATGTTTAATATCATTAATTGGTTTGGCTTCTCATGGTCAAGAATAGGGTCAAGAACAAAAGCAATTTTTTTTCCATCCGGTGATAAAACGATATGATATATACCAGATAATTCAGAAGTTAATTTAGTGTTAACCATATCACCGAAACTGTATTTGTATAAATTGAAGTCGAAACTACTACTATATCCGGCTTGATAGACAAGAATTGAATTATCCTTAGAAAAGTGGAAGCGCCTTCTGTAAGAGTATGTTATAAGGGCAGAATCAGACACAAGTATTTTATCTGAACCATCAATATTTTGAGCATATAGATAATATCTATGCTCCCCCCCTTCAGGTTTATTCAAATTCATAATTGCGTAAGCTATTTTGCTACCATCATAGGAAAGCTCAATATCGCTAATCATATCGTCATTGCCGAGGTAGATCTTAGTTGCTGTTTTCGAGGCAACATCGAATAAATACGTTTCGTTTGTTTTATGATAGTAAATAATTCCCTTTGTCCCGCTTTTTGCAAGACGAAAGATAGAAACGTCTGTAGTGAATTTCAGTGAATTGAGAGTATCTATATCGTCAAGCCTTGTAATATAAAATTCATGCTTGTCCATAGAATTGTTATAGCTTTTCATCATATCGAAGAATAGCAGTCCATTATCTGTTACTTCAAACAAACGGGCTTTTTTATCTATGAATTTTTTTAATATGCTACCGTCGGTCGAATATATTCCATTACCACCAGACTTTTCTATTTTCCATATAAATACAGAGTTAGTCTTGTTAGGAGGATCCTTTGGGATTGGATTAGTAGAATTATCTCCACAAGAAACAATGAGAAAAACTAAAATTGTTATTGTTTGTATTATTTTAAATTTCATCGCCCCCAATCCTTATAAAATATTAATTAATTTCAAAAAATTTCTTACAAGTGCTTAATTAAATATTAAAAATCACATTTCAAAAAAGCAAATTTCCAGAGTACTTTCCGACACTTACTAACATAAAAAGACTTTTCGACATTTCCAAAAATATTTTTCAAAAAAAAAGGCAATTCATAATTAAATGAACTGCCTTTGTAAAATTTGATTTGGCTATTTACCAAGTTTCGGGATTTTTCAAGTATTCGTCAATTGCTTTGGCGGCAGTTCTGCCGGCACCCATTGCGAGAATCACCGTTGCACCACCCGTTACAATATCCCCACCTGCGAATATGCCCTTCATATTTGTTTTCATATTCGATTCATCAACCAAAATATTTCCCCATTTATTTACAATGAGTTCCGGGGTTGTTTGGCTAATAATTGGATTTGAGCCATTGCCGATAGCGATTACTACTGCATCAACCGGAATTTCTTCGATAGCATCTTTGATAGGCACGGGACGGCGACGCCCTGAACTGTCCGGCTCGCCAAGTTCCATTTGTTGCAATTTGATGGCTCTGAGTACGCCATTGTCATCGCCCAAAAGCTCCAAGGGCGCCACAAGCAGCATGAATTCTATGCCCTCTTCTTTGGCGTGTTTGATTTCCTCCACTCTGGCTGGCATTTCCTTTTCGGTTCGGCGATAACAAATCATCGCACGTTTAGCACCCATCCGCTTCGATGTTCTGACAGCATCCATCGCAGTGTTGCCACCACCAAAAACTGCCACATTTTTATCTTTCAAATCATAAATTGGAGTAACATTATTCGGGAAATCATATGCTTTCATCAAATTAACGCGTGTCAAAAATTCGTTGGACGAGTAAACACCGTTCAAATGCTCACCCGGAACATTTAGGAAATATGGCAAACCTGCACCGACACCGATAAATATTGCATCGAAACGGGCTTGAAGCTCTTCGATAGTTTCGGTCAACCCGATTACGTAATTAGTGACAAACTCGACACCAAGCTGGTGCAAAGCATCAACTTCGGCGCGTACAATCTCCTTTGGCAATCTGAATTCCGGAATTCCATAAACAAGCACACCGCCAATTTCGTGGAGCGCTTCGAAAACTGTGACGTCGTGTCCCATTTGGATTAAATCTCCGGCACAACTGAGTCCTGCCGGACCACCACCCACGATTGCGACTTTCTTTCCGGTTTTTTCTTGAACGTGAACATGTTTCAAATTTGAGTGGTTACGTTGCCAATCTGCCGCAAAGCGTTCCAAATATCCAATGGCAACGGGTTTGCCCTTTTTAGCAAGCACGCAAACGGCTTCGCATTGTTCTTCTTGGGGACAAACGCGACCGCAAACCGCAGGAAGTGCGTTATCGGTTTTCAAAATTTCAGCAGCTTCGTCAAATTTGCCATCGGCAATCATTTTGATGAATTCGGGAATATTGACCGAAACCGGGCATCCATCAATACATACAGGATTCTTGCATCTGATACACCTTTCGGCTTCTTCCATGGCGATTTCAATTGAATAGCCCAAATTCACTTCTTCAAAATTCGTCGCTCTCTCGTGTGGTTCTTGCTCAGGCATGTCATGCCTGGGAATTTGCATTCTCTCTTTAGTTTTCAATTCAGCCATTTATATAGACTCCGCTATTTTTTTATTTTTTAATTCTTCGTTATAAACTACATCAATATTACACATATGCGCTTCCAGAGCGGCTTGTTCTTGGATACCGTAAGTTCTGTTGCGTTGCTGCAAAATTTTGAAATCAACTTGGTGTGCGTCAAATTCGGGACCATCAACGCAGACAAAAACTTGTTTGCCGTCAACGTAAGCTCTGCAACCACCGCACATTCCGGTGCCATCAACCATAACCGGATTGAGGCTCACAACTGTTTTAATTCCATGTGGGCGAGTAACTTCAGCCACCGCCGACATCATCGGGATAGGTCCAATCGCGAGAACGAAGTCAATTTTTTCGCCGCTATCAAGCAATTGTTGCAATTTTTGGGTTACAAATCCATGGAAACCGTACGAACCGTCATCGGTGCAAGGATAAACCTCATCTGATGTCGCAGCAAGCTCATTTTCAAGTATCACGTGCTGTTTGCTTCTGCCGCCGATTATTGAAATGACCTTATTACCGGCTACTTTGAGAGCCTTTGCAGTTGGATAAGCAATCGCTGTTCCAACGCCACCGCCGATACTAACAGCCGTTCCAAAGTTTTCAATGTGCGAGGCTTGTCCGAGAGGACCAACGAGGTCGCGGACAAAATCACCCGCTTCGAGTTGGTTTAACGCCTTTGTTGTAGCGCCAATTCCTTGGACGATTAATGTAATCCAGCCTTCAGTTTTGTCTGAATCAGCAATGGTAAGGGGGATTCGTTCGCCATTTTCGGCTATCCTGAGAATAATGAATTGCCCGGCTTTCTGCTTGAGGGCAATCTTTGGAGCATCAATTTTGAATAATTTGATGTCCGGTCCTATAAATTTCGCTTCTAAAATTTTGTTCATATTGTTACTATGCAATGTTTATGTAATTCATTTAACACTACTAAATTACGACTTTTTTCGCTAATAAAAAAAGACGGCACGAAACAAAATGATTATGACACAAAATTCATAATTCCAATGCTTTTGCGAGAAAAGTTTCACAACATATTGGCATTTCTGCCCATTATAAACATGATAATCAGGCAGGGGAGAGAAGATTAATTGTTTTATTGTCCAAACTAATACATTTAACCGCAAAGAACAACGGAATAGGATTATCTAGTCCTGTCAGTTGTTACTAAGACGTGATAAAGCATAAAAAAAGCTCCCGAAGCTTTGGAATTTTCGGAAGCTTTAATGTTTTATAGTTATTTCGTCCTGTCAGTTGTAACAACTGACAGCCTCAACATTTAACCACTTCGTGGTAAAACCCCACGACCCAAACCCCACCCTTCGACAAGCTCAGGGAGCGAATGTCACGACCCTCAAAAAAAAAATCCTCTTCCAAATGTGACAAAATCAATTTTGACTTGTTATTATAAATATAGTAATGACAAATTTAAAAATTGTTTTTGAAAATATGGAGAGCATCATGAAAAAAATTTACTTGTTATTTATTGCTTTAACGTCGATATTCATTTGTAACGTAGCTGTTGCAATCATGCCTAACGAGATTTCCGAAGAAATGGAAATGAACGACACATTAGCACCCTTTGTGAAATATACTTTTACATCCGATTGTGATGTTGATGGGGTCGCTCTTGATGAGCCCTGGAATGACCCCGAAAATCGCTCAAACATGAGCTCCTTAATGATGGATATTTCACAAAGCTATAATTACACATTCCAAGTTGAAGCTTTTGAAAAGGGCGTTGATTCTATAGTCAATTGGTCGTTGAGAAGACGCGACTATACTTTAAATGCCAGAGCTGTTTTAATGTTTTTCGATGTTGCGGGTAACCGTCGAGATATTATAATAAATTGTCTCTCTACGGCATCAGTTGATGATTTGGAACTTTCAAATTCTATTAACTTATTCAATGATAACTACACTCTACATTTCTACTCAGATAATGATTACATAGTTGATGAAATTATGATTTACAATTTGACAGGGGAACTTGTACTTTCTGAAAAAGTTAATCAAGCAATCAATATGTTTTCCGTCAAGATTGCTGATTTGAATCGTGGTGTATATTTAATTAAATTATTCATAAATGGAACATGGATAAACAAGAAAATTATAATTTAATAATATTTACAGCTCAGAATGTTTCCGAAGCCGTGCCTGCTCTTCTCAAGAGGGGGTTAGGGGGTGTTACGACAATTTATTTTAGGACAAAGCATGGTTATAATTGGATTTTTAATATAGTCAAATTAATACATTTTAACCGCAAAGGACGCAAAGAAGATGCAAAGAACGCAAAGAGTAGTATCTGTCATTCTGAGCCGCAGGCGAAGAATCAAGTTTTAAAATACATGGATTCCTCACTTCGTTCAGAATGACGCATGTTTTTCATAACAACTGACGAGACAGGGATTTTAAATAAAATTTAATATCAGCCGTTTCTCAACTTACCTCTTTAACATTGGGGATTTAAAGTATATGGATGACATTAGCATTTTCCCGCATAAAGATTCTGAACCAACAGATGCAGAATTAAAAGTAGCATTGGGTGATTCGTACGATATTTGGATTCGTTTGAATGATTTCGTATTGGATAGGTATCCCAAAGGGCTCGTTGATTGGAACTATCCCGGCAAAAAGTATGGCTGGAGCTACCGAATCAAAGACAAAAAAAGAACGATTATTTACTTCCTGCCTCGAGAAAATTATTTCAAAGTCGCACTCGTGTTTGGGCAAAAGGCATATGATATGATTATGGATAGCGATATTTCGGCTGAAATAAAAAATGATTTGCAACAAGCTACAAAATATGCCGAAGGACGAGGAATCAGGGTCGAAGTCAAAAACGACAGCATTCTACCTGAAATTATGAAACTTGTTGAAATCAAATTACTCAACTGATTTTTTTATAATTCAAATATAATAATCACTGTCGTTGTACTGTTGTTTTCATTTAGCAATTTCCAAATGATGTTATTCTTCTTAATCAACGATTGATGCAAAATATTTGATTGAATCAAATTTGCTTTCAAATTTGGAGTTTATCATTTTTTTGCATAATTTTGGTGAAATTGCTTTATAAACAATAGCCAAAGGAGGCAAATTATGGAAGAGAAGAAACTCACAAGCGTATCGGGAGCACCGATTGCCGATAACCAAAATGTCATGACAGCCGGAAAACGAGGTCCGATGTTGCTTCAAGATGTCTGGTATCTGGAAAAATTAGCTCATTTCGACAGAGAAGTTATCCCTGAACGTAGAATGCACGCCAAAGGTTCCGGTGCATTTGGCACCTTTACCGTTACTCACGATATAACAAAATATACAAAAGCGAAAATATTTTCGCAAATTGGCAAAAAGACTGATATGTTTGCGCGCTTTTCGACTGTAGCCGGTGAAAGAGGAGCCGCAGATGCCGAAAGAGATATCAGGGGATTTGCGATGAAATTTTATACTGAAGAAGGGAATTGGGATTTGGTGGGCAATAACACACCTGTTTTTTTCCTACGCGACCCGCTCAAATTCCCTGATTTGAACCATGCCATTAAACGCGACCCAAAGACAAATCTCCGAAGTGCGCAAAATAACTGGGACTTCTGGACACTTTTACCGGAAGCACTTCACCAGGTGACTATCACGATGAGCGAACGTGGTATTCCATATTCATTTCGCCATATGCACGGTTTTGGTAGCCATGCTTTCAGCATGATAAACGCTCAAAATGAAAGAATTTGGGTGAAATTCCATCTAGTTACTCAACAAGGAATCAAAAACCTATCTGACGCCGAAGCTGAAGCAATCGTTGGTAAAGACAGAGAAAACAATCAAAGAGACTTGTTTGAAAGCATCGAAAGAGGCGATTTCCCAAAATGGGACATGAAAATACAAGTTATGACCGAAGAGCAAGCAAGCAAATTAGATTATAATCCATTTGACCTCACAAAAGTTTGGTATAAAAAGGACTTTCCGCTGATTGATGTCGGAGTCATGGAGCTAAATCGCAATCCCGAGAATTATTTTGTCGATGTTGAACAAGCGGCTTTCAATCCTGCGAATATAGTTCCGGGAATTGGCTTTTCGCCCGATAAAATGCTTCATGGTAGATTGTTCTCCTATGGCGATGCACAACGTTATAGGCTTGGTGTCAATCACAATCTCATACCCGTTAATAAGGCGAAATGCCCTGTGACAGGCTATCATCGTGACGGACAAATGAGAGTGGACGATAATTACGGCTCTACTATCGGTTACGAGCCAAACAGTTATGGTGCTTGGCAAGAACAAACCGAGCATCGCGAACCACCTCTGAAAATCGAGGGTGATGCTTATCATTTCGACTTTAGAGAAGATGACGACGATTATTACACTCAACCCGGAAAACTTTTCAGATTGATGAACCCTGAGCAGCAAAAAGTATTGTTCGAGAATACCGCTCGAGCTATGGGAGATGCTCCACGGGAAATTAAGCTGAGACATATTTCAAATTGCATGAAAGCTGATACCAATTATGGAAATGGAGTAGCTGAGGCTTTGGGACTGAACACCAACGAAGCATAATTATTTTTCTGATTACCAAGCAGACTTTCGGGTTTGCTTGGTAATCAATTTCTTTTGAATATATTATTTATTTCACGTTCTGTCTTCTAGTGCTGTCAGTTGTAACAACTGACGAGACAGGTATTTAACCACTTCGTGGTTTAAGTGGGTGCGTGTGTTTGTTTCCCCGCATTTCATACGGGGTTATTCACATTTAACCACTTCGTGGTTTAAGTGTGTGCGTGTGTTTGTTTCCCCGCATTTCATACGGGGTTATTCATATTCAACCACTTCGTGGTTTAAGTGTGTGCGTGTGTTTGTTTCCCCGCATTTCATACGGGGTTATTTCTATTTAACCACTTCGTGGTTTAAGTGGGTGCGTGTGTTTGTTTCCCCGCATTTCATACGGGGTTATTCATATTCAATCACTTCGTGGTTTAAGTGTGTGCGTGTGTTTGTTTCCCCGCATTTCATACGGGGTTATTCATATTCAACCACTTCGTGGTTAAACCCCAAACCCCGAGCTCCAAACCCCGAGCCCCAAACCCCAAACCCCAAACCTCAAACCAATTATCCCCGACATTATGAAACTTGTTGAAATTAAATTACTGAACTGATTTCTTATGCGAAACTATTTTATTTTCGCATCGTATAAGATTCTATGCAGAAAGCAAATCAAAATTGAATTTTGTGCCTTAACGTTGAACTGTATTGGTTTTTCTGCTTTTTTTAAGAAGGATTTACTTAATTTTAAATTGGAGTTTTCATGAAATTTTCATTGAAGTTTTTGTTGGTGTTAGTTCTTGTAGTTTTTTTGATAAGCCCTGTTGTGGCTGCTGATATCAAAGATGATGGTCCTGAATTGCAAATCATCGGCGGAGTAAACGCTGATATTGAGGATTATCCCTGGCAAATAGCCATTTTTACTGTGGATGCTGATGGAAATTTGGAAGAGCAAATGTGTGGCGGCTCTATAATTGACCCATTTTGGATACTAACAGCAGCACATTGCGTTCTAGAAGATGCTCATAAAACGCAAAAGATTGTTGCTCATATCACTCGACGCTCTCAACCCGACCAAGGGCAAGTTATTGAAATTTCGGATTACATTATTCACGAGGGTTTCGATACCGAAATTATTCAAAATGATGTAGCATTGCTCAGACTTGCTTACCCTATTGACACATCAAAATTTGGTTCAAAACCTATCCGACTTCTTTCGCCTGATGAAGAACAAAATGGATTAATTTCTCCCGGAACGATGGCTACAACTACAGGATGGGGAATGACAACCTACGGAGGGGATGCATCAGAATGGCTCCAAGTCACATCCTTGCCGATTATTTCTTTAGAAACTGCAAATCAATGGTTCTCAGAAACTAATGTGCCAATTGAAGTAACCACAGATATGTTACCTTGCGGATACGAGGAAGGCGGGAAAAGTAGCTGCCATGGCGATAGTGGTGGTCCATTATTTGTCAAAGATAATACAGATACTTGGGCACTTGCCGGCATCACTTCTTGGGGTGCAATTTGTGCGGGAGTAAAGCAACCTGCTGTTTATACCCGAGTTCCTTATTTTTATGATTGGATTATTTCTCACTCCAAACTTGGCATTGATGATGTGCCAACCGAAAACGATTACGTCGAAAATGTTAGAATGATTATTCCAAAAAATGTTTACTCGTGCGATGATTACACAAATTTTGGAGATGTTCTTATCAGAAATATGGGTTTGAATGATTTATCAAGTTTTGAAATAATTGTCAAAACCGGCAGCTCACCTGATAATATTACAAAAACCGAAAGTCAAGTTATTACTTTGGAAAAAAGTTTACCTCCGATGGGTTCTAAAAGAATTCCACTCCCAAATATTCATCCTGACGATGTAGGTAGAAACTATATCGAAGTCGAACTCAGTAAACCTAATGGTAATAATGTTGTCCCAAATTCTTCTAAAGGTCAATATTTTAATTATTCCGGAATCACCCCCCTTGTACTTAGTATTGATTTGGAAGAAGTATCACAGTTGGAAATTCAGGTGTTTTCTCTTGACAATGAGTCATCGAAAAGTCTTGCAACATTTATGTCTGATGATGCCGGTAAAAAGCACCAATTTGATAATTGTCTTCCTGAAGGTGAGTATCATTTATTTATAGACGGTGATGCAAAAGGCTCCTTTGAAATGAAGATAAATCACGAAGGAACTGACTATTTAATTGGAGAATCTTTTTTAACTGATTATTTACAATTTAATTTAACTTTACCTTTCGTTCCGTCTTATGATATTGTTGTCGAAATCCCTACTGATTTAGAAAACGACACAACTTTCGTTTGTGACATCAATGAATTTAATAATGTCGAATACTTATTATTGTATAATATTGGTTCGCTGCCCAATCAAAACATTACCATTAGGACTACCATCAACGGTGTTGTGTCTGATTCGCTACTTGACGGAAAACTTTTCTATCAAAAATACATAGGAATACCATTAGATAAAAGTAAATGGCGAATTGGCGAAAACACTATAAGATTTGAAGTTGTTGATTATGATAACATAGAAAGTGATTTAAATCCGGAAAATAATTTTGCTGAAAGGAAATTTCATATCGTCGAAACTCCACAAATAGCAACTATTGAATGGAAAGGCGACGACTATCACTGGAGTAAAAGTTTTTATATTCTAAACTCTAAAGGGGAAATAGTCATGATGCAAGATGAGTTACCCGAAGATAGTTTTGATTATACAGTTTGTCTTCCGGACGGTTGCTATACATTTATTCCAATAGATTATTTTGAAGAGGAAGCTACTAATGAAACGGCTTTAGTCATGAAAAGAATGGATGGTTCCATCATTTTCGAGATTAGCGGGCAGGATTTTGTCACAGGTAAAATAGTTGATTTCTGTACCTCGCCAACAAGCGTGGAAGATTATTCGCCCGAAAAATTATTAATATACCCCAATCCGGCATCGGAGTATATAGAAATTAATGCTACTATCAACCCTACGGTTAACCGTAGGGATGATGAATCTTTTGACATCAATATTTTCACCACACTTGGCGAAATTGTAATGACAGCCCCTTCGACAGTGAACTATAATGGCTCAGGGAATCAAAGTGTGAGAATTGATATATCTCATCTGCCAACGGGATTGTATTTCGTTAGGATAGGCGACCGTTTTGAAAAGTTTGTGAAGTATTGATATTAATGTGCTGTCTTTGTTACAAAGGCAGCACGGCAGGAAACGCAAAGTTCGTAAATAGTTCTATTCGTCATTCTGAACCGAAGGTGAAGAATCAAGTTTTAAAATACATGGATTCCTCACTTCGTTCAGAATGACGAGTAAGTATTTTCGTCTTTGTAACAACTGACCTGACAGGGACAGGAAGTTAGATTGCTCATTAGCAAAGAGGTGATTTGATGTTGAGAATAAGTTTGCTTACTTTAATTATTTTAGTGGCATTGAACGGGTGCTATTCTCCCAAGCCTGTTTATCGCTTGCAAGTCGCTGACCAAGAGCATATCAGCTGGAGATACGGCTCGGAATACCTTACGATGAATTATAACAGATTGCATCTCGAAGCTGCCTATATCGAATCCTACGACGGTTTTCATGTTTTCTTTGTTACTGTAAGTAACGAATCAGGCTTGAAAGCCGTTGTTGACCCTGCAAATTTCTTTTATGTAGTTGATAAAATTGACCCTTACCTTGAAAAGAAACCGGATATTCAAGAGGGCGATATTGTTTTGGCAGACTCGCCGGAAGAAAGACTGTTAAAAATCGAAATGGATTTGTCGAATCAAATTGCATCGGACAAAAACATTGTTGCTCGCCAAATACTTACCGGCATAGTTAGCTCTGTAGCCGATGCCGCTATAGCAAATGCTGTTGGGGGCGATGATGAAGACATAGAAGAGACCCTCAGTGAGCGACAAGCCCAAAGAATGGAAACCTACAGAGTGGATAGAGAGAACAGCAAATTGCTCATAGTTTCTATGGCGGAAAGGAAGCAATTTTGGGCTACCGAAGTTCTCCGAAAAACAACTTTATTTCCCGGTTACGAGGTCGGTGGCTATGTCTTTTTCAAACATTATGATGAAATTGAACGAATGACAATCAATTTCAAAATCGAGGGAATCAGCTACCCGATTACATATTTGCAAGTGGTATATAAACCGTAATAGACGCTAAAAGAAGATTCTCAGCATATTAGATTTTCTCAATTTCAGTGCTGTCAGTTGTTACAACTGACAGCATTGAAATATTTCGTCTTTGTAACAACTGACGAGACAGGGAGTTCGTAAATAATTCTATTCGTCATTCTGAACCGCAGGTGAAGAATCAAGTTTTAAAATACATGGATTCCTCACTTCATTCAGGATGACGTATGATTCTTTTTTTATCAAAATCTTTTGTCAATCTATTTCATGATAAAAACGTCATGTATTTATGAAACTATTTGTCAAAAATATGGTTTGCAATCGTTGCATAATGGTTGTCAAAAACGAACTTGATGCAATCGGCATTATGCCATTAAATGTTGAGTTAGGTGTTGTGAATTTTGACAGAGATTTGACAAATTCGGAGAAACAATTAGCGAGTGAAACTCTGTATAGATTCGGTTTTGAAATTATTGACGATAAAAAAAGTCGTTTGATTGAGCATATCAAAACCTTGGTAATTGAATTGGTACACTACAAAGACAACGATTTGAAAACCAATTTGTCGGAATATTTGAGCCGTCACCTCAATCATGATTATAATTATATAAGCAATTTGTTTTCGGAAGTCGAAGGCAAAACTATCGAAAAATATTTCATAGCCCAAAAAATCGAAAGAGTCAAAGAATTGATTGTATATGATGAATTGTCATTGAGCGAGATTGCATTTCGGATGAATTATTCAAGCGTTGCATACTTGAGCAATCAATTTAAGAAAGTAACAGGGCTAACTCCAAGCCATTTCAAAAATATTAAAACCATAAAACGTAGTCCTTTGGACAAAGTGTAAATCTTACAAATCTTTCAACTAAAATTGTAACATATTTAGCTCTCTATGAGGCTAAATTTGTATCAAGATTAAAATCAATTTTAATATTTACATTTTTCAAAGGCACGAAAATGGGAACAAATCAAAATAAATCGTTTTTTATTCCATTGGAACAAGTTGAGAGCGAACATTGCGCACTCATTGTTGACAAAGGGTTAGATCAACTAAAGGGCATTGAAAGCCACAAAGTTGAACTGAACAATCGCAGAGCCGTTATTGAAACCGGTGACGGAAGCGAAGCTCTAAAAAAAGCCGTTAGCAAAATACGGGACTTGGGCTATGAAGTCACAACGGTTAAGCATACATTCCCTGTGTTGGATATGACTTGTGCCTCATGTGCAATTAGTGTCGAGAGCATGCTCAAATCGCAAGACGGTGTGATTGACGCATCCGTTAATTATGCTACGCAAACTGTTGCCGTAGAATATCTCCCTAATATCATCACAACAAACGAACTCCGCAAAACCGTTCAATCTATCGGATATGATTTGATTGTCGAATCTGATGATGAATTTTCCGAGTCTGTGGAGGAAATTCAAGAAATGAAATTCGAGGCATTGAAACGGAAAACCATCTGGGCTATTGCCTTGTCTATACCAATTGCCGTGATTGGCATGTTTTTTATGAATATTCCTTATGCAAACGAAATCATGTGGGTACTTTCTACACCCGTTATCTTTTGGTTTGGTAAGAATTTCTTCACCAACGCATGGAAACAAGCAAAACACCGCTCGGTGAACATGGACACATTAGTAGCTTTGAGCACCGGTGTTGCTTATGTGTTCAGCGTTTTTAATACGCTATTTGCCGAATTCTGGATTGAGCGGGGTTTAGAAAGCCATGTTTATTTCGAAGTTGCTTCGGTGATTATAGCATTCATATTATTAGGGAAAATGCTCGAAGAAAAAGCAAAGGGAAACACTTCCACTGCAATTAAGCAATTAATGGGTTTGCAACCCAAAACTGTAACAATCATCGAAAGCACCGGCAATCAAGTTCAAAAGCCAATTGAAAATGTGAACAAAGGTGATGTTATTTTGGTCAAACCGGGCGAGAAAATTGCGGTTGACGGCGTTGTGCTTAATGGTAGCTCATATGTGGACGAAAGTATGTTGAGCGGCGAGCCTGTCGCAGTCCTTAAACAAGAAAAAGAAAAAGTTTTCGCCGGTACAATCAACCAAAAAGGTGTATTTCAGTTCAAAGCCGAAAAAGTTGGGTCTGAAACAATGCTTTCGCAAATCATCAAAATGGTACAAGATGCGCAAGGTAGCAAAGCTCCGGTACAAAAATTAGTTGACAAAATTGCAGGCATTTTTGTACCGATTGTTATTCTTATTGCATTGCTTGCATTTGGTGCATGGGTAATTTGGGGTGGAGAGGATGGATTCACACACGGTTTATTAGCATTCGTAACTGTGCTCGTGATAGCTTGCCCTTGTGCATTAGGATTGGCAACTCCTACGGCAATTATGGTCGGCGTCGGCAAAGGTGCAGCTCAAGGCATACTAATTAAAGATGCAGAAAGCCTCGAACTTGCCAGAAATATCAATGCAATCGTTTTAGATAAGACCGGAACTATAACCGAAGGAAAACCGGAAGTCACTGATATTCATTGGCTTAAAGGTGACAATAGCAGGCAATCTGCATTGTTAAGCATTGAAAAATTATCCGAGCATCCATTAGCCGATGCAATTTCGAAGCACTTACAAGACACTGATTTGCAAGATGTTAAAGATTTCGAGAGCATTACCGGGCAGGGAGTCAAAGCAAAAGTTGGCGACAATTTCTATTATGTAGGCAATAAACAATTAATTACCGAAAACAATATTCCTATTAATTCAGATTTGTCTCAAAAAGCAGAAGAATTGAGCAAAGAGTCTAAGACCGTGATTTTCTTTGCAGATAAAGAGAATACTCTGGCAATAGTTGCAATTGCGGACAAAATCAAGAGTACATCAATTAATGCAATAAAAAATTTACAAGAATTGGACATCGAAGTTCATATGCTGACCGGAGATAATGAATCAACAGCGAATGCAATCGCCAATTCGACCGGCATAAAAAATTATAAATCTGAAGTTATGCCCCAACAAAAAGCTGAATATGTCAAACGCCTACAAGAGCAAGGCAAAATTGTCGCTATGGTTGGTGACGGCATTAACGACAGCACAGCTTTGGCACAAGCTGATGTCAGCATAGCTATGGGCAAAGGCAGCGATATTGCAATGGATGTAGCTAAGATGACCATCATATCATCGGATTTGAATAAAATACCTCTTGCAATAAAGCTCTCAAAGCAAACCGTTGTCACTATCAAGCAGAATCTATTTTGGGCTTTTATTTATAATATAATCGGAATTCCGATTGCAGCGGGTTTGCTTTATCCGATTAGCGGATTTCTGCTCAATCCTATGTTAGCCGGAGCAGCCATGGCACTAAGTAGTATCAGTGTAGTGAGCAACAGTTTGAGATTGAAATGGAAGAAATAGTACAGTAAAACTTACAACTTAATCAATGAATTATGTAATTTATTGGTTAATCATTTAAGTATTTTTGTTATAAGAGTTTAGTTCTTTTTAATATTTATTTACCAACAATAAGGGATGTATTATGATATATTCAATTTTAATAAGCGTAGCAATGTTCTTTTTCGGAAGTATAATTGCCCATACACATGATGGTGACCATACGCAAAAAACAGAGTTTATGGTATATGGGAACTGCGGTATGTGCGAAGCCAGAATTGAAAAAGCTGCAAAAATAGAAGGCGTCAAGTCTGCTGATTGGGACCAAAGCACTAAGATGCTTACCGTCGAATATGATACCGAGATTGTCGAACTCAAGACAATTCATGAAAGCATTGCGGCAGTAGGACACGATACAGAGCTTGCGAAGGCTTCCGATAGTGTTTATGCAAAACTACACAAGTGCTGCAAATACGACCGACCCGAGTAAAATCAACTTGAATAATTGACTCTGCAATCATGCAGAGTCTTTTTTTTGCCACTTCGCTATTAAGCATTCATTTCAACACACTTACAATATAATAACAACATATACTTTAATGTATGACTTGTTACTACATAATATAAAAGTTAGAAAATTCTGATGAATAAACAAAATTTACGCAATATAGCGATTATTGCTCACGTTGACCACGGCAAGACTACCTTAGTGGACGGCATGTTGAACCAAAGCGGTACATTCCGTGCTAATCAGCATGTGGACGAGCGAGTCATGGATTCGATGGATTTGGAACGCGAACGCGGCATTACCATTATGGCAAAAAATACTGCCATTTGGTATCACGACATTAAAATCAACATCATTGATACTCCCGGTCACGCCGATTTTGGCGGCGAAGTGGAACGTAGTCTTAGTTTGGTGGATGGTGCAATTCTTTTGGTAGATGCCAGCGAAGGTCCTTTGCCTCAAACCCGTTTCGTAGTCAAGAAAGCTTTGGCAAAGAAATTACCCATTATTGTGGTAATCAACAAGATTGACCGCTCTGATGCAAGGATTCAAGCTGTGACAAATGAAATTTACGACTTGTTTATCGACCTCGATGCCTCTGACCAACAAATTGAATTCAAAATTTTATATACTATTGCCAGAGATGGGATTGCTCATTACGAAATTGGCGACGATTGTACTGATTTGCAACCTCTCTTCGATACTATTGTCGAACAAATCCCCGGTCCAAAGTCAGTTGATGACCACGAACCACAATTTTTGATTACAAATCTTGATTATGATTCATACGTCGGGCAAATTGCAATTGGCAGGCTCGAAAACGGCGTTCTTGAAATGAACAAGCAATACACACTTTGTGCCGAACATGGCAACCGCAACAATCTCAAACTTTCTGCTCTATATACTTTTATGGGCTTGAAGAAAAAAATGGTTGATAGAGTCGAATCAGGAGATATTATAGCAATTGCAGGTATTGACGGTATTAGCATCGGTGATACTCTTACAGATAATGATAACCCAAAACCCTTACCGAGAATAACAATTGATGCTCCAACTGTTTCGATGATATTTTATATAAACAACAGTCCATTTGCAGGGACTGAAGGCAAATTCTTGACTACTCGCCATTTGAAAGCGCGTTTGGAAAAGGAAATGCTCCGCAATGTATCGCTCGAAGTAGAACCAATCGCTGACCGTGCAGACGCTTTCGAAGTTAAAGGTCGCGGAGAATTACAAATGGCGATTTTAATTGAAACTATGCGTCGCGAAGGCTTTGAATTCATGGTTTCAAGACCAAGTGTAATTACAAAAGAAGTAGACGGCAAGCTACACGAACCTGTCGAAAGAGTTTACCTGGACGTTCTGGAACAACATGTTGGTGTCATTACCGAAAAGCTTTCAACACGCAAAGGTGTTATGCAAAATTTGATGAATACCGGACACGGACGCGTTAATATGGAATTTTTGATTCCATCTCGCGGTCTAATCGGTTTCAGAAGTCAGTTCCTAACTGATACAAAAGGTTCCGGCGTAATGAATACTTTGTTCGAAGGTTATTCAGAATCCTTTGGCACTATCCCGCAACGCAGTTCCGGTGCTTTAGTTGCTGATAGGTCAGGCAGAACTACAGGTTATGCAAGTTTGGCTATGGAAGATAGGGGAGAGCTCTTCATCGAACCGGGTACCAAAGTATATATAGGAATGATTATCGGCGAACGCAACAAAACTACCGATTTACAGGTAAACATTACAAAAGAGAAGAAATTATCAAATATGAGAGCGTCGGGTTCGGATAATACAATTCCATTACGTCCACCCCGCAAATTATCGCTCGAACAATCAATTGAATTCATTGCCGATGACGAAGTAGTAGAAATTACTCCCGAATCAATCAGATTGCGTAAAATGGAGTTAGACCCCAATAAACGCAAATCTTCAATGAGAGACGAACTTTAATCTTTCAGATTTAAGTCCCAATACCCTTATACAAAATTCCTGCCTTGATAATATTTTCTTTGTCAAGGCAGTTTTTGCCATCTATAACGATTCTGATATTATATTTCAACAAGAATTCAGGCGTTAATTTTTCTTTGAATAAATTATGGTCTGTTGCCAACACTACTGCATATGAATTTTCAAGAGCCATTTCGAGCGAATCAACATTAGAATGCTCGGGGAAATACGGGTCATATACAAATGTGGCAGCTTGCTTTTCGTGCAAAATGCTCTTCAAAATCACCGATGGAGATTCCCTCAAATCACCCACATTTGCTTTGTAGCTCAATCCCAATAATGCAATTGGAGTATTTTTGATTGGTCGCTCTAAAATATTTAGAGCATCTGTCAACTTCTCAACTGTGTATTCGGGCATCGAATTATTGATTTCGCGAGCTAATTTGAGTAATTTATGGTCGAAACCACTTTGCCTAGCTCTTTCAATCAAATAATATGGGTCAACCGGAATACAATGTCCGCCGACTCCGCATCCGGGAAAATGTGGCAAAAATGCAAAGGGTTTGTTGGACGCACCTTTTATCACAGCCATCAAATCAATATTCAACACATCAAATGATTTTGCCAATTCATTTACAAATGCAATATTAATATCTCGGAAAGTATTTTCGATAATTTTTGTAGCTTCGACAGTCTTGAGATTTGGCATTTCATTAATTTCGCCCGATATAAAACTTCTATAAAAATCGGCTAAAACTTTAGTCGCTTCAGGGCGAGTAGAACCGATATTTCGCGGAATATTATATACATTCCAAAATGGGTCACCGGGATTGATTCTCTCAGGGCAATGTGCAACATCAAAGTCAATTCCTGCTTTCAAATCTATGCTATCTTCAATCATCGGGATAACGATTTCATCGCAAACTCCGGGATTAATAGTTGATTCGACCACTACATAGCAGCCTTTTTTGATATATGGCAAAACGGCTTCAACACCTGATTTCAGCGGCGTCAAATCCGGTGTATAATCGTTTAACACAGGTGTAGGCACACAAATGATAAATATATCCGAATCCGTCATTATATCAGCTTGGTCAGAAACAAGAAATTTCGTTATTTTCAAATCTTCACTACATTGGACATCATCAATCGGGCATTGTCTGTTGCGAATTTTATTGACTTTTTTTGATTGGTAATCATAGCCTACAACTTCGTGAGACGTTTTCAAATCAATAGCACATGCTAAGGGGAGCCCCACATATCCCAATCCGATAATCGCTATTTTCATAATTTTTCTCCTATTACTCTACGGTAACGCTTTTTGCTAAATTTCTGGGTTTATCTATGTCGCAATCCAGCTCTAATGCTGTATAATAAGCTAATAACTGAAAAGGAATGACGGACAAAATCGGGGTCAGCATCGGCAATGTTTCGGGTATGTATATCACGTTGTCTGCGACAGATTCAATCCTTGTGTCGCCTTCGGTAGCAATAGCAATGATTTTACCTTTGCGAGCCTTGACTTCCTCTATGTTCGATATTATTTTTTCGTATATTTCATCTTGAGTGGCGATAAATACAACAGGCATATTCTCATCAATCAATGCAATCGGTCCATGCTTCATTTCTGCTGCCGGATAACCTTCTGCATGGATGTAGGAAATTTCCTTCAATTTCAAAGCACCTTCGAGAGCTACGGGGAAGTTATATCCGCGACCAAGGTAAAGGAAATTTTTGGCTTTTGCATGTTGCTTGGCTATCTCTTGAATTTTGTCGGCTGACTCGAATATTTTATTGATTTTATCTGGAATTTTGAGCAATTCCTTGGCGATTTTTATACCTTCATATTTGCTCAAAGTATTCATCCTGCCTAACATAATCGCAATGAGGGTCAATACAGTTAGTTGCGATGTGAAAGCTTTGGTCGAGGCTACTCCGATTTCCGGTCCGGCATGAGTATAGACCCCGGCTGATGTGTAGCGAGCGATTGAACTGCCCACAACATTGACGATGCCCAAGACAGTTGCACCTTTTTGCTTTGCTTCACGAACTGCTGCCATTGTATCGGCAGTTTCGCCACTTTGCGAAATTGCAAGCACAATATCATTTTTCTTAATTACAGGGTTTCGATAGCGAAATTCTGACGCATATTCGACTTCTACGGGTATATTTGCCAAATGTTCAATAATGTATTCGCCTACAAGCCCTGCGTGCCATGAAGTGCCACAGGCTGTGATTATAATCCGTTCTGCTGAACGAAGCTGCTCATGAATATGTCGCAAGCCGCCAAGTTTTACATCGCCTTCATCAACAAGCAAACGCCCGCGGAATGCATTTTGAATCGTTTCCGGTTGCTCGAAAATCTCCTTAAGCATAAAATGCTCGAATCCACCTTTTTCAATTTGCTCCAAATCGAATTCGATTTGCTCAATTTTCGAAATCGTCTCAACGTTGGAAATTGTCTTTGTATGATAGCCATCGCGAGTGATTACGGCGATTTCATTATCATTAAGATATATTACTTGCTTGGTGTATTGGATAACAGCTGCAGCGTCAGATGCTGCCACAAATTCATCGTCGCCGATTCCAATCAGCAATGGGCTACCACGACGTGCAGCAATCAACATATCGGGATGGTCTGCTGAAAGCACAAGCATTCCAAAAGTGCCGTCCACCTCCGAGAGGGCAAATCTCACTGCATATTCCAAATCGCCGAATCGCTCGTACAATGCACCTATGAACACTGCCAAAACTTCAGTATCAGTTTCCGATTTGAACTTATATCCGTCTAAAGTCAATTTTGTCTTAATCGCAGTGTAATTTTCGATTATACCATTATGCACAATCGTTATCTTATTTGCTTGGTCGGAATGCGGGTGAGCATTGATGTCGTTCGGGAACCCGTGAGTTGCCCAACGAGTATGTGCAATGCCGATTGTGGAGCTTTCTTTGCTCAAATCTACCATTCTTTCAAGCTCCGACACCTTACCTTTTTTCTTCGTCGTTTTGATGATACCATCGTTCAGCACTGCAATTCCGGCTGAATCATATCCGCGATATTCCATCCTTTTTAAGCCGTTGATAAGTATGTTCGCAGCCGAACTTTTTCCTAAATATCCTACAATTCCACACATAATACTCTTTTTTAATTTTAATTTAACAACAAATATAATTAATAATCAGTAAATCTCGGACATTAATCATCTCTTTAACTTAAGTGCTTTATTTCAATCGTCATATTTTTCGTATTTTTGTATGTTATACTATAAATGAATAAGACGAATATGTACGAAAAAATAAAATCAATCATCGAGAGATTCGAAAAAATTGAGGAAAGCCTGAACAATCCTGACATTATGAATGATGTCAATCGTTACAAGCAAATTTCTCGCGAACGTAAGCAACTCAAAGTTCTTGCTGATATTGGCACGCGTTATATCAAAATGAGTGACGAATTGCAATCCAACAAGGAATTGACCCAAGAGAAAGCCCTTGACCCCGAAATTCGCGAAATGGCTTACGAAGAAATAGAGATGTTGACCGCAGAAATCGAAAAACTTGACGATGAACTCAGATTTTTGCTCATTCCCAAAGACCCGAACGATTTGAAAAACTGTATCGTCGAAATGAGAGCCGGCACAGGTGGTGACGAAGCGGGAATTTTTGTCGGAGATTTGTTCAAAATGTATCAATACTATGCCGACAAAGTTGGTTTCAAACTCGAAGTAATTGATTTCAACGAAAGTGAAAAGGGCGGATTTAAGGAAATTATCTTCTCTATGTCCGGCGACGACGTTTTCGGCACACTCAAATTCGAGAGCGGTGTGCATCGCGTCCAAAGAGTACCCGAAACTGAAGCAAGTGGTCGAGTTCATACTTCCGCAGCAACTGTTGCAATACTCCCCGAAGCTGAAGAAATTGATGTTGAGATTCGCGAAGAGGACGTCCGGATTGACATCTTCAGAGCAGGTGGCAAAGGCGGACAGAATGTGAACAAAGTCGAAACAGCCGTGAGATTGGTCCACAATCCCACCGGAATCGTTGTCCAATGCCAGGAAGAGCGTTCGCAGTTGAAAAATCGCGAAAGAGCTATGAAAGTACTTCGCTCGCGAATCTACGAACTTGAACTCTCGAAGCAACAAGCTGAAATGTCCTCATCGCGAAAAATGATGGTCAAATCCGGAGACCGTTCGGAGAAAATTCGCACTTATAATTACCCTCAAAATCGGGTGACAGACCACCGTTTGGAAGGCGACGCCAAAAATTATTCGCTTCATTCAATTATGAACGGCGACCTCGACGTCATTATCTCGAATCTGAAAGTAGCCGAAAAAGCCGAATTGCTCAACCAGGGCGTTTCACAACTTTAATTTGAACTTATTGCACCTTTTTGTTATATTGTATATTATTTACTAATAAATTTCAAAAAATGATTGACGAAATAAGAAACTTGCGAAACCAAATTGCCACCGAAATCGGCGAAATTACAAGCAAAGAATTGCTCGATAACTTCCGTATGAAATACCTCGTGAAAAAAGGCGAAATTCAATCCTATTTCGAGAAAATGAAAACAGCCGCTCCGGACATTAAGCCAATCATTGGCAAAGAGCTCAACGAATTGCGGCAATTTGCAGAGCGTGAATTCAAGGAGCTGCAAGAAAAATTCACAACAGCGACCGAAACAACTGTTGACATAGATATGACTTTGCCCGGGCGACGCAACTTCAACGGCACATTCCACCCCGTTTTGCAGACTTTGGAGGACATCACAGAAATTTTCAGGTCAATGGGTTTCACCGTTGCCGAAGGACCCGACATCGAGGACGGCTACCACAACTTTGACGCGCTAAACTTCGCTCCGGACCATCCTGCACGCGATATGCAGGACACTTTTTTTGTCAAATCCGATAGGGAACTTTTACTCAGAACCCATACTTCGCCTGTGCAAATTCGAGTAATGCAATCTCAGCAACCTCCAATCCGCTCAATCATGCCCGGACGCGTTTATAGGAACGAATCTATCAACTCCCGCTCGCTCGCAGAATTTCACCAAGTGGAAGGGCTTTACATAGACAAAAACGTCTCCTTAGCCGAGCTCAAAGCCACAATCATGGCATTTGCAAAGCGCATGTATGGCGAAAAATCAAAATTCAGATTCCGTCCCTCATACTTCCCATTCACCGAACCATCGGCAGAAGTTGACATAAGCTGCTACCTATGTGGCGGAACCGGATGCCGCATTTGCAAATATTCAGGTTGGCTTGAAATCGCAGGATGTGGAATGGTGCATCCAAACGTGCTACGCGCCGGCGGAATTGACCCCGAAATTTACAGCGGATATGCATTCGGATTCGGCATCGAGCGAGTCACACTACTACGTACCGGCATAGACGACATCCGATTGCTCTACGAAAACGATTTGAGGGTACTCCGACAATTCTAAGAAATTTTGCATTTTTCGCTAAAAAAGATTTTGTCAATTCAGAAAAAAGTGTTACTTTTGAATTCTTTGTGAATCCGACGGTCCCATCGACTAACGGTTAGGTCACCAGCCTTTCACGCTGGCAGTAGGGGTTCGAATCCCCTTGGGATCACAGAAAATATTTTTTTGCGACTTGAAACCCTGATTATGTCAGGGTTTTTCTTTTTTGCACAAAATAAACGTGTCTAATATGTGTGCTATTTTGGATAAATTTGTCATTTATTGACAAGTTTTTCAATCACTTTTCCGCCCAGAGCCGTTACATAATGTTCACGCTGAACAACTTGGGTATGCCCTAACAATTCGGCTACAATATGCGGAGCTATGCCAACCTCTTTGATTAGATGATTCTCTCGCCAAGCTCGAATCGGGTGGAAGCCCTTTTCCACCTCAATACCTAATACTTTTTTGGCAGTTTTCAAATGTTCATGCGGATGCACACTCGCAATCCATGGAAACATCTTTCCCGTCGTTTTATCCATACAAGTGTCTCTAATTCCCTCTACGATGTCAAATAACTCTGGAAAAATTGACATAGGGAATTCCCGTGACATTATTTTCATATTGGCAGTACCTTTGCCATGGATTGTAATAATGTCGTTATTTATATCTTTATTAAAGAAACGAAGGATTCTATAAGTCTTACGCCTGTTGTGGCGTGATAGCGAACCAAATAGTACATGTCATACTTCTGCTTTTGCCTTGAAATAATCTATTATCGCTAAAACGTGCTCTGTCGTGTAACTAATCTTTTTCGATTTTACCACTTCCGGGATGCTATCCAACAACACCGGATTATATTTAATCATTCCCCTGCTATGAGCATATTTGAAAATCCTTGATAAATTGCTTGTTAGCTTGCGAATGTAATTGGGATGATATTGCCGTTTTATATCTGCTAATTTATTCTCAATATGATTCCGGATTGCATCAATATCATCCAAATAGAAATCTGAATCCGAAAAGAAGTATTTGAGAGTTCTATCGGTCAAGTATTTGGTAACTTTCGGAAATTCATGATAAAACAGCTTATAATATCTATCTACCAGGTCACTTAACATCACAGGTTCAGTTGAACCGTCGTTCGGTCCGTTAACAGTTTTGACTGTAAAATGAGTATGTATTGCTTTTTCAAGCTCGGTTAATGCGTAATCTTTATTGCCGGCACTCCAAGGAATACCCAAACTAAAGCGTAATCGAGTTGGATTCAATGCAGATTTGACAATATCCAAGTGTACACGGTCATTGCGACGGTAACAGCAACCAAAGTTGTAGTATATGTGACCCTTGCGAAGATACCAACGGTCACTTGTTTTAGTTCTTGGACGTGACATTGCTCATTTGGCTTGTTTGATAGATAACTATACCTGCATTGTTGAAAGCATACATTCCATTTTCACCACTTAATAACCAATCGAGTGAACAGCCTGTATTGTAGATTTTAACCAAATCTTGCAATGTTGGCTCGGTAACACCATCGAACCAAGATTTCAGGTCAGATAAAGGAATCCCGGACTTCACTGCATAAGTGTTGAAGTCTGTGTAATTCGCTTCTATAAAGTTCAAAAGTCTATCAATCATGACAATTCCAATAAAAATACTGCAAAAAATAAATAAAAAATCTATGCAAATTTATATATTTTTAAGCATAGATTAATAAATTTTCTATATTATTTTAGATTATAATGTCAGAAAAGCAGAGTTTACCCCGGGAACATTGTATCTTGATTGACAGGATGGTAACGGCTGAGTACCGGTAATGGATTTTTATTAAGTAGCTTTGCACTAAGCAACTCATCTATCATTTTGCGTAATGTAGATTCTGCAAGTCGAGTTTCCATTACCAATTTTTGCAGAAGATGTGTAGTGTCAACGCATTCATTGATGCGTTTGATGACATAAGGTCGTACCAGCTTTGGATTATCCAAGCGTGGCACGTAAACAGTTAGTCCCGGTATGCCTATAATTAGTTGTTTGACTGCTTGAAGTCCTGCATTATCGGCAACAAATTTCAGGTTGTCCGGTAGGTCTTCGTAAGTTATTAAATTGACAATTTCATCTTCTTTCATGCTGATAATCTCTGTTGTGGTTTTGCAAATATAGTAAAAATAGTTTAGTATGCAAATTGAACTCTTATCGGAAATAGTATTTAATACAAACACTCGCTAAATAGCATATCATTAACTACTCTGTATTCATCAATGATTTGATTGTTCTTTTTAGCGATTTGATATGCTTCTTTTCTGTCAACAAATCTGCCGAAACTTGTTAAGAACCCCTGATGATGGAGCTTCCTTGATACTGATTTTGATTGCCATAGAATATTACAGTGCCTTAATCCGCAGTAAATCAATGGCTGACCTGCCAAATCTTTTTCGTCAGGATTACGTATTGCAGCACAAAGTATTCTTTCAGGCAAGTTTTGTAATTTTACTTCAGGTGGAAGTATGATATTTTTCATTTATGTCCATCATTAATTGATTTAGCATTATCCATGCTTCCGGTTTGTCTAAATCCAAATCATGTGCCGTTTCGGACTCTGTTGTGATTTGGATTGCATAGAATTCCGCTTTTTTGGTGGGAATCTCGACTTTTAGAGATACTTCGTAATCGTTTACACTCCACTCAAATTGAATGTTGCCTTCCGGAGTTGGAAATGTGGCGGGCAAAGGGAGCGCCTCGCTATTGTAATTAGTTTCAAATGCTTCTATTAGCCATTCCAGACCATCTTTATCAATAGCATTGCCTATTTCACCATCAAGCCAACCCGACTTCAAAAACGACAATTCAGTAAGACGAGATGATAAATCTAACGGTTTCTCGCTTTTATGAGTCAGCATAATGCTTTCAACTATCGCTTTAGCCTCCGACAAGCTCCGAACAAAGGGGAAATTAACATCGTTTATTTGCTCATCTTTATAAAAAACGGCATACCACCACTCATTATCATCCATTTGCTCAACTCTTAAATGGTAATCGCCTATTTTGATACAGAAATCATCTTGCTCTGAAGTGGTGGTTTCCCAATTGATAGCGTTGCTCATTTTGTTTGATTTCCATTTTTTCATTTTCGATATCTTCGATTCGCTCTAACGAACCTTTGTTTTTAATAAAATCGTAAGCTTGCCTTTTTGCATTTTCCGAACTATCAATAGAGCTGAAAGAAATGCAGTTTAAGCAATCATCATTTGTTTTCGGGTCAAATGGCAGGAAAGTCCTTATGTCTATATAAATAAGCCAAGTTCGTCTTAAAATCGGTCTGTTGTGATAGCGAACTCTACAGCCATAGTCATACTCTGACGATACAGAGCATCTAAATTTTTTAGAAAACTCTTCGAATGTCATTCTACAGTTTCCGGGATTGGCTTATTAAAATCTTCAATATGCCCGAGAGCGAATGTCCGAGCTTCTTTTTCGGATTCGCACCAATGAGAAACTTCGACATCACCGCAAAATGCTTTGTAGCCTGTGCTGATTTTTGCGTCGCCAACTTTCGAGTCCTTGTTTAAAAATGTTTGGCTCTTAATAACCAAATCATTGCTTTTGAGATAATTATATTTTGCTTGATTGGACATTTCGTCCCATGTTTTTTGAGTAAGGCTCATTTTAATTCTCCAAAATAGTTAATGAATCTAAATTGACATTTTATTGTCAATCGAGGTTTAAATTTTTAAAATACTCTATTTGTTCTTTGCAATAATCGACGGAATATCTTTTTTTTTCCGACCAATGGTATATCCCGTTCATTCTATCAGTCCAGCTTGAAATGGCGTTTTGTTTCGCCATTTCGCCACTTCTTTTGTTTTCCTGTTTCAAAGCCTCTCTTCTTTTTCGTTGCTCTTCAAAAGACTCTTGGTCCCGAAGCTTTCTTTCCTGAATAGTTGTTCTTTTAGTCATTATGATACCTTTAAATTATATTTGGAAATTTCTAAACTATATTTGGAAGTTTCTAAATTGCTTATTTATCAGACTCTGTGATATGTTTGTAAGTCCTCTCTAAATGAACTGTAGCGAAGTCTTTTGAATTGTAATTACTATGCTTTGTAAAAAAATCCGGCAAGTCCTTATTGGCTTTTATATCGTAATACACCCCGTTTTTACAAGAGTAGGCAATAGAACAACTTTCCAATTCAATGCCGTATTTAGTAGCCAAGTAACGTTTCAGTAAAGATTTGAACTTCTTTTTCGCCGTCGCAACATCGAAATAAGTATCATCCGCTACTTTTTGTTGAATTAAGTCGTAGTAATGCTTCGAATAAAATTCATATTTTTCTGAGGCTAATTGGATATGATTCATCCTGCCGTCAATTCTCATCAAAGTTTCATCGTCAATCGGTTCCCCCGATTCAATCAAATCATCATACCATTGCTCGAATTCTTTGGCATTTTTCATTATTTTGAAATTCTCTTTTAATCTGTTTTCGAGATATGAAAGGCTGGATAATTCTTTTTGCGTGGCGGAGATGTTGAGTTTCCTCGCTTTTTCCTTAAAGTATTCAGCTTTATTGATTTCTGCGTAACCTTTCTCATGCCTTGCAACTACTCTATCTCTTTGTTTTGCGAATGCTCTTCCGCTCGAAGTGTTGACATTAGGTTGAGTAATCCAAGCCCAATCTTTGCGTAACTTGTTAAATTCCGACTGCAAACTCTCGGCTCTTTTTTTGGCATTTTCCGAGTATCCGGAGTACTTATCAGCTTTTCGCTCGGCTCTCTGGATTTTCGCTTCCAATTGCTCTTCGAATGAATTAAGCTCCTCTTTGCCTTGATATTTGATTTTATATTTGCTCATCGAATAAGGTACATATCCGCCTTTGCTTCGAGATACCCACGCCCCTGAATAATTACTCCACAAGAAACCTCTTTTGATGTCGGATTTCACTTCGTTAGGGAGCTTTTGATAAAATTCTTTTCCGGGTAAATGTAATTCTACTTTGTTATTGGCATTCAATTCGTAATAAGCACCCTCGAATAATGGGTCATATTCTGAAATCGGATCGGATTTTGGATTGGCGATTGTTTCAATATCGCTATTTTCGGTGATTTGATTTTCAGGCATTTAATTTAACTCCACCCTGAAATAACCTTTCTCTAACAAGTGTTCGCATTGCCTCCATCCGGATAAATATTCTTTTGCAGATGCCGCGAAAGCTTCATTATCTGCTTCGGGCGGATGAACGCACCAAATATCATAACGACCCTCGTCAGTCATTTTATAAGCATTCTCCGGAACACTATCAACTTTTTCAAAAGAATGAAAGCTGAATGTATGGAATGGGACAATACATTTTTCCTTTTCCAAATATTGAACTTGGACATAGAATTTGAAGTCTTTCCCGTCTGATATTTTGACATAATCACCGAGATTCAACTTATTTCCTATTCTGTCGAACAATTCTAATCTAAACATTGCTTTCTCCTGTATCGGTGATGGAGTGTGTTGTGTTTGGCAGGTTTTGAGGAATCGTAAATACGTTCATCTTGGGTCCCGGATTGGAGTCGGGGTTTAACCTTTGATTCAATCTTTCAATTTTTCTATCAATGCTCAACTGAATTATCTCTTTATTCAAGAGTATTTTTAGTTGATTAAGCATTATTTCTACATCAGCAACTTCACTACAGAGGTTGTGATATGCTAAAGCCGAATCGGTTTTCATATTGGAATTTGGTTTCTCAATCTCCGAGATTCCAATCAAATCCGACCGTTTGACTTTGTTTAAGGCTTGAATCAATTCGGCGCATTCTTCAATTGCCATATCAAATTGGTTCGCTATGCCATAAAATTGTATTGCTTGTTGCAATACAGCGATTTGTTTTTCATTCATCATTTGCTACTCCGTTTATATTAATTTTTGTCTGGTCTTCCCAGGATGGTGAATCTTTATCGTCGAATCCTGATTGCTCTCTTGATGCTTCAATTTGGCTGAAGCTGAGGGCTCGTTTTTTTATTGCAGTAGATACGTTGTTGGTGTGTACGTTAGAAGTGGGTGTAGGCGAAATGCCGTTATCAGCAAGCCCTGATTGCGCCCTTGATGCCTCGAGGTCGCTGAGCTTTAGCCCTCGTTTTCCTTTCGCCGTTGGTCCTTTGGGGGATTCGATTATTATTTCGTCATTCCAAGATTGATTTCGTAGGTATGTTTCCGGGTTCTTGCGGAACTTTTTATCAGGTGTGCTTTCAACGTATTTCGGAACATGGTCAAGAAGCTTAGGCAATTCGTTTTCGGGAATCTTCGAGAATAGCTCCATGCTCTTTTCTTTGCCGGTCTTTTTGTCGTATAAATTCCAAAATTGCTCAAATAATTCTTTTGCGTGTTGATAATCCGCTGTATTATATTCTTCTTTTATTCTTTCATTCTTATATTCTTTAGTTGTTGTCCTTTGTTTGACTTTTGTTTGTCCTTTGCTTGACCTTTGTTTGTCCTTTTTTTCTGTTTCAATTTGATAAGTGTCGTAATTTGAAACACTTATAACGGTATATTTGTTTGTCGTTTTTATAGAAATTTCACCCGTTTTTGATAGACAATTTAAGGCACGCCTAACTTGTTTTACAGTTAAGTTTACATCGTCGGATAACTTTAACAAAGAAGTAATAAAACTCCCTCTTTTTACAATGACATCGCGCCAAACCTTCTCGGTATGATTCGCAACTAAAACACAGTGAAAGAATACCCTGAAAACATTATTATCGTGATACCATTGCCACTCTAAAATGCTTCTGTAAATTTTAATCCAACCTATGCTCATTTTCAAGCCATTATTTGTGAATCAAGCAGTTTTTTCCATTCCAAAAGTCTTGGAGACCAAAAATACTCGCCGTCAGTATCAAACAATCTTTGCTCAATACAAAGCGAAACAATACCGTCAAAAGTGTCATTAGGACAGCCCAACGATGCCGCGATACCCTCAGTTTTGTCATGCCTTAAATGAGTTTCTTTTGACTCCAACATCATCTCTAACAGGCAATAATAAGTGCCATACCCTTCCATCCGGTATTCAGCACGTAACATCAAAATTTTATCATCACTCCGGGCGTATTCATCGTGGGGGAAATAGCGTTTCTCTCCAATCATGATTTTGCCCTTATATTAGATTATTTGATTTTGACTTAGATTCATTGTCGAAGTATTTTGCGATACTCATCTCAAGAACATGAGAAACTTTCGGCACGTAATCAGGGTATTTCGCCTGGAGCTCTTCCAAACTGTCTCTGAACTTCTTAGTGAATGAGAAAAAATTACTCTTTTTCTTATATTTCTTGAAGTCATCTTCTGTAAGCTCCTTCAATCCTTCTGTGGCGATTATTTCTACCATTGTAGGAAAAGGTACGCTCGGGAGCTTGTTTATCCGCGTGTCCTCTATCATTTCGAGCAATTTGGTAGGCAATAAATAAGTTGAAGTTACTTTAGGGATTGTTGTTGTTTCTGAATTTTTCATATATTTGTCCTTATATATTTTGTAAAATAATATAAATAATTTGTTAAATTTCTAAAGCAAATATATAAGTTTTTTATATAATATCCAAGAATAATATTAGTTTTCTATATTTTTTTTAAATAATATGAAAAATAAAATGATTAAAGACAAAAACACGCTCAGCAAAGAGTTTGGAGAGCGGTTAGAAGACTGGATGAGACCAAATTGGGAAAGGCAGAAAGATTTTGCAACTTACATCACAGAGACTTACGACAAACATTATTCGCCCGCTACGATTAACAGTTACTGCAAGGGCAGGTCATTTCCCGACCAAGTGTTTCTATACATAATACATGACCTTGGAGCAGACCTCAATGCTATGATTACTGGAAAAAATGTCGAACCGACTTACCATTCAAGCTCAATGCCGCATGTCCAACGCTTGAATCGCTGGATTGCCAAGTATTGCGGAACATATGATGATTTGTTTAACATGCACAAAACTCTAATTGACAGAATGCAATTAGATACGGCGGATATTTTCGCATACGCCTATGGCACACTTTCATATTCTCCTAAGGTATCGGATTTCTTTAAGGCTATTGGCTGCAATATGCATTGGGTAATGACAGGCACAGGAACTGAGCTTGTATCATCTCAATCTAAAACCGAACCTGGGAAGCCCCTTGCTTCGAACCCTAATCCAGAAAGCCCCCTTGATTCTGACGCCATAATAGATGCTGCAGCAGACAAGATACTTTCAGACCCTGAACTTTCTGATAAATTATCGAAACAAATTTTAGAGAAGCTCGTATCAAATCTGTCGAAAAAGGACAAATGAGCCGTCAATCTGCTATCTTCTCCTCAGAAGCAAAATGTAAAAAACTTATATATTTCAAAAAAATATACAAGTAATATATAAATTTCTTATATTTGTTTTGTGAATTTCAACAATAAAAATATTAAAAATTTAAATCTACATGGAAAACTTATGTATGATAAAATCTTAAAATTAAAACTCGCCGTATTGGTATTGATGCTTTCAATAAACCATGATTGCCACAGCAAAGATTACAGCAAAGCGATTCAAGAACAGCTTGAATACAACAACTATGACAAAGCCTTCCAGCTTGTCTCAACTCAAAAAAAACAAGCCAAAGCAACCGCAGATACAATCGAGCTTATCAAGGCTAATAATTCACAAGGATTGATTTACAAACACATGTTATCGTACGAATTGTCAATTCCCTTTTTCGTTGAGGTTGTTCAATTATCGGAAATAGTAAATTACTACAAAGGCGAATATTCAGGGCGTATGAATTTAGGCTATTCATATTCTCTTATTGGCAAGTATGATGACGCAATTGAGCATACAATTATAGCCTATGATTTAGCTGTCGCAAACCATGATACTTCTGCTATGGCACGTGCTAAAATGGCAATTGGCAACATTAATTATAATATGGATGATTACGAACAGGCTGACCGTTATTTTAGTGAAGCTTTCGCTTTAGCTATTGATGATACGGTTTTCAAGGTCAAGTTATTAGTCAATACGTCTGTTAATGCTATTGAATTAGGCGAATATGATAAAGCGAGCAACCTGCTTGATATAGCGGAAAGTGCTTGCATATTGCCGATGGACAGGATTGATGTTAAGTTGGCGCAAGGCGAACTTGGGTATAAAAAGGGCGATATCCAAGTTTCTATATTGAGATTTCAAGAAGCATTGAAACTCGCCAAAACCTTAAAAGACAAAGACAGAGAAGCTATATCGCTTTACGGTCTCGGTAGAGTACTTATGAATACTGATTTCTACAAATCAGAGTCGTATTTGAAAACTGCCTATTCTATGTTTGAATCAGTTAACAGAGCCCTTGAAATGGTGAAGGTAGGGGATGCTCTTTTCTCGCTCTATATGGATAATAAAAAATACGACGAAGCAACTGCAACAATGGAGTTGCTGACCGAGATAATCATAAAGCCTAAAGAGTTGGCGCCTGGAATGTCTATCTTGCTAAATCAAACCGCGAATTTGCATGAAATCAAAATTGAACTTGAAAATTCACTGGCGGAGGAAAAGCTTCGAACACAATCGAATATGTATATTTCGGCAATTATAATCATTGTGCTTTTGTTCATATTCGCATTCGTTTTCATGTACTATCGGCGTGAAATCAAAGCAAATTTAAAGCATACTTCAAGTGTTTGCGAATCTCGCAGAAAACTTAAAAAAGACTTGGATCATATCCGGAGCAAATCGAATCAAGTCAAATCCAAGGCAATTGAAATCAATGCTTTTGCAGACCTAAAAACCACTCAGCATTTGCCACGAATCAAAAAGAATTCTATCGAAATTCTTCAAATTCTGGACGATAACAGTTAATGTCTGCATTAGCGCATAGTAACTTATAATAATTTATCATTAAGGGGGATTTATGCAATTAAGCTATAACAGCACAAGCAAGAAACTTGAATGGACGCCCGGAGAGGGTGAAATTCACTTCCAAATCGAATTGAAAGTAAACGACGGAGATTATGCCGTTGTTTATGAAGGTCCGGCTACTGAATATCAATTAGAATTTCCAAATCCATGCACCGTAAGGGCAAAAGGCAAGGGAAGTGGGACCACCACCGGGCACGATGAATGGCTTCTTATTGAATCTGTTCCATGCTCTACAGACCCAATCCACTACATGCCGTTATAATACACCTTCCATTATAACTCAGAGGGCTTGCCATTTTCATTGGCGAGCCTTTGTTGTTTCATCCCGGCTTGAACTACTCAAACGCTATCAATCGAACACCGGAACAGCCAAAAAATATTTTTTTTGTTATAACAAATTGGTATTATATTTGCAAATCAATATGATGCATTTATTAAATCGTTTAAATTATCACATACACTATATAATAATGATTTCGATACGTCCTTAGTTATATTACATATTTATAAATTGAAACATCATGGACCAAATTTGCTATAAGAAAAATTTCATAACAGCCGCTATTGCAAGAATTGATTTCCTAAACCCGATTGACGAAATTGACAACAAGTTGCCGAAAGCATTTATAGATTCTTTAAAAAACAATTTTCCAATTGCCGAATCAAATCCTATCAAAACAGATACATTTGCTATAAGCCACATTGAAACGAAGCAAAGTACCGAAAGCATGATTGAATGGAAATTTTGGAACAAAGAAAGAAATCGGCTCATTGTTTTGACAAAGTTTTCGCTTGCACTTTCACAAAATTATTATTCAACATTCGAAGAATTCACATATGAATTTGAAACCGCCTTAACGTCAATTTGCAGTGTATATAACAACCCAGAAATTAGAAGATTTGGTTTGAGATATGTGAATGAAATTAATATTTCTGAAGATAAGCCATTGAAATGGACCAACTATATCAACAAAAATTTAATCGCCACTATTAATTTCCCTAAAGAAAAGGAAAAAATAAGTAGGACTTTCCACAATCTTATCATGAATTATGATGAATTTGAATTGAAATTTAATTTCGGCATGCACAATGCGGACTACCCCGCTCCAATTAAGCAGAAAAATTTCATATTAGACTTTGATGCGACACATCACGGCATTTTAACTCGAAACGGTGTTTTGGAATTACTGCCCAAGTTCCATGCTAAAATACAGGATTTATTTGAAGATTCTATTTTAGACAAATTGAGGGATAAATATTTGAATCATGACTAATGACCAAGGATACACCAAAAGCTTAGATGATTTTTCAACTATTGATGATGATTCTAAATCTTATATTGCAACAATAGTTTCGACAAAACAAAAAGGGGGTATTGATTATGGCGGGAATAAAGAAGCGTGGCTTGAACGAATACCGGCAATTGAAATCGGCGAATACGGTTCTGGTAAGCCTGAACGCATCGAAACCATAATAACCTTTAGAGTCAAAGATGATTAAAGCCGATGTTAGTAATAAAATTGCAAGACTATGCCAAGGCGACATCATCAGGGATGTTGAGCTTATTGAAAAAGCTGAAATCCTGGATACCGGGCTTTATATTTCTAAAATCGTTTTCCCATATATTATAGTTCTTACTCAAGATTGTGATTTAGAACAAGATTATAACAATCGCACTTCCAAAGAAGTAAAAAACCAAGATAAACACATTCTTTCGGTAATAGTTGCCCCTTTGTATAACTTGGCGCATGTTTATAATGGAGAGCATCTCTCTGAATTAAAGCTCGTAATGCATAATTTCAACGATAATTCAAAAACTCACAAAGGATTCTTGGAACAAAACAACAACCCAAGGTACCACTATATGGAATTTGCCCAAAGCGTCCGGATTGTAAATTCCGTGATTGATTTCAAGCATTATTTTACTGTCAATAATGAGGGATTGAAAGAGAAAAAAGCAAGTAATTTTGTATGCAAAGTGAGCGAACTATACAGGGAGCAAATCTCTTTACGCTTTGCAAACTATTTATCCAGGATAGGTCTACCATAGAATTCTGATCTAAACAAAAAGAGCCTGCTATAAACAGGCTCTTTTCTTATATTGGATTTTACTTAGTTGCGATGTAGTATTGCCCGTTTTCTCAATTCGATTCGCTTCTCAGCGCATAGCGTAATTAAAGCATCTTTCATTTTCAAGAATGCCGGGACGGGAGCCAAAATACAAATATCATCAATCATTTTATCCGTAAGGTAATAACTATATAGAGATTCTTTTATATCTCCGGAAATTGATGCCAACACTGAGCGTTCGTAAAGGATGTAGATGATGATATCGGGGTCAAAGGCGATGTAGCAAGTGTAGCTTTTGCCATCCTCGAACTTGCCGTGTTCGACAAATCCCATTTCCGCCAGCCACTTTTGAGTAGATTCGAGTTTCAAATCTTTGTTATTCGGTTCTGTGGTTATCGTCACCACTTTTTTAACTTCATCGTAAGAAATCAGCTTTTCGCTTTCTAATTGTTTCACCAATTCTTTTACTTCCACTTCTTTTAAGTTCGAATAATACATCATATCTCGATAAGAGATTTGATAACTTCCGTCTTTTATTTGTTGAGCTTTCCGGTTCGTCTTTAGCATCAGAAGGAAAGCACCCGCTTTGAATGCGTGCTTCTTCTTGTCTTTAAAGAAGTATTCCCAGAAACGTATATCAATTTTGTTTTTCATAAATAATTCCTTATTTTTGTACTTCAATGGTGTTTAGTTGTTTTGGACTCAGCCCCCTGCCAGGGGCTTTTTCCTTTTGTACCTTTTTTGTATGTTGAATGTTTGTCATAAGCAAGAAAGCTCCGTTCTTCTGTCTCTAAATTTTCGCTTTACCGGCGCAATATCAAGCAAACCATCAATCACCTCGACATTTTTATTGGAATAATCGCCTAATATTGTCAAATTTCCGATAGTTCTATCCAGCACAATTGTATAGTCAGCTATTTTGTACAAAGTGTCGAGTTCTAATACTAGATTATTCCCTTCCTGCTGTTCTTTTGCTATTTGAACGAGTATATTTTTGTAGTCTTGCACGAGCTCAATAAGGTCTTTTTTTGACCATTTCATCATATTCTTATGATGCTCGTCCTCAGAGAGCACGGCAAGGTTTTCAGCTTTTAATAAATTTTGAAGAATTATTTTGGTGTTCATTGTTTTTTCTCCGATGTTAAAAATTTTGTTATATTTGTTAGTTGATTTTGTTAGTTTTATTGTTATGTTCTCTGATAACCAGTTCGAATGTGCGTTTATCGTCCTTGAACATCGCGTGTCCGGCAAGCATGCAGTATTGAGCAGCAACGCTTAAATGAGGAAGCAGATAGAGTTTTTGCACTTCTTCCATCTTTGTTTTTAAGGCAGAATCAATCGCTAAGGTCGTTCCGCCTCTTGTAGCCGGAGAAGGTCTCCGAGTCGAGTTTTGATTTTTGTTATTAGACATATGTAAAACCTTTAATAAGTTGATAAAAAATATTGTTTATTATAAATTGTAAATAAACACAGTTCAAATATAACAAAGATTTTATTATAAACAAGTAAAAATTTTATTATTTTATAATTTTTTTGAAAAAAATGTTAGATACACCACAAAAGCGTCTTGAACACTATATAAAAACACAGTATGGTACCAAAGTAGCCTTCGCGAAGGCAATAGGCATCTTACCTACAAGTGTTACTAAGTATGCCGGTACAAAAGCCAAATCTATTTTCGGGCATGAATACCAAGTCAAATTGAATTCTCTTGGTCTTAATATCGCATGGTATTTGACAGGTCAAGGCGAGATGTTAGAAAGCGAGAAGGAATCTGAAGTAGTAAAGTTAACTCGATTAGATGAAATGACAATATCCCAGATGAGATCCGTTTTGAATTGGATTGATGCAAATTACGAAACAATGAAATCTATTGTTAGCAGTTTAGATGATAAATAATTTTGAATATACCTGGAGCTTTAAATGAGAAAGTTTTTGTTAACCTTTGCTATTTTTTTGTTATATTCACTTACGATATTCGCCAAGGATGGGCTCGATTACACCTATGTCGATTTTGTAGGTAAAAAGAAAGCGCAAGTCCGTGAAAGCATACTCAAAACCGAGTCACAAGAGTTGCTTGATACGCTGGATAAGATAATTGAAGGTATCATCCTTGTGAAAAAGCAGGATAAATTCAAAAAGAAAAAACTTAATGCCATACTCAAGGAATACCGTGAAAGATTTGAAATAAACAAACTTTACTTTGAGGTAGCCGTTGAAAGTTTGAAAAAAAAACATTTTAATCAAGAGGTGACACGCAGGCTTTTAGATAAAGAGCAGAGACGCTTGATACTACCTATTTTAACGATTGAGGATAATTCTACAATCCTTATTACGACACAGAAAGACGTTGAAACATTAATATATAAAGACCCAAAATACAAGTTAGTTGTGTTTTTATTCTGGGAAATGATAGGTGATGTTAAGACTGAAAGCGTATATGTTAGCGACGTGTCGCCGGATTCAACGGGTAAATTCGTAGAAACGTTCGGCTACATCGATAATTAATTACAACTCCTCAAAACACAGGTTCTTCCAAAGCTACTTATACAGGTAGCTTTTTTTTTGCCAAATCCTTGCTTCAAAGAGGGGGTGTCGCGTTTCACGATACCCTTGACCCTTGACCCTTGAATCATTTTATTGCCTTTTGTTCTTGACCTGCTATCGGTAATACCGATACTATTTTTTTACACAAAAAACACTTAACACTTTAGACACTTTAGAGATGATTTCAGGTAGGCAGTTTGATTTGATTACATCTGTAAAGATAGTATGGGACTATCTCGCTTATTTGTACTACAAACAAAAGACAAACAGTATCACCTAACACAACTTGTATTCATCGGCATATCAAGATGTGTGATGTTAAAAAAGGACAAACAAAAAACATTGGAAAATATGAATTTTTTCAAAAAATCGGAAAAAGGACAAACAAAAAACGCTTGATGTAGCTTTTATTCATGCATGATTTCAATGTTTTGATGTTTAAAAAGGACAAACAAAGGACAAACAAAAGACAAAGAAAGGGCAAACAAAGGACAAACAAAATAAGCCTGAAAACTCGCTATTAGCATAGTGTTTCAGGTTTGCACTTAGCAAAAAGGACAAACAAAAAGCGATAAAAATTGAAAATTTGATAGCTATTTTGATTTTTTTGGTGTGGATTTTTCACAACGCAAGGACAAACAAAATAAGCCTGAAAACTCGCTATTGATAAGTGATTTCAGTTTGTAAAATTTACATTAGGACAAACGAAGGACAAACAAAAAACGGCTGAAACTTGGCTATTGGTAGGTGTTTTCAGGTTCGCACCTTGCAAAAAGGACAACAACTAAAGAATAATATAATACAAAGAATTAAAGAAATAAGAAGGGAATTTTTGCTGATGCAAAAAAGTGATTATACTTTTTTCTTATTGGAAATTGTGTTGTTATAAAAACCTTATAAATGCCCCTAATTTCAATTTTTACACAAAAGGCGTAAAAACATACCTTTTTAGGAGTAGAAATTCAACCTACCCGACAAAAAATCGGAAATTTATTCAATTTTTGGGCTGTAAAATATGCAATTTTCAAACCTTATTTTGACAAAGTATCAATAGTTTTCTTTCCAAGAACATCCAATACTAAATATAACTCTTCTTCACCGATTACAATATAAGGTCGTGCCGGGATGTGTATTTTGTGCGGTCCGGTTTTGCCAAGTACCTTATAACCTCGTCCCTTTTTCAAGAACTGTATTTTGCGGTCTTTCATATCCTTTTTGAATTTGTAACCGTATTCAGTCCCCCCGGGATGGTCTATTGTGCCACCCCATTGATGAATTGCACCATACGGTGAGTTGACAGAAATAAACACTTTACCACTTCGACCAAAAACGTCAATTGAAGCCCTTAGGTTCTTGTTTCGGTTCAATGTTGCTTCCTGAGAATAGCCCAAAGTTTTATATCGTGCTTTGGTATTATCTGCCAATGGCGCCCATTTCTTTTCACCTCCGGAAAACAGACCAATATCACTTTCTTTGCCGTCCCAACGTCCACCCATATCAAAGTTTTTGGCTATTGATATTTCGATGATATCGGCAACATCAGTCAATATCTCTTTGTCAATCGGTGGTTTTAACCGACCCAAACGTTGATTAATAGCTTTTAGAATATCTTTGAATGACTTGTTGCTCATGCTTTTACTACCTTTTTCTTATTTAAAACAGCCTTTACAACTTCTTTCCTTAGCTCAGGGCTATACTTTCCCATATCAGGTTTATAAACCTTTCCCGGCTCGAAGTCAAATGCTTCACGTTCGGCTTTGAGAGTAGCTAATTTCGGATCACTTAATATTTTGTCAGATGTTGATAGCTCGTAACCACCTTTTTGAAACTCAGCTTCTGTCATCGGAACAGCTGAGCAATCACAACCAAATCCAACAGGCGGAAACAGTTTAGCATCTTCTACCTTAAACACTTTGCCGTCCAATTCGCTATGTTCATGCCGTTTAGTGTTTCGTTGAATTTGACTCCAACGCCAATACGGATGAGTGTCTTTTCGACGATTTAAAGTCTCGTAAAAGCCTTGTGAATGGGCTACTTTCATATTTGTGTCAAGAGTAACCTTAAAGCGATTGCCAGACCCCGTCCACCCTCTTTTTTGTAGCTTTTCAGTTAACATAGCATTCGCCTGAGCAAGCGGAATTCCCTGCTCTTTCATTTCAACAACTGCATTGAAAATATCTTGCAGAAAATCTGCTCTTACAATCCCTGCCACAGTAAAAGCCGTATCATGAGAAGCATTTCTAATCTTTAGCCATTCATCGGCAGTAACCAGATTACGCCCTCTAAGCAACAAATACTTTAATGCTTTTTCAGGTTTACTTTTCAACAGTTGAAATAACAATTTTTTATTTAACATTTCCACCGCCTTCAACCCTGCCCAAACCCTCACTAACAAATAACAGATGCTCTAACATCTTGACTAATTTATCATTTTCCAAGTCAGGATATAATTTAAACAGCTTACTTTCAACTTCTTCATAGCTATTTGTCCCCTCAAACACTTCAGAAACAACTTTTAACATTTCTTCACCTATTACACCCAATTCCTCAGCTTGCTCATCATGTTCGTTAAAAGCGGGTGTTTCTTGCTTAATTTCAGGTGCTTTTGGTTCTTCCGGAATATAAAACTCATCTTCTTTCAAACCGTATTTTTTGTAATGTTCCTTAGTGAAAACAATCTTACCTGTACTAAGCAATTTCGAATCCCTTTCGGCTAATGCCAAATTTACATCGTCTTCCTCGTACATCCCGAAATATGGCATACGCTCAACATTTTCAAAGTTATAATCAATTAGCCATTGAATAAGCGTATTAAAAGTTTGTTCAATCAAACGCATATCACTTTCAACAATTTCTTGCCTTACGTCCATATGAACTTTTCCAAGTGCAAATGTACCTTTATCGCCTTGCTCTGTACTTAGCGTTTGTGACAGAATCGCTTTGGAGATTTCAGCATTCATAAAAGCTACTAATTGCTTATAAGTTTCACCCGATTGAGTACTGCCGGCATTAATAGCCTCAATCTTTTCACCTGCCTCATCATCTAAAGTGAATACTCCAGAACCACCACCGATTAAAGAAGCTAAAGACGCTGCCAAATCTTCAGCAGCATAACTCGGATTCGTTTTATCCAATATACCAATCAAGTACGGAGCTCCAAACTTTTCAGAGTATCTCGTCCAGAACTCCATAACAGCTTTTTTATAAGTCCATGGCCAAAAGCAATTAGCTAACACTCCCCGACCGTAAGGATTCCCGCCTGTATCGCCATGTTTAACAACAATAAACTTCCGCGAGTGCGGTACAGTTCTTTGAGCGTTTTTTGAATATACGAGATTCTCGTCAGGGTCGAACTTAAACCAATGTGGTGGTTTGCCGATAATAGCACTTGGGATAAGGAAATTCCCTTTCCAAACCTCATTTTCTACATCCAACGTTCCGACTTCATGCCAATATACTTCCATTGGTTTGAAGCCATACAAAACAGCATCAAGCATCTCATCAATCACTTTGTACAGATTTAGCTTAGAGAACAATGCTTTGATGAACTTGCTTTCCTTTGTTGGTTCTAAACCTCTGTCAATATCCCATTCTAAGCAAAGATTACCCGCTTTTCGAGATTCAACACAACTCCTGATATGGCTATCATACAGCAGATTGTAATAAGCATCAATACCTAACCTTTTTTTATTCAATACTTCATCAGGATTTTGCAATTCGCCAAATGCCATTTCGACGAAGTCAACACTTGCAACAACACCCAACATACCATCAGTTTTTGTCGGTTCTCTTTTGGCTTCTTCTTTTGTTGGTAAGTTTTTCTTTCCAAAAATATCTGAAAATTTCATTATAATTGCCCTTGATAAATTGATTCTTCTTGTCTATAATTTGTTAATTGTCTGGTAGAAACCTTATTAGTATTCGCCTGTAAAGCTCTGAAATGAGGTTCAAGCCTTTGTAGCATGATTGTTAGCGTATCAACTTGGTCTTTGAATTTAGAACCCGGAAACTCAGCATGTTCGGATATGAAGTCATCTAACCAATCAGCACCGTCAGGTAAAAACACTAAGCCTCTTTCAACTTTAGGCGATTGTTGATGCGCTCTAACCACCTTATCCATAGTTCCAACTTCTTTGATTGGTAGCTTAGTTTCACGTTTTAAACTCTGTATTAAACTCCGTCCACTCGCTGCTTTTTCAATGGCGATATATGTAGGGTCATGTTTAACATATTGCACTTTTGCCTCTTTCAACAAGTCAGGATATAACAGCCTTCTTTTGAATCTATCCAAGATGTAAAAGCCGTTGATGTTTACTCCACCTGTCAGACAGACCGAATAAGCGTTGTTTTCGCCTTCTTCGTATGCAGTATCCCAAACTTGTATCACCAAATCCAACGGCGGTGCAATTTTGAAACGTCCCCACCAAGCGGGATTGAATATCATGCTTTCCGGGTCAACAGGATTTTGCTTAATTTGCGCCGAATAGCCATAACTACCCATTTCATCCCTAATGTCATTCAGAGCAATACGATTCATTCTTACAGGGTCAAACAACCCATCAACATAATGGCTTCTTAATTCAGCGGGTTTTACATCTTCGGTTAGCTCTCCGGGTAAGCATATATGTTTAACATTCGGTCGTTTTAACATCTGTGCCGTAGGGTCATCTGCATGTAAACGTTGCATAACCAAGATTGTCAAGGTTACATCATTGTTTCGCTTACGGCGTGGCAAGGTTTGTGATAATACTCGATTAGCTTTATTTCGCTTTGCAGTTGAATGAACTTCTTCGGCACTTATAGGGTCATCACCTACGATTATATCAGCGTGCTTACCTGTAATTGTGCCATAGATACCTGTTGCTGTTCGAACGCCAAAGTGATTGTTTTCATATTCTGCTTTAGTATCTCTATCCAAGCGTAATACTAAATCAGGGTACATAGCCCGAAACAAATCCGAACGAAGTATATCACGAGACTTCAAAGCAAAATCTACTGCCAAATTTGCTGAATAACTTGCTGTTAAAACTCGCATTGATGGGCGTAAAGTCCAAGCCCATACAGGCAGGTATATTGAACAAATACGGCTTTTTGTCGAACCCGGAGGCACGTTAATACACAAGTCGTACAACTTCGGTTTACCCTCAGCAACTCGCTTAACAGCTGTTTGAATTTCATCACATAGGTATTTGATATGCCAATTGTCAACTAAGGGAGAATCTTCGATTGTGTCCCAATAATAGCGTAGGAAGCTGTAAAAGTCATCTTTGAAGATTTCAGCTAACAGCCTGATTGAAACATCTGATATTTGCATTATTTTATCAAGATGCAACATTGACACGCTCCGTTAGCTTAGCCAATATCATAAGTTCATTAACATTTAATTTCATGATTTGCTGTATTTCTTCTTCCGTCAGCGGTGTTTTATTGCCTTCGTCAATAACAACTCCACCATAGCCTCTATCTTTCGCCTTAGCTCTCAGAAACTCCATTAATGCTCTAAGGTCCGGTTTATGTTCAATCTCAGTTATTTCTAATAGCTTTACTTTCTTTCCTTGTGGTGTTATTACTTCTCTGGTCTTAGTTTGCGTTGTCTTGATGCCTGTAAACAGCTTAATCAGAGTACTTTCACCTAAATCTATCAAACTTTCCTTTATTTCTTCTATCTTTTCGGCAAATTCCTTATCGTCTTTCATCCAAATGTAGTAAATGGTTCTGCTGATACCTGACTTACGGCAAGTAACAGCGACATTTAAGGCATTCTTAGGAAAGAGTTCGAGAAATATTTGCTTTAGCTTATCAGTTGACATTTTAAACACTTACAGTATTTAGTTAATAAATTATGTTTGACAGTTGTCATTTTATCCGCTTGACAGTTGTAAAAAAGTATTGTATATTTGTAACAAGTAAATCACTAAGGAATAAAAATGATATTCAAAGCAAGTAGCACTATAACACATGAGCATTTTCAAGGTTCAATCAGCAAAGTTTACAAGTACTTAAACAATCATCACAACAAAGAACATTTTGAAGTTAAGCTACCCGATGAAACTCTGGTTGATGCTATCAAATTCATCGAAAATTATGATGAAATTAGGTTGAAATTTCCCTCAAAACCGAAAATTTAAGCAGAAAATGAGCATAAAGATTGATTAAATCAGTTAAAACAGTTAATTTCGTATTTAAAGAATGAACTCAAATACGGATTATGCGATACACACAAAGTCAAATTATCAAAGAATTGGCGTCGAGAAATGTTTTCATCACTCGACAAGCACTTCACGCCCACAAAAAGAAGTATCTTAAGCCCAAAACACACTACATTGAAGATACCGTTACCCTGTTTACACAGCGTGGTTACAACAAAGTGATTAAGTTTTATACTGAGAGTTGGAATCATAATAAAGACCGCATTTCTGACGATTAATCTTGTAAATAACATTGTTGTCATCATCTTTACCCACAGGATATAACACACCCTCAAAGTAGCTGTACGGTGATTTGTGATTCTTTGGAGTATTCCAAATCTCTTTCACATATTCGTACAAGGTTTGCGTATATCTCTGAGCTCTGACTTTGTTTGAATTAGTATTAAACCCTTGTGCATTGTAGAATTTCACGTCATATGCGATGTTTCGTAAGTCTTTTTCAATGTCTTTCCAATACACCAATCCATTTTCACGATTCCGGGCTACAATCAAGGCTTCTGTAAATTGTCCTTGACTTACATTCCATTCCGGAGGAACTCCACAGCAGCTTGTAAAATCACATTTTTCTTTATGATGAGCGTCTGACACATAGAACCGCATACCTAAGCTATGGGCTATGTTTCGCATATCTTCGATAATAGGTCTCTTGAATTGATAGTTTAACCGCCTGTAGCCTGAACCTTTGGAATTTTCTTTGTAGAAATCCCATAAGTCAACACCAGCCCACTTTGACATTTCCTTATACTTGCTTTTTAAACGTTCATCTGCTCTTGTTTCCAGACAAAAGAATTCGGTTGTGATGCTATCTGCACCGGCTTGGCTTGCTCTTGTGATTGTTTCTTTGTAATCGTCTGATATTCCAACGATGTAAGGTCTTAACCTTAATGTAACTTTTATGCCTGCATCGCTTAGTTTCTTGATAACTTCAAACCGTTCTTTCGGACTTGCAACTCCCCTTTCAATGGCTTTTGCTTTCATGCTGTCAGAAGTGATAATACTGATTTTGAAATGCCAATTATGAGCGTGCCGTTTGATAATATCAAAATATCGGTTGTCATTGACAAACCAAGTGCCTTTTGTCGAGAATGACAATGGGTAATCGTATTGGTCGAATATCTTCATGAACTCCAGACTTGTACCGTACCGCTTCTCAAAACCGTCAAAAGCATCTGCCAAACCACCCCATTGCATTACTGTTTTATTTCGGACATAGTTGTAAAATTGCAGATTATACTTAGCAAGTTTTTCAGGTGTACCGTTTAGGGAGTGTTCAAGGAGTGTAGCCACTTTTCGGGGACTTGCTGACTTGACTTGTCGTTGTAGATACATCTTCGAACTGTGGCTTTTCTGATTGAACGAAAAGCAATAAAGGCAGTTGAAACTACAGCTTGAATAAGTGTCAAATGTCATCGGCATTGAGCAATCACATAACTCGGCTGACCAACGTGGAGATTCGTAATCTTGGGGTATCAGGTTTTTATTATTTGGCATTTCTGACCCTTGCTGATTAACCATTTTACGTTATTTAGTGTTTTTGTGCGAGTAGCTTTTAGAAATTTTAGGCTAATTTGGCTTTTTGCTTGTTTCAAACGTTCAAAACTTACCGAAATAGGGCAATATATAGCCACTATTGATTTTTTATAGCTTAGGGTAAGTAAATAGGCGAAAAAACTATTATTGTTAATTCTATCCCCCTCTACGACGGTTTTTTTAAAACCCCTATTTTCACTAATAAACTGTTTAATTTTGGGTAATGAGTTATACGCCAAAGTGTCTGTGCCTTTGCAACGGTCTTCGATTGTATAGTCTCCAATAAGGCACGTCACGCCGTCCGTAGTGTGCTTAATTGGTTCAGTCACTAACTTCATTTTGTCATTAAAGTAATTCTTCATTACATAGTCAGTTTTGCCTGCTCCGGCTTGACCTATCACAACTTCAATTGTCATTCAGATACCTGTAACATATCGGACTTAATTTCTATGTCGCCGTTGATAAGCCGTGAATAGCCTTTGATTTTTGGTTCAGCAAGTCCGATGTTAGCTAAGAAAGTTTCTGCAATTTCTTTGGTACTGAATGCAATCTCGCAAAGTATGCTTCTACCGTCCTTGTCACCCTCTACGTGTTCCATGTCACTTGGTTCAATGTCAGTTCCATCATCGAAACTGAAATTATCATCCAAGTCAAGCAATACGTTAATTTCGCCATCTTCAAAACCTGTCAGAGTTAAATCAACACCTAAATCCCTTAAGTCTAACAATTCAGCTCTTAACTTTTCCATATTCCAATCTGATTCGCCTGCTTTGTTGTCTGCTATTCGAGCCGCTTTCTTCTGTTCTTCAGTCATATCATCGCGTACAATAACAGGTATTAAAGGCTTTTCTAAGTAGATTGAGGCTAACTTGCGCTTATGCCCTTTAATTAAAATTTTATTTTCATCAACCACCACAGGTACATCAAATCCAAATTCTTTGATTATATTTGCTAAGGTGATTATTTCTTCATCAGTATGAATTTTTGCGTTATTCTCGTAATCAATCAGTTCATGCGGGTCTAAGTATATAAGTTGTAATCCCATTCCTACTCTCCAATAGTTGTAAATACTGAAAAGTACAACAAATTAAACTCACAATTAAATGCGTGGTTTTCTGCGTTAAACACTAATCACAACTTAGTTTCACACTTTGATTATTGCCGTTCATATCCCCTACATTCGTAGTGAATGTAAATTATAATTTGGACAATATTATGAGTTGGATACCAATTTTCAAACCCGGTACTCATACCGATGCGGCAGGCAATACACGGACTTGGTCTGATGCTGATGTACGCAACATGGTAAAAATGTACAATGAACAATCACCTGCCGAAAAGCATGATGCACCTGCCGTCAAAGGACATCCTAAAACTGATGACCCAGCACTCGGTTGGGTGGATTCGCTAAAATACGAAGGTGGTCAACTTTGGGCGAAACTCCGTGACATGCAAAAATCATTTGTAGAAGAAGTGAAAAGCGGAGCTTATAAGAAAGTTTCTGTTAGACTTTATCCAAATAATATGCTTCGTCATGTGGGATTCTTAGGTGCTGTTCCCCCCGCTATCAAAGGTTTAGGTGATGTAGAATTGGCAGAATATGAAGGCATTTTCTTTAATGAAGAAGATGTTGCACTAAGTGATATTGCTTTTTCAATTGCTGAACCAGAACCTGAACCAAAAACTGTTGTGGTTACTCCTAATGAGAATCAACCACCTGCACCACCAACAAACACAAAACAAGAAAATAACTTTAATCAACATGGAGATTACGTAATGGATTTTAATGATTTAAAAGATTCGTACTTCGCAAAGCTGAAAGGTCAAGTAAGTGATGATACATACGCTAAAGCATTCGCAACCTTCTCAGAAGTGTTTAGCGGATTTAAGCCAAAAGCAACTACTGAAAAGCCTAAAGATTCCGCTTTTGCTCAATCTGACGAATACAAAGCGATGTTAAAGCGACAAATGGAACTCGAATTAAAAACACGAACACATGATATCGCTGATTTTATCGCGAATGAAACACCACTTGCAGGCATTGCTAAAACGAAGGCTTTCCCTGTGATAGAAATGGCTTATAGAATTGACAATCCGGGCGACTATCAAGACTTCCCACTTGACTTGAATTTCAGTGAAGAAGACAAAAAGAAACCGGCAAATGAATTAGTCAAGGACTTTATGAGAAACCTACCTAAAATTGTTGAATTCAATGAATTTGGTAATGGTGGTACTGACAATACAGGCAATCACAACGAAGATATTGAAAATGCAGTTGCAACAGCTCAAGGAGTGAAATAAGATGGCTTTAGATTTAGGAATAAATACTTTAGGGACTCAAACTCACAAGAAAGATATTTTTGCGAGTTTAGCCCAGACCAAAGAGATTAGCGATATTATAATCGCATCAGGTCAAAACCTTGCACGTGGCGCCATGCTTGGTAAACAAACAATCGGCGCATTCGATGCAGTAACTGCTGAAGCAGGTGCAGGTAATACCGGTAATGGTGTTCTTACACTCGCAGACCCCGCTCATGCGGTAGGCGTAAAAGCAGGCGTTTACAAAGTAGTGTTTGTTCAACCTGTAACCGACTTAGGTTCATTTGTAGTTGAAGACCCTGACGGTATCATTATCGGTTCGGGTGTTGTAGGAACTGCTTTTGATGGTGTTGTGAAGTTCACAATTGCAGATGGTTTGACTGACTTTGTAGCAGGTGACAGCTTTAACATCACCGTTGCTTATTTAGCAGGTAATAACAAATATTACCTCTGGAATCCTACCGCAACTAATGGCGTTCAAAACCTTGTTGGCATCCTTGGATGTGCTGTAGACGCAACCACAGGTGACGAGGGTGGTTTCTGTTACGTAGAGGGTGAATTCCTCTTATCTACACTCACCGCCGCCGCTGGAGTTACCATTACGGCAGGTGTTTATAATGGTGGTTCTATTGTAATAAAAAAGGAGACTGATTAATTATGTCTATTATGCTTGATATGTTTGACTCGCGTTCGATGACCGCAGCAGTTAATAAAACAAAAGTATTTGACCCGTTTGTCTTGAATATGCTTTTCGGCAAACCCGAAGGACATGCGGCTGATAAAATTGACCTTGAAGTGATTTCACATAGTGATAAATTAGCAAAGTTCGTGAACCAACATGAGGGTCCGAGATTGCTACAAAAAGACAATCGCGTGTATCAAACAATTTCACTTCCGCGTACTTATGAAGAATACATCTTCACAGCACAAGAACTTGCAGATTACAACGCTTTTGGTCAAATATACGACCAAAATCCGGGACGTAAAGCTGAGGAAGCTAATAAGTTTGTTGTACGCCATTTGGAATATCTCAAATCAAGGGCAATGCTTAGACGTGAATGGATGGCTTGTAAAGCTATCTCTACAGGCGAAATCGCAGTTGCACAAACTAACATTTCATTCAACATTGATTATCTATTCGAAGATAATGTTCATTTGACTGATTTGGGTGCTGGTAACTATTGGGATGATGTAACAGGTGATATTTTGACTAACATCCGTGCATGGAAACGTGATATATTACGCCGTTGTGGTCAATCCCCTGACATTGCAATTTTGGGTACTGATGCCTCTGATGCGTTTATGTCAAATGAATTAGTCAAAAAAGCACTCGACACAAACAACTATAAAATTGGCACGCTTGACTTGAATACTAATCAATCCGGAGCGGCTAACTTCTTAGGTCGTATTATGGGTGTTGACTTCTTCGAATACAACCAACAGTTCAAAGCTGACAATGACACATCAACTGACTTAATTCCTACGGATAGAGCTATTGTTACTTTCCGCAAGAATAATAACAACCGTGTGCATTATGGTCCGGTGTTCAATCTTGTAAACAAGAAACTTCAAACTATCATTTCCGAGTTTCACTTGGATGTTGAAGAAAAGAACAAAAAAGCTATGTCTTGGACTTTGGAGCAAAAATCATTACCTGCAATTCATAATGCAGATGCTTTCATTTCATGTAAAGTTATTGGTGACTAATTTGGGTATGGGGTATATATGGGGTATGGATAGGGTATCCATAGGGTATATCAAAATATGGGTATCGAACTATATATATTGTATTAGTATATTATATTATATTAGTTTAATGTATATTATATTAAGGATTACCTATCCATAGGGTATGGATACCCTATATATACCCTATCCAAAGTAGCCACAGTGGCGACGCTTTCCAAAATTAGAAAATGTTGATATTTCAATCTAAAAAATGAAAAAATTCTAATTTTACCGTAAAATATTTTTAAAATGATGAAAAACGGGTTGGAAAAACTTTAGAAAAAACGAAAAACGATTCAAAAAGTACAATGATTGATGCAAAAATGATGCAAAATTGATGTTAAAATCATCAAAAACGATGCAAAATTGATGTTAAAATCATCAAAAACGATGCAAAATTGATGTTAAAATCATCAAAAACGATGCAAAATTGATGCAAAAATCATCAAAAACGATGCAAAAAACATACGAAAAATTGATTTTTAACCTAAAAATTGAGCGAAAAAACGAATATGCCTTATTGCGATGTTGCCGATATTGTAGAAAATTTGTCAGAAACTAAGACAAAAATGCTATCAAATGATGCCGATGCTTCAAGAGTTGATGAAACAGTTGTTTTGAAGTGTATTGAAAAGTCCGCATCACTCATTGACGGCTATTTGAGAGGTCGCTACGAAGTGCCGGTAGAAGAAAATCAAGATGAACGCATACTAAAAGACCTAAACATCGAACTTGCTGTTATTGATTTGCATGAAAGGCGTGGAAAGTTAGCACCGGAATTGATTAAAGAGCGAAAAACAAAAGCTCTGGAAAGATTACACCTTATTCAAAGAGGCGTAATATTGATTTCGGTAGTTGAAAAACCTGTCAATCATAGAGTTTCAATGGCGGTTTCTGTGCCTAAACAAAAGTTTACAAGTGACTTTTATAGTGAGATGCCGTAATGGAATTGGAAATCGTAGATGCAGTTGTTGAATATCTCAAGACTAAGATTAGTCCTGATGATGCTTGTACCCAAGAAATGCCTGAGATGTATAACGAAAATGAATCGGAAGAGAATTATTTAACACACCCCCATGCTGATATATTTATTTATGATAACGGCAGTCGGGGTGGACGTAGAGACATCAGTTCGCATAGCAACACAATTGCCATTGGATTCACGATTTACAGCATTTCCGAAAGACATCCGCGATATGGTGCAAAGGTTTTAGCTCAAAAAATCAGGAAAGAACTAACTGTCTTTTATCCGGAATTAGAATCAGGGATTATTGAATCTGTAGAATGGGTTTCAACGGACCCACTCCCATCAATCAAAGATGGAACAATTCTCTTGGGAATGATAATTAACTACAATGGAATATACTTCGACGGACAATAACTATGACATTAGAATATATAATTTACGCAGTAATAGGTATACTACTAACAACAGGATTTTCTATCGTAGGGACAAGGATTGCACAAGCATGGGGAGAATCTGGGGGAAAAACCGAAAAACTAATCAAAGAACATGAAGAACGGAGCAAGGACGATAACCACCGGATTGAAAAGGAGTTTCTCAACTTGGAAAAGGCAATAAAAAACTTAGAAACATTGATTCAAGAAGTGCGGCTTTTCGTAGCCCAACAATCAGATAAAAATAACTTTGTAGTAGAGCAATTCAAATTGTTATGGGATAAACATAACGATACTAAAAAAGAAATTGACGATGTAAAAAATAGAGTTTCAGAGTTAGAACATAAGGATAAATATGGAAAATCCAGTAAACAAAACTGATAACATAGGTAAGTTGCTAACAAAAATCAATTCCTTGTTATCATATGCTGATTTGCAAGAACTTGAGGTTGCCGGCAAAGTTGACCTATTGGTATTAAGCAAAGAAATACGCTTGTTGACCATAGCGGCTAAAGAAGAAGCTAAAAACATCACAGATGACCAAGCTGACGAACTTAGTTTGCGGTTTGGCGATGCGTTCTTTAAAATACTGAGAGGCTAACATGACTACGATTGATGAAAGACTAACAGGTCTTGAAGAAAATATTGCCGAAATATTGGAGCATATTAGACCCAAAGTTAGAGCGAAGCAGACCCAAACCAAACATGGATGAAATAGTTGCTATTTCAAACGAGATGGATTTGTTAATTGACGAGGTTAAATCGGTTCGCAAAGATGTTCAAATTGCAATCGAGCAACCGTTTGAGGCATCAGAAGAACTTACCGAAGCTGATAAAAGTTCAACACACGAAGAAACATCTTTGTTATAGGTGGATTAGCCGTAACGGGAGCATTGTCTTTAACTTTTTGGCTCTACTTTCTGCCACTATTCGCGGTCGCAATTGGGTGTTCTTCTCATTTGGGATGTTGGCTCTGGTTTTAGCTTACGATGAATTTGCTTGTATTACCCGGAAACACAATTAAAAGGATAGCACAAAATGCGATTGCTTCCGCTATATTTATTCTTGCTCTTGTTGTCATTATTAGCACTGGCATTCAGGTCGGAAATTCCCTTATCTCTGACAGAAGTCAGAGCGAGAAAGTATCGCCAACCAACTGCTACTGAAAGACAAGCAGAAACAAGAACAGAGCCAAGCATCGGAGACAGCAGGTGAAATACCACTTCATGTTCAGCTTATGCTTGAATGCCTTCATGTTGTTGAACAACCGAAAGGCTCAAATCTGGTGACAGTATTGATGTTTGGCGTAAGTATTTCGGCTTCTTATATCCTGTGCCATGGTGTGGAATTTTTGGGGGATAAAATCAAAAGAGGGCCAAAGCATATCAATCATTATGTCCGCACGTGCAAGAGATTATGCAGTAATTGGGCGTATATGCTTTAAGCGACGTAATTTATGGCAATTATATCCCTAAGCCCGGAGATTGGAGAGTAAAAGAAAGCGAAGAAGACCGGGCGGAGCACACGTTGACACATTTGTTTCATGGGACACTTTAGCACAAGAAGGCATTATTATCGGGGGGAACGTGAATGATGCAGTAAAAATGAGGGAAATCACGCTTAGAGGCATGGTTGCCGATGGCACAACGCATATAACTGATGTTACAAGTTATTATGAATTTTTAGAAGCGGAGACTAAAGATGAGATTCTTGAAACTATGGAAGGCATTGCAACATTCTATTCCGATTATTTCGACGGTCGTAGGACTGCTAATGGAGAAATATATAGGGCAGAAGATTTCACAGCAGCAAGCAAAGAACTCGAATTCGGAACACGAGTTAGAGTCACAAACCTCAGAAACGGAAAAAGTGTCGAAGTCAGAATCAACGACCGTGGACCCTTCGCAAACAATGCAATAATTGACCTTAGCAAAGCGGCAGCCGATTCAATCCAAATACGAAAAGGAAAGGTACTTGTAGAAGTGCTTAATTATTAAAATATATTGGAGTATGTCATGGAATTTATAACAGATTTCTTTAATAATAACATTGTATTGTTTGGCTTCGTGGCTCTCATTGTCATCACATTTGTTGGTATTATGGTGTTGCAATGGTTTAAAAAGAAAACAGGCGTCAATACCGATGCTTTAGTGGATGGATTGAAAGATTTGAACGAAACTGCTCAAGTGGAAACTGCTAAAGAACTGAAAAAGACGGTTGAAAGGATATTGACGAAAAGAGAAGCTATCTTATCTGTAAAAGAAGGCAATCTTGTTGAAATCAAAAAAGATACGAACGGCAATGATTTGTTCATTGAACATACATTTCCTCATGTAGCTGAAAAAACGCTCGACGGCAGTCAAGAACATGAAACTTACGAAAGTTCAAGAGAAGACGGTTCAAAAGTGACTGTCTCAATTGACGGACCAAATGGCGAAACGCAGACTTTCGAGACCGGACCCGATGAAAGTGTGACAATTATTGGCAAAACCAAGAACAAATACGCCGTCCGAGACAGTAATGGAAAGTTTGTCAAAGCTGACGAAACTACTGAAAAGCGTAAAGTAGGACGTCCGAGAAAGGTGAAGCAATGAAAGAACGATTTGTAATATCAAACATACCGACAAAGCTTCCTGTACCAAGTACAATTCTTTACACTTTTTTATTGCATTATTACCAAGTGAGCGGAATATGGTGGGGAGTATTTGTTACGCTGATTTCAATTCTTTGGATAGTTATTGCTGTTGCTAAATGGAACGAAGTAAGCATTGACTTAAATACCGACGAATCAGACAATAAGCGAAATCTTGCAAAAAGCAAATTTATCAAAAAATTGTTGGCACTTACTAAGGCAAAGCAATGAGTAACCGTAAACCGATGCAAACTTGCGTGACTGCTGAAGTTAAAGACAAAGTAGATGAAGCCGCTCGAAAGTTCCAATGCAGTAGAAATGACATTGTGGAAGCCGTGCTTTTGTTCTTCGATACTGACACATATGAACGATGCTTAAAATTTCAAAAATTAGACGAATTTTTAAAGGGAAACCAATGAAATTAATCATATCAATATTGCTATTGTCAGCCATGCTAATAAGTGGCTGTAGCTTGTTTCAATCCTCAGCAGAATACTTAATTGATAACATTGAAATTACATGGAAGCCGGACAAAGCAAAAGAAACAACTCCGGTGGATTCCATTGTTGTGAAGTTTGACCCTGTATATTGGGTGGAAGCACCGTGTGAGGACGGCACAGAAGAAGAAACCGAACTTGAATTTACAAAGAGTGGTTACGGTGTATGGATGCTCGATAATCCTTATGCTAAGAGGTATGAAGTGATTCGCAAAGATACAGTAATATACTTTTATAAGGCTAAGTAAGATGTTAACTGAAATGGTCAGGGGTGCGACTGAAAAGATTCTTTTTGATTACAGTTTGAATGGTGTTCCACAGTCATTGACGGGAACAACAATTGAGCACACTTGGAAAAAGTCACCAAAGGACACCGAGCCTGCTCTAAGCATAGCTAAAACTGAGCATGAAAATGAATACGAATCTCTTATTGTGATAACTTCTGCTATGACAAAAAACTTGGAATTAACGACTTATTATTGGGAGTTTGTCATCATAAAATCTGACGGCACAAGGATTTCACGTAAAAAAGGACTGCAGGGACATCTTGAATTAACTTTTAATTTAGCCCCTATACCGGAATAGAGATGGAACACACTGTATCAGTCAATATAACAACCGAAGTTCACGAAGTTGAATTGAAAGAAACAAAAATCGCTGTTTCGGAAACTGACAGTTCAACTGCAAATAACGATGTTGGTCACAATCATGACGAACGCTACTATACTAAAGCTGTTATTGATGACAAGTTAGATTTGATTCATACAGCAGGCGAAGTAATCAATGGACATAGGTTAGTCTTTTTGAAAAATGGACTTGCATATAAAGCATCAAATGACAATCCTGAATGCTTCAATCGAATTGTAGGGATGTCGGTAAATGCAGCTTCACTTGGGGACGCGGTGACAGTAAGAACCGGAAAGATAGTAAATCCGGGATGGGGATTAACAGCGAACGCAATTTATTATCTTGGGCTTGATGGCAATATTACATTGACTTCACCAAGTACAGGAATATGGCAAATTGTAGGTTACGCATCAGATACAGAAACTTTAATTGTAAATATAGAAATAGGAATAATGAGGTAAATTATGGCACAGAAATATTTAAAAGTAGGTACTACGAACCTTGAAGAAGTAGAAGGTTTAGTTGCAAGTGCAGGTGCAGGAGATGCAGGTAAGATTATAGCAGCGGATGCAACAGGGAAGTTAGATGCAACATTCTTGCCTGTTGGTGTTGGAGCAGATACAAAGTTAATTGCTGCGAGCGAGAATTTAGTAGCAGGTGATTATGTCAATATTCATGATTCTACAGGTGAAAAGGTTCGTAAGGCAGATGCTTCGACAATCACTAAGAAAGCGGATGGTTTTGTTCTTGAAAACGTTACAGCACCCGCAAATGCTACTGTTTACTTAGGTAACAAAACAAACAATGCCAAGTCAGGATTGACAGTTGGAGCGGTGTATTTCCTTGATGCTTCTACTCCGGGTGGAGTTACAACAACTGTTCCTACGACAGCAGGGCATATCAGACAGAGACTTGGGAAAGCTATTAGCACTACCGAGATAGCTACTGAAATCGGTGAACCAATAGTAAGAGCATAAAGTGGCAAAAGCAGTTGGCATAAATGGTAATAATTTGGAAGAGTTTGAAATTGCGTCAAGTGCAGGATTAATAAAATATACTCAAGCCAATTTAACAATTGACTTCAATAATGGGTCTTGGATTGTAGCTACTATAGCAGCAAACGCAAGTTTTTCATTATCGAACGTACAAGAGAATTTTGCATATTTAATTACTGTGAAAAATTCATCAGGCTCCGGTATTGTAATAACCTTGCCAAATACAGCAGATGAATTTCAGAGGGCTACCGAAAGAATTGCACCAACATCGAGTAAAGATTTTTCTCTGATTTATGACGGAACTATTAGAAGATGGTTGGTGAGTGACAATTATTCGTAAAAATATAATTTTTTAGATATGGATGCAAATATAAGAAAAAGGATTTTTGGCAAATCACTACGTATGATGGCATCAGCACATTTAACACGTCTTTGGAGTTATTTGGACGGGGTCTGGACTGAAGAACAACCAACAGGTAATGTGGATAGAAGATGGTTTGGTTGTAGTATAGATGGTGACCAAATGGTTGCTGTCGTGAACAATGTCTATGGCAGAGTGTGGTGCAAATTGGATGGCACATGGGCTGAGCATCAACCGGCTGGGAATGTCAATAAATATTGGATGGGTGCATCAATTCATAAAGGTCGAATATTATTATCAGTAGAGCGGGCCGCCGATGGTAGGTTATATAGTTATGATGGTAGCTCTTGGTCCGAAGAACAACCCGTCGGCGATGTAAGTAGAAATTGGAGACCGGTCGCTATAAATAATGGCCAAATGATAGCAGGGGTGAATGCGACGACAGGAAGATTATATAGTAAATTGAACGGGTCTTGGGTGGAAGAACAGCCTGCAGGAAATGTTGATAGAGTTTGGTGGTCGGCTGATATAAATAATGGTCAAATGATAGCCACTTCAAGGTCCTTGACAAACGGTAGAGTCTATAGTAATTTATCAGGGACATGGGTTGATGAACAAGCGGCAGGCGATGTGAATAGTAATTGGGGGTGTTGTTCTATAAATAATGGTCAAATGATGGCAGGAAATACCACTCGATTATATAGTAAATTAAACGGGTCTTGGGTGGAAGAACAACCTGCAGGAAACGTGAATAAAGATTGGGCAGGATGTGCTATATATGATGATATACTTCTTGCAGGGGTTTGGAACGGTAGGCTATATTATAAATACGATGGCGTTTGGGAAGAAATGCAACCAAGTGGAGATACGAATAGATATTGGCCAAGTGTTTCAATTTCAAAATAAAGAGGAAATAAAATGGTTTGTTACATTATTGATAAGAAAATAATCACCTTTGAAGAAGAGTTGGATTCCATTCTTTACAATTATCAAAAATTGAGTGTAGAAGAAACTAATTTCTATCTTCAAAATCCGACAGCAACAATTGATGAAATTCTAAATCTGGGATTGGCAGTTCAAGTTATAGACTTGAATGAATACAAAGTTTCTTGTATTGCCAAAGTAAGCGAAATGAGTTTCGAGCTAAGGCGAAGAATTTATGATGATTACAAGCTAATGAACGTGCCATTAGGGCTTTATACTGAAGCTGAAAAAAATGAAATTGCTTCAGTATGTGACAGATTCCGAAATGAATTTTACCGACTGAAACAAGCAATTGAAAACGCACAAACAATAGATGAAATTAACACCATAGTTGATAGCCACAAATACTTGGGAATCAGTTAATCATGACCTTAAAACTTGTCATAGAAAAATGGAATATATTGCATCCGGAGAGCGAAATACCTTCGGATATTCCGGCAATAAACTACTTCGATTTTGAAGAAATCTGTCAAGACTTAGGTATAAAGCATTATCCAAGTTTTATGGAATGCAATACCATTTGGAACGAAATGCAGGATAGCATTAAGATTACGGATAAAAAAACATTCGCAATAAAAAGAGCTTCGCAAATGAGTTTTGAATTATGCAAGATTCCAATACACCAACAAATCAATGCAGGTTTAGGACTTTACACCCCCGAACGTTGCTTGTATATCACTAAACGAATTGATAGGTATAGACAGGAATTTTACCGACTAAGAGAGCTTATTCAAAATGCTAGCACTATACAAGAAATTGATAACGTTTTGTTAAATCATCATTACGATAGAATATGAGCGTACCAAAAATACAAGCTGTAAATCCAGAAACAGGCAAACCGTTGTTTCTTGACCCTGCTACAGGTGCACCATCAGGAACAGACGGTCAAACCTTAAGATTCAATTCAGGTGATGAATTAGAAGCAACAAGTGCTATTACGGTAACAATAGCTGAGACATACAAAGAAACGAACCTTACCACCGACATGGACGCTGAAGATAATTACGTGGGTGCATCTTTGCAATTGCGTGGTCAAATCCCCGAAGATTTAGGGTTGGATTTAGAAAACAGCTACAGTAGCGCGAAATTAAAAGTAGAAGTACAAAGACCATTGGAAGGTATTGAAAGTTGTGGCATAGAAATAAAAAGCAGAAATCTTGCAGAACCACAATCCGAAAGTGAGATATTGTTTAGTGGAGACAAGTTCAATGTGAACAATATGCAACTTCATAACGCACTTTTAGAGGCTGTTGAAACTTTGCCGTCAGGCTTGACAATGGACGATGCAGGGCGGATTGTTAGGCTCGGTAGTGGCTTCTATTTCTGGCAAGGATGGCGATGGGTAGGTTTGTCTGATAATAAATATCATTTCAAACCAAGCAATCAAATACTTGCAAAAGACAATATTTGGTATGATGACAACAATATACAGTTTGAAATTGGACCGCTTGAGCTTTATGAGTTTAAGTTGATAGTAGATGTGAAATTGACCACAGAGACGGACATGGTGGCTTATTGGGGGAGGTTTTCATCAAGTGAAACTATAAATGAGATGCGAGGAAGCCGTAGCATGTTCGGTGTAGCAGAATACGACGGAGGTGAAGACCATTGGCATAATATGTTAGCACAGTCCAATTATTTTCACGAGACAAAGAATGCGTTTACCGGGATGCACCATTATATTTTTCATTTCGACGGCATCATTTACGGTGGTAACGCAACAAGCACAATCAAATTACAGCATAAAGCAACGGGAGCGACGGGTATTATTGACGTTCGCCCTTTCACACGCATTATTTTAAAACGAATATATTAGCATTTAGCAATTTATTTTTAATTATTTACAAGGAGAATTATTATGCCAGCTATTCCTTTGCTATACGGAGAACCCACATTTTTAAGACTTGTACCCGGTGTTTTTAGCGCAGGTCAAGCAATTGAAATCGCATCGCTTGGATCGAAAGTTGATTTTCTAAACGCCGTGAAAGTACTTCCGGCTTTTGCAGGTACTTCATCCGGTGATGAAAGTCCAAAATATCATACTACAGAAGGAGCAAACAAGAATCAATATTCTGTTCTGGACGGCTCGAAAAATTATAACATACTTGACGGCAGCGTTATTTCCGAAGATGCCGGAGCAGACAATCAAAACAAATTCGAAGCGAGCGTAATGGCATCACCTGCTCAACGTTCTACTGTAATTACAGCATACGAAAACGGTACACCTGTAATCGCTTCTCGCGAAATTGGAAGAGATTCTGAAACAGGATTGATTGCAGGATACGAGTTCATTCTCGGCAAAGTAACCGATTTCAAAGACAATCCACAGGCAGGACCGCATACAATTGATTTCACAATCATCGGTATTGCGACATTTACTATCAAAGAAACAGTTCCGGGAACACCTGATATTGACCATACGGACTATAACTCGATTGCTACAGGAGCCGGTAATACAATCCAACCAACAAATGAAACTGCTCGTACAATTACTGAAATTGACGGCACGGATTGGACTCGATTATTGGCAGGCAAAGTTGTTACGAAGTTGGTTTAATTAATGCCGGAGATAATAACTTCATATAAACAATCTTACAGTTGGACTGAAAATGATTTCGGTCCAACTGAGATTATTGTTGTTGTTTCCGATGCTTTTGAAGGTCTCTACGCTGAAACATTGACTGCTGTAAATGTTATAGAGTTGGACGGTATTCAGCAGAGCATCAAGGGAAAGAACGGTGGTTTCGAAGAGAATGAGCTCACGATGATAATCAGCGACCTTCTCATTGAAACAGTTGCTGATTCTGACTTCGTACAATTTATGAAAGAAGCTGAGAGTAATGAGGTTCGACGATTTATCGGTGTTTTCTTCGATGATAACACTACTGTAAATTTGTTATTCCATGGTACTGCTCAAAGAGAGATTGAAGCTGAAGATTTAATATGGCATGGTGCCCATTTTAATGCTTCGCCAAATCCTAAAAGAAAGTTGAATTTCAAAGTTTCGCCGTATCGAGAAAGCGTTTTTGGTGCATTTACTGTAACAGAATTGACGGAAGGCAGAGAAACTCCTGCTATTCCGGGCTTCGATAGCTCTTGGGAAGCTGCGAATGTGATAAACGGGAAAGGTTATGCCGATTTCAGTTCATCGCCAAGTATATACGATGTAAGAGTATATCAATTGGTAAACCTAAATGAAGTACTAAGAAAATATGCCGATAATTTGGAAGAAGCAATTTTTAACACGGGCGATGGAACAATATCTATCAAATTTGATTCTGTCGAATTAGACGGTAATTGGCATCCTGCAAGATGGAATCGCCGTACTGCATACGGTTCATCAACTCGCTATGTTTTAACGCCTGGGAACCCTAATTATGTCCCCTTTGAGGTACATAACGATGATTTCAATAGATTAAAAATTAATCCTGACGGCAAACCACTTACTTTTGCAGTAGATGTAGTTGGAATACCGCAAAATTCTGAGACCGCGGCGTATCTCAAAGAATCTCCATTTATTAGTTATGGTTTAGTAAAGAAGATACTTGGAGAGCCACAACCCAGTTTATCAAATGACTTTCGATTCAACAAAATTAAAACGTTTTTTGATTTAATTAGTTCGTTAGCTCAAAATTTTGGACTCTTTACTAAAGCTTATTGGGCTACAAGCACAGAGTTACGAATATCATTTGAAAACCGGAGTGAAAATGTTGGCGATGTGGTTTATCTAAAGACTTCTTTATCCGGAAAATTGCAACCTTCAGGTGACGAAATTAGCGACAAGAAGTATTTAGGCAAAGCCAATTACAACGCACTTGAGGGTTATGATTATTATGACAAAAACAACACCGGAGATTCACCTGTTTACATCAAATCTAAATTTCATGAAAATCAAAGCTTTGAAAACACGAATACTCTATTATTGACAATATCACCAACTGTTGCATTCATATACAAAGCAATCGATAGAGGAATTGATATAGCAGCGGGGCTGCCCCATAATCATTATTTTGTTTCTTCTGCCGATGGTTACTTTTCATCTCGAAATTCTGGACAGGAAACTTTTGGCGTTCATACCGCAATTTACCTTTATGTTGACAAATATGATGCTTTAGACGAGAATGAATCCGAGCATTACTACACTCCGGCAGCTGCAATGTCAATTAAGAACGGTGCTGAAGACTTAACGTTCCATAGACTTGCAGATTTCTTAAACTATTTGTACGGTTTCGATTACGACGCACAATTTTACGAATATACGTTAGAATTGCCGGGCTTTCATACTCTATCAATCAATTCAAGTGGTGTATCGCCTATCTGGAAGAACCATAAACTCCATAATAAGCTATTTCTTGACAATCATTGGTGGAAAATAACCCAAATAAAGTGGAAATTCGCAACAAAAAGTATCGAATTGCTTCTTCATTCTGCTCAAAAATACTCTTTTTCAAACCCGGAGACGCCTGTTTTGTCAACTGATGGCGTTGTAGTGGAGTATTCACCTCCAAATATTGTTGCAAATAGTGGTTATCAATTAATTCTCCTGAATGCGGCAGTCACGAAATTGGAAGTAGTTGCAAGACTTTCAGACGGCACTTACACTAAAGCCTTACCAATCGCCGCGCATTGCCAAAATCTCGCAGGTCTTGCGCTCGTTGATGGTATAACAGACGAGTATATTCAAATCAAAACAGAAGGCGAAATCAGCGATGAATCATTTCCGGATTTGCCGATAAATACTCTTATGTTCTTGCGTAAAAACGACGTAGGTATCAACATATCCAACATTCCTTTGACTGTACCAACTGTGCAAGAGCATCTTTATGCGATAATTGGAGTTTATGTAGGATTTAAAACAATCAAAATATTCGAAGGATTTCCGCAACAATGGATTTATCACCCTATTCCGGTTGAGGCTTAAATGAATTCAATCTTTTTAAAATACGGCAATTTTGTTGACGGCGAAATATCTTGGAGTTCTGCTGTCGAATTCAAGCCTTCGAAAATCGAGGACATATATTCTACAACTCGGATAAGTGGTCGAGACCTGCGAGACATTCCATATAATCATCTCGTTGCTAAGAGGAGCAATTCCATTGCCATAACATTAACTCCAATTGATTTAATGCTATCTGCAAAAATGACTTTCTTGATAGCATTCTACGGCGCCATGGCATGGCAATATAACTTGACAAATACTGACTGGGAAACCGAAGCTGTTCGAGTAGTTCTTGAAGAAAACGGTAATATGCCATACGAAATTATTCAAAAGCATAAACAATTGAAAAAAGTTACTTTAAATCTAATACAAAAAGAGCCTGACTAATGGCATCAACAACATATAATGACTGGCAAAAATGGAAAATCATTCCAATCCAAACACTCCAAATCAGTTTTGCGAATGGTAATGATTATACTTTTGGCACTCTTGAAGCCGGGAGTGCTTTTAGTATTGACTTTATAACTGAAGAAAACGATTCAGGTGGTGAAGATATTCAGTTGGTAGAACTTACGGCATCCGCAATCGTAGTGCAAAATAATTATGGCGATATGTACACATTTTTAAACGATTGCAATAAGCAAAAAGTTACGAATTTCAATCTTAAATTAAAAAACAATCCAGGACAGCTAAACCCAGGTGAAATTTGGATACATCCTCTCGGTTTTGAGCTTGATCCGCCTCTGACATTTACAAATTATCAGTTAAAATGGAATATTAAACAATCAGGCATATCGCCTAAACTCACCCTGAATCTCAGAGCATTGCTAAGTATAGATGCTTTCGATACGGTTGCGGGTGGAATTTTAGTAATACAAACAGGAGCAAGTTAATGACTCATGAATTCCAAGTGATTCGAACCAATAAACAAGGTAAAGCTGTAAAAAATTCAGCAGATGAACCTGTATTTGACAAGTTTATATACGATTTTGAGAAGCTCTCAATTGACCGCATATTGAGTGCAAGAAAGCTGTTTCATCTAAGTACAAAGGATTATGCTCAATCACCTAAGCAAAATGATGAACTTGAAGTTCTTGTCAAGCGCGAAAGCGAACGATTGGCATTCGGGGCTATCATTATCAAGGTTGATGATGAGGGAAATTTAGAACCTTATGACCCATATAACGCAGCATCTAACAAATTTGCTGAACGATTGACTGGTTATGACAACTTCACAAAGTTAATGGAGTGTCAGTCGGATTTTTTTCAGAAAGCGGGGCTGCAATCCGTCGAATTGATGACGCAGTCGGCAGATATAATGCTGCAATCGCTAAACATAATGAAAGAATTCAAAAATCTCGAAGGGTCGTTGGGGGGAAACATGTCGGAAATGATGTCGGGGATTCTGTCGGCAGCTCAAAATATGTCTATAAAACCAGAGAAGAACTCCACAGAGAGTATTACTCAAAAGAATATTTCTCCAGAGAGCAACGAGAACCCTACAATTGGAGAATAGTTTGGTTAGCAGCCAAATTTGAGGGGGTAAGGAGAAACGAAATTCTAAAATACCCGGTTATCGAATTTATTGAAATTATTGAACAGGCACTTGAAGAAAAGGCAGTAGAGTATGGCGCAGGAACTTAGTATTAAATTAAAAGCAGATGTTGACCTTGAGGCAGTTATCAAGCAATTCAACGTTTTATTAACCCAATTACGGTCATCACTTGGCGCATTCGGCGAGACCGTTTCTTTGCTTGATGTAGATAAAATCAAAAGTGAGATGAATTCTATAAAACAAAGCTATGATTTACTCGGCGATAAAGCAAAAAAGGCAGGAGAAGAAGCTGACGGTTTAGCAGATGGACTGGAAAAAGCAAGAAAGAATGGTACATTGCTAAGTAAAGCGTTTCAATTCAATCAAATGGCGCAGTCTGTTAATATGGTCGTTGGAGCTCTTGACAAATTCGTACAACCTTTCGTAGAGCTTGACAAGCAAGTTAAAAATATCGGCACCTTGGGTGTAAAGAATTTCGAAGAGTTTGCATCATTAGCTACCCAATTGAGCAAAACCGTACCAGATAGTGCAGCCAACATTGCCTTAGGTGTTTATCAAGCAGTATCGGCAGGTATATCAGGAACAAATCAAGAAATTATAAAGTTCACCGAAACAGCCGCTAAAGTTGCTGTTGCAGGTGTGGCTACAACTGAACAGGCTGTGAATGGCTTAACAAGCGTTCTGAATGCTTATGGACTAAAAGCATCGGAAGTATCTGGAGTTTCAGACGGCTTCTTCGCTGCGATTAAGTTGGGTAAAACAACGTTCAATGAATTGAATGCTTCATTAGCAAATGTAATACCTGCGGCAAGTGCTGCGGATGTAAAGTTTGATGAGGTTGTGGCGTCTGTTGCTCAAATGACTGCTTTGGGTGTTCCAACAGCACAAGCAACTACTCAAATCCGCTCTGCTCTTATAGAATTGCAAAAACCTACAGGACAATTGGAAGCGTTTATGAAAAAGCTTGGTTTGTCAGCTCAAGATATGCAAGAAAAACTCTCAAATCAAGGTCTAATTGCTACATTGCAAGAACTCGAAAAATCGGCAACTGCTCAGGGCAAACCGTTCAATCTTCTGTTTGGCTCTATGGAAGCCGGATCTGCTGCTGCCTTATTGACAGGAAAGAATGCAGAACGTGCTACTCAAACATTAGCAAGTGTACGCGAGGAGATTGAAAAAGGGGTTTCAACCGAAGCGTATGATGTTGCAGCCCAAAGTATTGATGTTAAAACCAAGATATTCCTTAATAAAATTCAAGCAGGTTTTTCTCAAGTTTTCGATACAATTGGCACCGGAGCCGTAACAGCTATAAATACTTTCTCTCAAATCGGACCGGCAATTGCGTCGTTTGCAGGTTTTAGTCAACTCCTGCCATCAAAAGCGGAGATGACTGAGGGTATTAAGGATTTTCAGAAAACATTAAATAATAAAACTTTGCCTGCAATAAAAAGTTTCTCTACATCAATAACAAACTTAATACCAGGACTTGCTACCTTTGGGACCTCAGCGTCAACTTCTTTTGGTGCGGCAGGTGCGGCAGGTGCAGCAAGTGGAACTGCAACATCGGCAGCTTGGATGACAGCATTGGCTCCTATAGTAGCAGTTATTGCGGCTGTTGTGGCCCTTGGTGCACTTTTCTTGTATCTTTATAACAATGTTGAGGGATTCCGAAACCTGATAAATGGTGTTTGGGAAGTGGCGGAGTATGGTTTCACTCGGCTGTGGGATATTTTAAAGAGAGTAGGCGATATATTTCTTTCATATGGGGCAGCAATTTTCGAAGGTATGGTTCTGCCGTTTAGGTTAGTGATTGATGTAATTTCCGGCATCGTGGAAGCTTTCACAGGCATGTCTGGAGAAGCAATAACTGTTGAAGACGTGATTAATGCTTTGGGTGTCGCATTCGATTTTGTGACCAATCAACTAACTTTGATGAAAGCAACAATAGACGGCTTTGTTGCAGGGATAAAATCTGTCACCGGTTCAGTTTCGAATATAATTAAAGCAATTTTTTCAGGCAACATTGGCGAAGCAGTTAAAGAATTCGGCAATATGGGCAGCAATGCCGGTAAAGCGATACTTGACGGCGCAAATGAGTCGTTGCGAGATGCTAAATTTGAAGATATAACAAAAGCATTAGAAGATAAATTTGCTGACGGCATCAAAATCAATGCGAAAATTCAGGAAATTGAAGGTATTGATACTTTAATTGAAAATTATCAAGACACTACTTTGCAAATCAAAACTTTGCAGGCGAAGCCTGAATCAGATTTGACAGAAGATGAGCGTAATCAACTTCAAATGCTCGAAGAAAAAGCTAAACAAACGGCTGATGCAATCGGCAAAATCGTACCTGAAGCAAGAGAAAACTTCAGAAGGATTACTGATGAATCGGGTAATCTTGTAAAGGTTTACGATATCAACATTGATAAAACAAAAGAACTTGCTGAGGAGCGAGAAAAAGCATACAAACAGCAACAACTTGATGACCAAGCAGCATATACACAAGGCTTGACAACTCAATCCGATAGACTTGCAGACCAGACTCAAAAACTAAAAGAAGCTGAAGCAGAAGCTAAAAAATTATATGCAGCCGGCAATAAGGATGCGTTTGCTCTGCAAAATAAAAAAGTAATTGAGTTAAAAGATGGAATTCAAGCAACGCGTGATTCTATGGTAGATTCATTTACCAAAGGAGCTAAAGCAGGTTTGCTGACAAGTGATGCAACTGAGAAAATCGGCAAACAACTTGGGCTCAATAGTGCAAGTATCGTTGATGCTAAAACCCAACAAGGCGCATTTACTGCCGAAGTGGAAGGCACTGGCGAAGCAGTTAAAAGCCTTGGGGAATCGTTCTCGGAAGCCATGAATAAAGCCAAAAAAGGACAAAGTGAAGCAATAAGCGCGTTGGCTGAGTTGGCAAGACAGCTTAAAAATAACGAGATTACGCGTGAAGAATACGAAGAAAAGAGAAAAAATGAATTGATTGCCGGCAAAGCAGCGAACAAAGAAGTGTTGTTTTTGACTGAACTCGAAAAACAAGCTAAAAAAGACTTAGGAATCCTCGAAGGTCAACGAGCCAAAACAACAGCAACAAATCTTCAGAATGCAAAAAAACTATTCGACACAGAAAAGAAAAGCATCACTAACGCGCTTGAGCAAAAGCGTATAATTGCTGAAACTTCACGCTTGGAATCGGGTCGTGAAAAAACAATAATTGATGATATTGCAGCACAAAAAGATGCGATAAAGGCTTTGCAACAAGAGAAGGATGTTCTTCAAGAAATTTACAAACTCAAACTCGATGCGAATGGTGTTGTGGTTGATGTAGGAATTAAACTTGGTAAAGATGAGAAAAAATCAGACGTAATTGATGGCATAAATGACCAAATTACTCAGCTCAACAACTCCATTTCCAAAGAAAAGAATAAGGATATTGAGCTAAATTTAAAAGCTAAATTGGAAGATGAAGAATTCGTAAAAAAACTCGACGAATTGGCATTATCTGAGTTGCGTTATGAGATCGAACTCGGAATTAAACTTCCAGAGGATTTAGTTGCTAAATTAAAAGAAAGTCAATCTAAAATTACAAGCACTATTGTTGAAGAACAAAAAACTATTGATGCTTTATTATCGGAATTAGGCTCTGAAAAAGGAGAAAATCAACTGACAGCCGAACGTCGTGCTGAAATCGAATCCGAAATTAAGGACCGTAAAAGCAAGTTAGTTGATTTGAAAAAAACAGAGTTAGACGGTAGAAAGGAGATTAATTCTGAAGAAAAAGCCATACGCACAAAACGTATGCAGGACTTGCAAACACAGCATCATGAAGAAATGCAGTTGATTGAAAAGCGTAAACAGGCTGAACTTGAATTAAATAAAGCAATTATCGGCTCATCATCCGGCGCACTCGACAGAATTTCTGATGTCAGACATAAAAATCAAATCGAGAAATTGGAGGAGATGAAGGAAGCTGAAATCATTACAGAAGTTGAGTATAATAAACGCAAGGAAGATTTAGAAAGAGAGCATCAAAATAATAAAAAGGCGATTCAGGATGCCGCAAGAGGTGCAGAGATTGAAGCTCAGAGACAACATGATTTAGCTTTACTAAATGAACAAAGAGCACGGGAACAGGCTATACTTAATGCTATAGACCCAACAGATACAAAAGCCATTGAAGCCCAAAGAGCGAAATTAGAAGGGATGGATAAGGTAATTGCTGAGAAGGGAGATATTTTATTGGCATCTGCTGAAGCGTTGCAAGGAAGTATTGGCGATATTTTCGTCAATCTTTTCGATGGCGGAGAAGCAATGAAAGATTCCGCCAGGACAATGTTGGCAAATATGGGTGGTATTTTGAAAGCAGCGGCAAGTGCTGCCGTCTCAAAACTAATAATTGATTCTTTGTTTACATCCACGACCGGATTTTGGGCTGTATTGACAATTCCTATGATTAAAGGGTTGGTTACCGCTGCTATGAATACCATTTTAGGACCGGCATTATCTGCACTCAGTAGTTTTCATACCGGTGGGCGCGTGGATAGTCCAACTGTAGCAATCGTGGGTGATGCATCTCAAGGACGTCCGGGGGACGATACTGAATGGATATTACGCGATGACCATCTTTGGTTGATTGTAACAGAAGCCGTTCGCCAACAAGAGCATCATTTAATGAATGCAGTTAAGTTGTTATCATCAGATTTCTCGCAAGAAATGCAAAAAATGGCGAATAATTTAGATTTAACTGCTATTATGGGTTTAATGGAGACAGATGTAACTGTAGAAAAGCACCTAAGACAACTCGAAATAGTAAATAAAGGACTTTCTCGAATTAATGAAGGAGTTAATTCCCTCGAAAAATCCTTAAACACTCAATTGTCGCCTGATAAAACAATTAAATTATTGTCGGAAATGTCAAAAATGATGAAAATACAAGTTGATTATCAGACCGAAGTAACAGATGCAGATGAATATTTACAACAATACGGTCAACAAGAGCTAAAAATTCGTTCTTATGCAGGAGGTAGTGGGTTTTTGACCAAACCTGAGTTGGCACTTGTGGGCGATGCAGGGAGTAATAACCCGGAAATCGTGTTAAATAATCCTCAGCTACAAGCGTTGATAAGCGAAGCATCGAAATCAGGAAATGAAATGTTAATCCGGAAGATGGATCAATTAATTAATGTTGTTGAAAGTCTGGATTTTGATGTATATTTGAATTCACAAACTGTAACTGATGAAGTAAATCGTGAAAATAATCGCCGAAAAAGGAGAACAACTATATCATGACAATAATTAAAGCAGATGGTGTTTATTTACTTAATAATAAGATATTGCGAAAGCGATTAATTAAGAGCCTTGAGAAGAATCAAAACGACGGCAAAATCACATTAAGAAAAACTTTGATGGATGAAACCGAAAAAATGATAAAAGAGTTGAAATATGACTGACTTTTAAAATCATTTTGCACGCATTTTGCACACGACCACTACGAAAAAAGCCTCGACACAGATGTATCAAGGCTTTTCGGTTTTCACTTGTGACCCCGGCAGGGTTCGAACCTGCGGCCACTTGATTAAAAGTCAAGTGCTCTACCGGCTGAGCTACGAGGTCGAATGATTTTTCAATCATTACAGACTACAAAAATAATAATAATTTTCGAGATAGAAAAAAGAAATGTTAATGAAAGATTGCTGATTTGATTATTTGTGATATTTCTTTTACCTTTTCAGCAATTCCGACTGAGTCTAAAGCCAATTCTCTGAGTAACTCGGCTTGTGTGGCATGGTGGATGAATTTATCGGGGATGCCCATTATATGAAGATGTTTGTTGTTGATATCGTTATTGACCATGAATTCTGCGATTGCTGTGCCGAAGCCTCCCATTGCTTGTCCATCTTCGATTGTGACGACGTGGTCGAATCGTTCGAATGTAGATTTTATAAGTTCGGCATCTAATGGTTTGACAAAGCGCGGGTTGATAACTTCTAAGCTGATTCCTGTTTCGGAAAGTATTTCTGCTGCTTTGAGTGCTTCGTTGACCATTGTACCGACAGCCATTATAGCTATATCGGTTCCGGATTTGACTATTTCGCCTTTGCCCAATGTTAATTCTCGCATAGGCATCAGTGTGATTCCCAATCCTTCGCCACGAGGAAATCTAATGGCTACGGGTCCTTGGGTATATGCAAAAACTGCGGAATAGAGCATATCTCTGAGTTCTTGTTCATCTTTGGGCGCCATTATGACCATATTTTGAACAGGTCGTAAATATGTCAAATCGAGCACTCCGTGATGAGTTGCGCCATCTGCACCGACTAATCCGGCGCGGTCTATGGCGAACACTACGTGCAATCCTTGAATGGCACAATCATGAACCAAATGGTCAAATGCTCGTTGCAAAAATGAAGAATAAATTGCACATACCGGTATTAATCCCTGAGAAGCCATTCCGGCGGCAAATGTTACTGCATGACCTTCAGCTATGCCCACATCGAAATATCTGTCGGGGAATTCCTTTTCCATCTTGACAAGTCCTGTGCCTTCCCCCATTGCGGCTGTTATTCCGACAACACTTTTGTTCATTTTGCAGATTTCAGCCATTGCGTTTCCGAAAAAAGCGCTATATGAGGGTATGCCCGTTGTTTTTTTTGCTAATGCTTTGCCAGTCAGCTTATCTACTGTGCCAATTGCATGAAGATTTTGCGAATCAGCTTCAGCAGGTGCGTACCCTTTGCCTTTTTGGGTGATAATATGCAAAAATACGGGTCCTTTCAAATCCTTGGTCAGTTGCAACATTTTGATAACTTTCTGGATATTGTTGCCGTTTATCGGACCAAAGTAATTGAATCCAAGTGTCTCGAATAAAACGCCCGGAGTGATAATTGCTTTGACGCCATCTTCCAATCTCGATGCGTATTTCCGTAAGCGGTCGCCGAGATTATCCATTCTCCCTGCCATTTCCCAAATTCCTTGGCGGACGGAATTGACAGCAGGAGATGCGAAAAATTCGTTAAAATAATTTGAAAAGGCTGATACGTTTGGTTCGATTGAAATATTATTATCGTTTAGAATTACAATCATGTCGCGTTTTTGGACTCCACAATTGTTCATGGCTTCGTAAGCAAGCCCACCTGTCATGGCGCCATCACCAATAACGGAAATGACTTTGAAATCTTTACCCTGAATATCGCGAGCTGTGGCTATGCCTAATGCTGCTGAAATGCTTGTGCTGGCATGACCTGCACCAAAAGCATCAAATTCGCTTTCACTACGTTTCAAAAACCCTGATATTCCACCTTTACGGCGGATGGTTTGCAATAATTCGCGGCGTCCGGTTAATATTTTGTGAGGATAGCCCTGATGACCTGTATCAAAAACAATTTTATCTTCAGGAGTATTGAATACATAATGCAAAGCCACAGTCAACTCGACTACGCCAAGTCCGGCTCCAAAATGTCCACCAACACGTGTGATGGTATCAATCATGAAATCTCTGACTTCGTTGGAAACATCACCCAAAGCATTCTTTGGTAACTTTCGCAAATCATAAGGAGAGTTGATGTCGTTAAGATATTTGTAGTTTATTTGTTCGGTCATCAAATTTAGATTTACATTTCACATAAAACAATGTGACGTAAAAGCACCGCTGATAATATAATTCACCAACAAATACTTTTACGTCACAAATTAAAAGCTAAAATCCTTAGTTTTTCGGAGTTATTACGTAAATTTGAACAGTACGGCTTAATTGTCTGCCGGCTGTTTTGTTATTATCGTAAACTAAAACCGATTCACCTACTGCATAAGTTTCGTATTTTGCATCTCTAACTTTAGATTGCAATAGTTTCAATACGCTTTCTGCTCTTTTTCCTGCCAATTCCTTATTGTACTTTTCATCGCCGATACGGTCTGTATAGCCATAAATTTGTACAGTTGAATTGAATTTAATATTCGGAACGATGTTGTTCATTACGATTCGTTTGTCAGATTCTGAGACTTCCGGGCTGTCAAATCCGAATACTACAAGCGAATATTTTGAAATTGTTCTATCAGGGCGTTCTTCAGATTTTTTACGAGTAATCGAGAAATATTCTACCGGTATCGAACCGCTGATAGTCTTCTTGTTGTCTTGGCTGTCCCAAACGTGGTAAGTATAATCAACCGGAATTTCGGATGCAGCCAATTCATTTGGCATGATTCCCCATTGAATATCTTCTACTTTGCCTTGTCCGCTCAATCTCTTGATAATTCTACCTGCTTGTTTGACTTCGAGTTCCCAACCACCAATTTCGTTGCTTGATTCTACTTTTGGTGAAAATTCTACGATTGTAGGTTCGGCAATGCGTTGTCTATCGCTTTCAATTATGATTGGGTCAAGAAGAGTCGAGTTTGTGTTGATTGGGTAGATTTCAACACGACGATTTTCTTGAACGCCTTCGGGGTCGCGTGATGATGATGGTCTTGAAGGCAATCCTGTTGTTTCGACAGTGATTCTGTTTGCTTCGATTCCATAATTTGTAACAAGGTAATTTTTAACAAATTCAGCACGTCTTTGAGCCAAACCTGAGCCTGCTTTTTCGTTAACATTGTCAATTGTACCAACCAATTTGATTGAAGCATTTTTATCTTTTTTCATTCTCGAACCGACGATATCCAATGTTGACGAATTGATTTTCAAGGCATCAGGCTCGAGGCTTTCAGTAGTAAAGTTACCAGCTTCGCGACTTCCTGCAAGAGTTTGAGTTTTCGGGTCGGGAACATCGCTATTTTCATTGAAGAATACATAAGGTAAAAGTGGGAATAATTCAGTGTATTGCGTTTCTTCTAAGGAAATTTTGCGTAAATCGCTCTTGTTACCTTGTCTGTCAATGCCTTTTACTGAGTTCATACCAACATTTAAATACTGGTCAGCTTCTTCTTCAACAACATAATCAGGTTGCTTGCTTAGACCAAAAGTCAAAGCCAAGCCCAAACGTAGTTGTGGTACTTCCCATGTTTGGTATGCTTCATTGTCACTAACTTCAGTAAATGGTAATCTAAACGAAATTTCCGGTGAAAGAAATATATTATCGGAAACCTCGAACATCCAGCCAACTCCCAAAGCCAAAGCTATTCTGGTTGTAGCGTCAGGGATATCAGCTTCCGGAACTACGTTGGTGATTTCAATATCACCATCATCATAATCTACTGTCCTTGATGCAGACAAAGGGATACCAAATTCGATACCGCCAAGAAGATACAATCCGGTGCCTGATATTAAATTGTGAACTTGTACGCCCGGAGTAAATTCTATATAATCTAAATTTGTAGTCCAAGTATTAAAAGATGTCGAGTCCACAATTTCGCCACCAGCCATATTATATCCCAATCTTCCGGTAATTATGAACATATGATTAATCGGGATATTTGCTATAAGTCCAAAATGCCCTCCGAGACTTGTTTGATTATCTTTGTAACGGATCGTAGCTGTTGGGTCATTGACAGCCCCAAATGTCATATCAGGTGTGTGCATATTAAAATTCAAACCACCGAATATGCCTATGTTAAAAGGAATTTCGTCTTCTTGCGAGAAAGTCTTTGATGTAAAAACAAAGGCGATTAAAAGAAACACGTAAAAGAATCTCTTCATTGTAAAACTCCCATAATTGAATAATGTAACTTATTTCAGAATATAACGTAGTAAACGTAAAAATGTTTAAGTGTGAAATTTATTTTAACTAATAACGTTTTAAAAACTTTGATAGAACATAAATGAAACTTATATTTCTCATATCGCTTTTTTCCCTCTCAATTCATAGTTTGTCGGATGCCCGAGAAACATCTTTTTGGTTTTATGGCGGTATGTCACTCACCGAACAGCAAACGAACAGAATCAATTCGGACGGATTTCTGACCTTGTTTGATTCAGCTCAAACGAAGGGCACGTTCGTTTACCCCGACATGAATCCAGGGTACTCTTTAGGGTTCAAACTTGGAATTGATTTGTCTGAAAACGCAATATTTTACGGTGGATTTTCATTCATCAAATTTCCAAAGTCTCGAATAATGCTGATGAATGAAGCAACAAATGATACTTTGGCAATTTTTGGGCTGCAAAATACCGTGATTCCGATTGCAGCAGGCATCAAATATTATCTAATCAGGACTTTCGGCGATTTTTATGCCGATTTTTCATTAGCTTATAATTTCATATCCTTAGCGATTGACCATGAAAAATACAACTCAAACGTTCCCTTAAGTGCGATTGATACTCAATCGAGACTCGGATTTAGTGTCGGAGCCGGAATTGAGATTCCAATAGATGTTTTCATAACATTTCTAGAAGTTAACTATTCTCAGTTGAATTATATTGCGCGAACTGCCAACGAACCGGAGCGCATTGCATTAAATATCATTCTTGGATTAAGATTTTAGCTGAAATATTTTTTATGCCATATTGACAACATCAATATCAAAAATATCTCATTGTGAAGTTTGAATTTTCCGCTTTTGTGCAATACAAATAATTTTTCAATAAAAACTTTATCAAAAACTTTTTCCTTGACGAAAAATGAATTCATAATCTCGTCTCTTGCATAATCATACCATTCGTTCCGCAACCATTCTTTCACCGGAGCGGCAAAACCTTGTTTTTTGCGATGAATGATATTCTCGGGCAAAATCCCTTTTAGGGCATTTTTCAGCAAAATTTTGGTGTCGCTTTGGTTTGGAACTTTCATTTTGTCGGGCAAATTCATTGCGAATTCGACCAAACGGTGGTCTAAGAATGGCACTCTCGCTTCGAGGCTGTGAGCCATCGTGATTTTATCAACTCGCATCAATAAAATATCTGAAAGCCTGTGATAAAGCTCCAAATATGTCATTCGTTGCAAGTAAGTTGAATTGGGATTTTCATCAATCGCAGATTCATGCATTGATTTGGCGAATTGATATGGTATTGAACCTAAGTGCTGATATTTTTTGTTCAATAAATTTTCGAGCATCGTTGGCGAAAATCTTGATGCTCCGCTCCAATAAAGCTCCTCGCCACTTGTGCCGCGACGAAAATATTCAGAAATAATATATTGATTCATTCCATGTAGGATAGGTTTCATGCCGGAATAAATCAGTTTCCGTGCGAAAGTGGGCAATCCCGTGTAAAATTTCCAATATGAATTATGGAAGTTATAATCGCGCAACATCCAATCGTAGCCGATAAATTGTTCGTCGCTTCCTTCGCCAACCTGAATTACGGTAGTGCCGCTTTGGCGGGTCAATTTGCTCAAATAATACAGCGGAATGCAAACGGGGTCACCATTTGGTTCGTCCTCATGCCAAGCTAAAGTTTCTAAAACTTCAATAGAATCGCGTTGGTCAATCAGGATTTCATGGTGATTGGTTTTGAACAAGTCTGCTATTTGATTTGCATATTGCAACTCATTGTATTTCTGCAAATCCTTGAAACCAACTGTGAATGTGTCCACAGGGCGGTCCATTAGTTCGCACATCAACGCAACATTAGCGCTCGAATCAATTCCGCCGCTCAGGAAAACTCCGAATGGAACATCGCTCATCATTCGGTCTTTGATTGATTGGCGAAGCAAAGTAATGATATTCTCCTGAACGTCGCCTTCAGACATTGTTCCAAGTTGCATTTTATTTCGCAATGGCGACCAATAGCGTTTGATTTGCAATTCACCGGTTTTATCCAATGACAGCCAATGTGCTGCGGGTAGTTTGTGAATATTCCGAAATAATGTAGAATGCGACGAACTCATCGAATAATTCAGATAGTTTGGCAATTCGTCGAAATTAAATTCACGCTTTACTTCAGGATGCTCGAGAATTGATTTAATTTCTGACCCAAAAATGAAAATTCCATTTTTGAAATAATAATAAAATGGCTTGATACCGATTCTGTCTCTGCTTGCAAACAATTTTTGTTCTTGATTATCCCAAATTGCAAACGCCCACATACCGACAAATTTTTCGATAATATCAAATCCAAATTTTTCAAAGCCGTATAAAATTGTCTCAGTGTCGGTTTCCGAATTATATTTAAAACCGGATTTAATCAACTCTTCTCGGACGATTCGGTGATTGTAGATTTCGCCGTTGAATACAATTGTGTATCTGCCATCGCGAGTCGTCATCGGTTGATTGCCCGAATCGCTCAAATCTATGATGGCAAGTCGGCGGAAACTCAAGCCACAGCGATTACTTTCCGAAATATACATACCATCGGAATCGGGACCGCGATGGGCGATGACATCGCTCATTTTTTTGAGCAAATCACGATTTACGGAACTATTGGAATTAGTATCAAAAACTCCGGCTATACCGCACATATTATTTACCGCTTTGCAATTTGGCGTTTCGCATCGCGGCTAACATTTCACGAACAGCCGCATCCAATCCGACGAAAACAGCACGGGAAATGATCGAATGTCCGATGCTTAGTTCGTGTATTGTAGCAATTTTTGCGATGGGATGCACATTCAGGTAGTTCAAACCGTGTCCGGCAGCCACTTTCAAACCATTTGTCACGGCATATTTTGCAGCTTTATCAATTTTGGCTAATTCGCGGGCAATATCTTTTTCACTTCGAGCATTTGCGTAAACTCCTGTGTGCAATTCGACCATGTCAGCGCCACAAGCTACCGAAGCGTCAATTTGTTCATTGTCGGGTTCGACAAAAAAGCTGACTTCGATGCCATTGTCGTGCATTTTCGATGTCAAATCTTTGTAACGAGTGATTTCTGCTGCGAGGTTCAATCCGCCTTCGGTTGTCAATTCTTCTCGTTTTTCGGGAACAATCGTCACGAGTTGGGGCTTAATATCGAGTGCAATCTCGATAATGTCATCGTGGGCAGCCATTTCCAAATCGAATTTCGTTTGGATGACTTGTTTGAGCAATCGAATATCGCGGTCATTTATATGGCGGCGGTCTTCTCGGAGATGGGCTACAATGCCGTGGCAACCTGCTAACTCGGCAATCATGGCTGCAGCAACAGGGTCCGGTTCCACTCCGCCTCGTGCATTTCTGACTGTTGCGACGTGGTCAATATTTATATTTAAAGTCATCATTTTTTAGAACCTCATTAAAGTATAATTTCAAAAATAAGCATAAATTTATAAAAAAAGAGCCAACCCATAAGGTCGGCACCCATAATAAACTTTGAATTTAATAATTCCAATTTCATGATTTTCCATTTGCAAGGAGTTCCATTAACTAATATTTGATTCTTACTCAGAAATAATTTCGAATTCAACGCGGCGATTTTTCTCTCTGCCTTCTTCGGTGTTGTTGTCGGCGATTGGGCTTGCGCTTCCTAAGCCACTAATTCTGATTCGATTGGCATCAATCCCATTTTCAATCAAATACTGTTTGACAGAATTAGCCCTATTCTCCGATAGTAATTGATTCCTGGCATCATTACCGATAATGTCGGTATGTCCTTTGACAAGTATCATCATTTGCGGATTTTTATTCAGAATCTCTTTGAGTCTGTTCAATTCGATAAACGAATCATTGAGTAGCTCGTATTTGCCGAACTCGAAGAATATATTATTAATTCGGACTGTCTGCCCCTTTTCGATAGGCACTAAGTACAAATCAACGTTCAATTCTCCATAATCAAATACTTCTCGTAAATCCAAATTTTGATTTACAGCTACAAATCCATCTGCAACGGCATAATATCCGTACTTCTTGCCGCTTGGCAATACAATTCTATAATCGCCTGTCAAGGCATTGGATGTAGCAAAGCCTGCTTCGTTTCCGTCGGGCAAGGTCTCATATTTAATCGAAGCAGAAACGGGTTGCTCATTTTTTGAATTTAAAACTTTTCCACGAATAAGATAAACAGGTTCAGGAGTAATTTCCTCAGGTAATTCAAGCCTGAAAATATCTTCGGTTCCGATTGAATTTTCACTTGAAACGAAATAGGCATATTTCCCATCGGCACTTATTGTGTAGTAAGCATCCCAGCCTTGGGTATTAATTTCGGAGCCAAGATTTGTCGGCTCTGTCCAATTTGTCCATGTATCGTCCAAACGCTTTGAAATGAACATATCGTTATCGCCATAGCCCGGATGCCCACCCGTCGAGAAATATAATGTTTTCCCGTCAGACGCCAAGAAGGGAGATACTTCCTCTGCAGCGGTATTGATTGTATTGCCCAGATTTTTCGGTTCAGACCAAGTGCCGTCAACAAGCAGAAAACTTACATAAATATCCATGTAGCCATAAGAGTCGTCTCTTTCAATAGCCAAAAGCATAGTTTTACCGTCGGAGGATATACTAAAGCTGCCACTTCGGGAGCGATTATAATAATTACGCACATTCATTGATTCAGGCATTGACCAGTTTGAACCATCGAATACACTTTTCGAGAATCCTGAAATATTTTTTCCGTCGGGTAAATAAATATGACCCAAATACAAGACATTTCCATCAGGTGATATCGCAAAAGAAAAATTAGAATTTTCATTATTTATTGGGGGACCAATATTCTGTGCCAAGGAAAAATTCCCGTTGCTATCTGCCTTTGAATACCAAATATCCTGAAGACGCAGACTTCCTAAATTGTCGGGATGCCCTTCGCGAGTAAAAAATAGAGTATTGCCATCTGAACTTATTATCGGGGCTAATTCACGCCATTTTGAATTGACATTTGGACCTAAATTTTCCTTTACAATCGGCATAGTTGTTGCATTTTCAGGTAAATTTACTTCAATTGGAATTGGCTCGATTGAGCTTGAAATCGCAACAGCATCAATTTGATAATCTTCTAAATAGTTAAATAAATTAAGTTCTATTTTCAATTCTTTGCTTCGAAAATTTACTTTATCAATGAAAAACCTCGAGGGCGATTTGCCATTTTGTTTTGGCATTGGAGAATTATTATTATAAACTTGGTGTCCTCTACCAAGCGAATCGTAGTGAATAATCCTGACAATTGCTCCGGGATTGAAATTCTCGTTTACAAGGATTTGTTTGATGTAAATCGGATTTGCAAATTCAAGTCTTATCCATTCAGTCTTACTCGACGGGTATTTTACTAACCATGCAGCGGGAGATTTGCCGAAATCGGGCATTACGGAAGGTTTGCCCAAAATTTCTCGGGGAGAAAACTCACGGTTACCGTATTGGTAAGAAAAATCAACCACACGGCTTGCCCATTGACAGTCATTTGCTTGTGCATATACTGAACACAACATGAAGATGGTTATTAGTATTGATACTATTCGCATAGACTTCATGACGTTGATATGATATTCACTATTGGATAGCTGAAATCTACCACCACCATTCGTTTTTTGAAGTTCGGGTCATCAATTCTTTGATTGCTTCAAGCGGCTCAACATCATTGAATAATATTCGATAAATTTGTTCGGCAATTGGGATTTCTACATGATGCTTAATTCCCAAATGATAAGCAGATTCTGTAGTTTTTACACCTTCGGCAATCATTTTCATTTCTTCGATGATTTGATTTAGCTTCTTCCCGCGTCCAATCATCTCTCCAACGTAGCGATTACGGCTGTGTTGACTGTTGCAAGTTACAATCAAGTCTCCCAAGCCCGAAAGCCCTGAAAAGGTAAGCGGATTAGCACCCATAGCAATCCCAAGACGTGACATTTCTGCGAGCCCGCGAGTGATTAATGCAGCCTTCGTGTTATCCCCTAACTCCAAACCATCAATTATTCCGGCGGCTAATGCAATAACATTTTTTAGCGAGCCGCCCATCTCGCATCCGACGACATCATTGCTGGAATAGACTCGAAATTTATCATTGCTGAAAATTTCTTGAATCTTGTTCGCAAATTCGATATTTTCCGATGCTGCTACCACAGTTGTGGGCATTTCCCTCGATACTTCTTCAGCGTGGCTCGGACCGGTCAAGATAGTATAATTATCAGCGTCAGTTGAAGCAGCTTCTTTGAAAATTTCAGAAATTCGTTTCAAAGATTCTGTTTCAATCCCTTTAGAACCATTAACAATGGGTTTATTCTGTATTGGTAAGGAGAAATCATTAATTGTGGTGCGTATATATTGAGTGGGGATAGTATTCAGAATTAAATCGCAACCTGATAATCTGTTTGCATCATTTGTAGAAGAAAGAGATTGGGGCAGAATTACATTTGGGAGATAATCCTTATTGACATGGTATCGGTTAATTATGTGTGCGAGATTTTGGTCATGAGTCCACAGAAAAACATCGTGCCCGTTTCGATTAAGCACTAAGCCTAAAGCAGTGCCCCAACCACCGGCACCAATTATACCTATTCTCATAGAATTCATTTTTCACTTTCGTTATTTTTAGTGATTGGTTTATTTTCTCTATGTTTCAACCTAATCAGATGCAATTTTGAAAATCTATTCTCTGTTCCCTTAATCAATCTTTTAATATTTGCACGGTGAGTGTAAATCACTAACATCATTAATCCTAAGGAAAAATATATTAGAAGGTGGTAACCTTCGATATTTGCACCAAAAATATTATAACGCACAAGCATTGAAGATGGAATTGAAAACGCAGCGACAATCGAACCCAATGAGACATAACCCGAGAAAACAACTGCAAGAATGAAAGCTGCGGCTGCAATCGTAACGTCCACCGGTACAAGCCCTATCAACATTCCGGCTGCAGTATTGACACCTTTGCCACCTTTGAATCCGACAAAAACTGACCAAATATGTCCACAGACTGCCGTGACACCGGCAATCATTTTAATGATAGTCAAATCCTCGAAGAATGTGGCATTTGGTATTGATATCCCTTTGCCTAAAATCCCGGCAATCACTGCTACTGCAATGAATCCTTTGGCAAGGTCAAAAATTTGGACAAACAAACCCCATTTCCATCCCAAAGTACGGAAAGCGTTCGTCGAACCCATATTGCCACTACCTTTGATACGCAAGTCGAAACCGAAAAACAGCTTACTCACGATAACACCGGTCGGAATCGAACCTACAAAGTAGCTCAATATGATTATGACAGCAATACTCAGAATTTCATTCATGATTTATCTTATGTTTTAATATGTTGTATCAAAAAAACCTAATTACTCTTCAGTAATACAAAATTACTGAAAAATTATCATATAGAATATAGACGTATGAAATAGCTTAGAAATTTGATAGGTGGTACATCGCTATAGATGCTGCAACTGCAACATTAAGCGATTCTGTACGACCTTTGCCTTCGATTTTGAATTCGCCATCAAGTATTTCGATAGTCTGTTCGCTTATGCCGTGGGATTCGCTACCCAGGACAATACCATACAACTTCTTGGGTTTGATGCTTTGTAGAGCAGTATCTGCTTTAGCGGAAGCACCATATATTTTATGTTTGGGGAAAGTCTCTTTCAAGTATTCCGCCAGCTCCGGCTCGTAAATCAAATGTGTCTTGAAAATCGCGCCCATCGTTCCGCGAACGGTTTTGGGATTGAAAACATCAGCACAATCCTTTCCAAGTATCACCTGTTTGAAGCCGAACCAATCAGCAGTTCGGATTATTGTCCCAACATTACCCGGGTCGGATATACCGTCCAAAGCAATGAAAGGCTCATTTTTTAGCACTTCTCTATGTTTAATATTTACGACTGCCAAAACATTTTGCGGCGTTTTCGTATCGCAAATTTGGTCGAATTGGTGCTTAGGAGCAGTATAAATTGGTGTCCCTTTTTCGGAGAATTGTTCGATGCAATCTATGATGTCAGATGACGGTGCATCTTTAACAACAATAAGCTCCGGGTGAAAATCGCTTATTAGTAATTCGTTGGCTAACTTTTCGCCTTCGACTAAAAATAAACCGTTCTGGTCTCTAAATGGCTTTTGGTGCAATGACTTAATAAGTTTTTTAAGTCTTTGCGAAATTGGCATTGCGTAGTGCATCATTATTTTACTAAATTTGAAATTATATTTATACAAATTAACAAAATATAAATTACAAAACATATTGCTAATAACAATAAACTAATTTTATTTTCTTAAAAAAAAATTGAAAAAATGCTGATTTCGGAGCTACTAAAAAAGAAAAGAGAAGGATATAACCTGACCGCAGAGGAAATTCGGTACTTCATTCGGGGTTTGATAAATAATTATGTTTCCGATATTCAGGCTGCAGCTTTTTTGACTTCTGCATGTATTCATGGTTTGAATCGCGACGAAACAGCCGCAATGACTTTCGCAATGCGGGATTCGGGTATGAAATTCGATTTTTCGGATATAAAATTACCAAAAATTGACAAGCATTCTACCGGCGGTGTTGGCGATAAAATTTCATTATTGCTCGTACCGATTTGCATGTCAGCCGGAATTGCCGTTCCTATGATTTCCGGTCGAGGGCTTGGTCATACAGGCGGAACGGTTGATAAATTGGAGTCTATAGACGGTTTCAATATGCAACTTGATTATGACGAATGCAGGAAATTGCTACTCCAGAATAATGCATTTATGACATCTCAAACGCCCCAAATTGCTCCTGCAGACGGGATTTTGTATCATATCCGAGACGTAACGGGTAACGTAGAATCTGTCGGGCTGATTACAGCTTCCATTATGAGCAAAAAATTAGTCGAAGATTTGGACGGATTGGTGATTGACATGAAAACGGGCAATGGTGCATTCATGCAAGACATAGATGAAGCCAAGCAACTTGCGGAATCAATGTTGGCAGTCGCTTCGGATATCGGGCTTAAAATGAGAATTATTTTCAGTTCGATGGAGCAACCACTTGGATATGCAATCGGAAATTGGCTCGAAATTGAAGAAACGATTGAATCGCTTAAAGGAAATATTCCGCCGGATATCGAAGAGTTAACCTTGAAATTGGCAGATTCGATGGTCTTGGCATCGGGAATAAACGATAATGTTGATGATATTCATACCAAAAATAAGGAGATTCTAAAAAGCGGACAAGCTTACAAAAATTTCTTGAAAATGGTCGAATCACAAGGCGGCAACTTAGAAATTTCGAGAAATAATTTTCTAAATACGCCAACATTCGAGATTAAATCCGACGTTGACGGCTATGTAAGTCAAGTTGATACGATAAACGTCGGTATTGTCGGAATTATGCTTGGTGCCGGCAGACAGAACGTCTATGACAAGATTGACTATGCGGCTGGAATTGAACTTAGGAAAAAGATTGGCGACAAAGTGTCAAAAGATGAAACTATCGCCGTCTTATATGCGTCAGACAGTACAAAATTTGCAGATGCAGCAGAATTATTGAAATTTTGCATTGTAATTAAGGAGAACGATGAGATTTTGATACCAAAATTAATAATTGATGATTGGTATAATTAACAAGGAACAAAATGAAAATTGCACTTACCGGCGGAGCCGGATTTATAGCTTCTAATATTGCTGACGAATACATTGCTCTTGGTCATGAGGTACATATTTTTGATAATCTTTCCACAGGAAAATTGGAAAATGTCAATCCAAAAGCTAAATTTCACGAAATTGACATCCGTACTCCCGAAATTCGACGTATCTTCGAGCTTGAGCAATTCGATATTGTCAATCATCATGCGGCTCAAATGGATGTCCGCGTATCAGTCGGCAATCCGGCATATGACGCAGGTGTGAACATTATCGGCAGTATAAATGTCTATGAAGCTGCTGTAGCAACGGGTGTGAAAAAGATAATTTTTGCCTCGACAGGTGGCGCAGTGTACGGCGAGGCTGATATACTCCCCACAAGCGAGGATTACACGCCCAAACCATGCTCACCATACGGCATTTCAAAATATGCGAACGAGAAATATTTGTATTATTATTCGGAAGTTCGTAAAATCGAAACAGCCATTTTACGATATTCCAATGTTTACGGTCCTCGTCAAAATGCTCAAGGCGAAGCAGGTGTGGTGGCTATCTTCATCGGGAAGATGCTCCAAGGCGAGCAACCCTATATTTATGGCGATGGTCTCAATACTCGCGATTACGTTTTTGTGAGCGATGTTGTCAAAGCTAATGTGCTGGCACTCAGCGATGCCTATAAAGGGGTTTACAACATCAGCACAGCAATCGAAGTAAACGTGAACGAAGTTTTTGATAAAATCAAAAGTATTACTGAAGCCAAATGCGAGCGTGCACATCTCGAAGGCAAACAGGGCGAGCAAAGACGCAGCTGCTGCTCATATGATAAAATCAAGCGTGAACTCGGCTGGTCACCGGATATTGATTTGGATATGGGGCTAAGACTTACAGTTGAATATTTCCAAAAGAACGTTCTAAGCAAATGACTCTAACAATTGCGGATTTGGTAATCGTCATTGCCTATTTTGCAATAGTGCTTTATGTAGGTTTTGTAATTGCATCTCGCAAAGAAAAAAAGTACGGCAACTCGCCCGAGGAATATATTCTTGCCGGACGCCGCCTGACTTTACCATTTTTCATCGCTACTCTTGTTGCAACTTGGTACGGCAGCATACTCGGTGTTGGCGAATTTGTTTTTAACTCCGGTGTGGTGGCTTGGGTTTGTTTCGGCTTGCCTTATTACGTCGCAGCGGTTCTGTTTGCAATATTTTTTGCCGGAAAGATTCGCGATGCAAACGTGATGACGATTCCTGACCAGATCAGGAGAAATTACAACGGGACAGCAGGTGTAATCTCCTCCATAATAATTTTGTTCATCACCGTTCCATCGGCATACATCCTTATGCTTGGGATTCTAATCCAATTGTTCACGGGATTTGAACTATGGATTTCGATTATTATTGGTTCGATTGCATCAATAGCCTATCTTTTCACAGGCGGATTCAAAGCCGACGTTTATACAAATGCCATACAATTTGTATTCATGTATATCGGATTTGCCGCATTGCTTATTTTTTCGATTCTGACACTTGGTTCGATTTCGGAAATGACGACGCTTTTGCCTGATAAACATACTACAGCTACCGGAACTTTGAGTTGGCAATATATTGCGGTATGGTTTATAATTGCGTTGCAAACTTTTGTTGACCCGGGATTCCATCAACGATGCAGCGCTGCCACAAATAGCAAAACAGCCCGAAATGGCATTCTAATTTCCGTTGTCTTTTGGGCGATTTTCGACTTCCTGACCTTGTTCACAGGGCTTTATGCTCGTGCTTTCACATCTCCGGACAATGCTCTGATGGCATTTCCGGTTCTGGGTGAACTCGTGTTGCCACCAATTTGGAAAGGAATTTTTGTGATTTCGATGCTATCGGCAGTAATGTCAACGCTGGATAGCTATGCTTTCATAAGTGCCACTACAATCGGCAATGACATACTAAAAAAATTCAAGGGTCTCAAACACATTGCCGCCGACAAATTAACCAAAGTTGGTTTGATACTGACGTCAATTGCCGGAGTGACAGTAGCAATAGCAATACCATCGGCAGTCGAAATTATTTACAAAACTGCATCTGTGACTGTGCCGGGATTGATTGTACCTCTGACATTGACAATGATAAAACCCCTGAAAATCAATTCCCGACAGGCAATCATCATAATGATTCTTGCATCATCAATCTCATTACTTTGGATGATTATACCCGGATTTGGCATAGAAATATTAAGCAATATCGAACCAATGTTTCCGGGAATTATTTTAAGTGTTATTTTAGCAATAATATTTTTGGCGATTAATAGAAAAAATTATGAACTTGTCTAATATTCTAAGCATTTCAAGAATTATTATGGCATTGCCTGCAATGTATTTGATTCTGGAAGGGTACTACACAGCAGCAATGATAGTTGGTGTTATTGCGGGATTGACAGACTTTTTAGATGGATATATAGCCCGAAAAACAAATACAATCACCGAAATGGGCAAAATACTCGACCCGATTGGTGATAAAGTATTCCTATTCCTCTTTGCCGTTGCGATGGTAATCGCCGGAATTATGCCATTGTGGTTTCTCGTGGCTTTTGCCGTTCGTGATACCCTGATACTGACCGGAGGCTTATACGCCAAAAGTAAGCTGAATTATGTCATGGCATCCAATTTCGAGGGTAAGGTCACATTTGTACTCATGCTCGTAACGATTTTGGCTGTTTTGCTTGGTATAGATTTCGCTTCGCGATATGGATATTATCTATGTTTAGCTGCAATGATTTATTCTTTCGCACTCTATCAAATCAGGTGGATTCAAGCTCTGAATAATAAGGGAAATCAAAAACTAAATTCTTAATTTTATTAGCAATTAAGTATATTTGTAGTCCTATTATTTACAAAATTTAGATAAATCAGTTATGAGCTTCTTTTCAAAACTTAAAGATAAGTTTAACACACAAGTTGATAAAGTCTCCGAAAAAGTTAATTCCGTTATTACACAAGCCGGAACTGCTCTCAAACTTGATAAAGTTAAGACAGGACTTGACAAAACCCGTAAAACTTTTCTTGATAAATTCAAAAGTGTTCTTGGCGTTGGTAGAAAAATTGACGAAAAATTGTTGGACGAAGTTGAGGAAATCCTCATCACGTCCGATATAGGCGTCACTACATCCGAACAAATCATAAGCAAACTACGCGCTCGCGTCAAAAAAGAGGGCTACGAAAATTCAGAAGAGCTCTATACCTTGCTCAAAGAAGAAATTCACGAATTGCTTTTGCTTTCTTCATCAGCAAATAATGATGCAATTTTTGAAATTGATGCCTCAAAGCGCCCACATACGATTCTTGTGATTGGTGTAAATGGCGTCGGCAAAACGACTACAATCGGAAAATTGGCATATAATTACAAAAATGCAGGCAAAAAAGTAATCATCGGTGCTGCAGATACATTCAGAGCCGCCGCTAACGAGCAACTCGAAATTTGGGCTGAGCGTGCAGGAGTAGAAATCGTTCAACATGCTCAAGGTTCAGACCCGGCTTCAGTAGCATTTGAAACTCTTAAAAAAGCTAAAGAAAATGATTTCGATGTCGTAATAATTGATACTGCGGGCAGATTGCACAACAAATTAAATTTGATGCAAGAATTAGAAAAAATCACTCGTGTTCTCGGCAAATTAAAAGCGGATTCACCGGATGATGTGTTTCTTGTTCTCGATGCAACAACAGGACAAAATGCTATCCAACAAGCTAAGGAATTTTCCAAAGTTTCAAAGGTAACGGGCATAGTTCTGACCAAACTTGATGGAACTGCCAAAGGTGGCGTTGTAATTCCAATTGCAAACGAATTAAAAATTCCGGTAAGATACATCGGCGTAGGCGAAAAAATTGACGATTTGCAAGTGTTCAATCCGACTTATTTTACCGAAGCCATTTTTGGAATCAGAGAAGAAGACCTCGAAGAGGATGATTAGAAATTGACAAAAGTATCAAATTTGATGCTGTCAATGAGCCAAGTAATAAAAAATTTCCGAGCATAATTGAAAAAAAAGATAATATTCGAATGTAGCGACTGTGGCGCCAAAACTCCGCGATGGGCAGGAAGATGCTCAAATTGCGGTGCTTGGAATACATTGCTCGAAACAGTCGAAGAGAGCCAATCTGTCACAAAAAAAGAACGGATTTCAAATTCTTCGACCCCTCAGAGACTTTCGGAAATCGAGACCAAAAGCGACCACAGAATCAAAACCGATATTGTCGAATTTGACAGAGTTCTCGGTGGCGGTATTATGCCCGGCTCCTTAATTTTGGTTGGAGGCGACCCGGGTATCGGCAAATCAACACTTTTGCTCCAAACATGCGGAAGATTGAAAAGCAATTCAGCTTTGTATATCTCAGGTGAAGAATCGCTCAAGCAAATCAAGCACAGAGCGATGAGGATGAAGGATATTAACGAAGATTTGCTGCTTATTGCCGAGAATAATCTGGAAAATATTGTTCCCCACATCAAAGCGTCTGAATGTGAAATTATTGTGATTGATTCGATTCAATCTGTTTATACAGACAAAATTGATGCATCACCGGGCAGTATTTCGCAAGTTCGCGAGTGTACCGCCGAATTGATGAACATTGCAAAGCAATCGGGGAAATCAATTTTTATCGTTGGTCATGTAACAAAAGATGGTTTTATTGCCGGTCCAAAGGTGCTCGAACACACAGTTGACACGGTATTGCAATTTGAAGGCGAGAAAAATTATTCGTTCAGAATTTTAAGAGCTCTCAAAAATAGATTTGGATCGACAAATGAAATAGGCATTTTTGAAATGCGTGATGACGGGCTGCACGAAGTGCTGAATCCATCGGAGGTGTTTCTCTCGTCAAGCCACGTAAACGAACCCGGAGTAGCAGTTGTGACTACGCTCGAAGGCTCGCGACCACTGCTGATTGAAGTTCAGGCATTGGTCACATCCACAAGCTATGGAGTGCCTCAGCGCAGTTCCAATGGCTTCGATTTGCGACGACTGCAAATGATTTTGGCTGTGTTGGAAAAAAGGCTTGGAATGCAATTCCGGCAGTATGACGTTTTTGTAAATGTGGCAGGTGGAATTTATCTGAACGACCCATCGGTAGATTTGGGAATTGCCGCAGCAATCGTAAGTTCATTCAAGGATTCGCCGCTTGACCGTTCGCGAGTGCTGATTGGAGAAATTGGTTTGACCGGCGAAGTTCGTCCGGTAGCCCGAATCGAACAAAGGCTCAAAGAGTCCGAAAAACTTGGCTTCAGTAGCGCCGTAATACCAAAGCAGAACTACGACAAGCTGATTTCTAAATATGATTTTGAAATAGAATGGGTGGACAGAATTTCCCTTGCTTTGTCAAAGATTTTGCTCAATTCGTGAAATTGATTTATCTTGCTTAATTAGAGTTGACATTTTTGGAATAATATTCGATATTTTTATGATTGATGATATAATTGAAGAAAAACAGAGCGAATTGCTCGATTTATTACCGGTAGCAGACAAATATGAACTTTCGTATTTGTTAGGGTTCGATTTCGGTGATGATTTTGTAAATAATTTTGTCAAAAACGAAACTAAACGTCTTATTTTCAATGAATTTGTAAAATTTGAATTATTATCTGACGGGTTCTTGCATTACGATTTGACTCTCGAAAGTTATGACAAATTTTGCAACTTTTTCATCGAAAATTGTCTAATCAGCAATGATTCTGCTCGAACGCTGATAGAGCAAGCTGTCGAATTGAAGTTTAATTATTTGTTGAAACCTCTCGAAACACTCGAAAGCGTCATTTTCAGAGGTGATGCGACAAAAATGACCTTCGATATATTATTGGGGCTTCAATTGTTTTCGCAATATCACGTACACATTTTGTATTATTCGATAACAGAATATGAAGAACTGTCTGCGAAAGACATGACGGCAATTATAAGCGCCGCCCAATTTACAAAAATGATTAGAGCCTTGGACGAACAGTTTCACAAAGATAATTCCATTGAGGAATTTGTAGAATTTTTAGCTCCAATATTTGAAATTTTTGGAGATGGCGAGCCGCAGAAAATTCAAGTAAATTTGATAAACGAAATTTTGCGTGATAAAGGCTTGTATTTGGCAATTGAACTAATTGAAGAAGATTATATCGAATCGGACTTGATTAGCAAGGAACAATTAGCAATTCAAATGAGCAAAGTTGAAGATGGTAATGTTGAACCAATAGAATCCATTTTTGACGAAAACGAAGATGTAGATTTCCCGGGATTGGAGAATAATGACTTGATTCTCGAATCCAAAGAAGAAGTTACCGAAATAAGCTCGGAAGCAGATGAAGATTTTTATCTTAACCACATAGAACAAATTGATACAGCGGATGATTTTTATATTGTAGATTCGGATAAAACTGATGAAATAGAACAAACTGATAAAATGGAATAAAAAATGAAATTTATAGATATAGCAGCAATTTTTGTAAAAGCAGGTGACGGTGGCGACGGGCATCTTAGTTTTAGGACTGAAAAATTTGTACCCAAGGGCGGTCCTGACGGTGGTAATGGCGGCAAAGGCGGAGACGTAGTTTTCAAGGTGGACCCTCATAGCAATACGCTTGTTGATTTTAAATTCAAAAGAGAATTTCTTGCCTCAAATGGCGCTCATGGTGGCAAATCACGCAAAACCGGTCGTGATGGTAAGGATATAATTATCAAAGTACCACTTGGAACTGAAATCAAGGACATTGACGGCAATATCATTGCTGATTTGTCCGAGCCTGATGACGAATTTGTACTCGCTCGCGGTGGCAATGGAGGCTGGGGCAATGCGATGTATGCTACTGCGACCAATCGAGCACCTCGCAGAGCAAATCCCGGGCAACCGGGACTTGAAATGGAAGTGATTTTAGAACTTAAATTGCTCGCTGACGTTGGGCTTGTAGGATTTCCAAATGCCGGCAAATCTACCTTAATTTCCGTTTTGTCATCTGCCAGACCTAAGATAGCCGATTATCCGTTTACAACGCTTGTCCCAAATCTTGGGATAGCAAGTATTGAGGTCGGGCAAAACTTCACAATTGCTGATATTCCGGGTTTGATAGAAGGTGCTGCAGACGGCAAAGGGCTGGGGATACAGTTCCTTCGCCACGTAGAGCGATGCCGATTGCTCGTTTTCTTAATTCCTGCAGACAGTCCGCACCCTGAAAAAGATTATATGATATTACGAAAAGAACTTGAAAAATATAATCCTGAAATGAGTTTCAAAAAAAGGATAATTTGCATCAGCAAAGTTGATATGGTTGACCAAGATAGGATTAAAGAGCTTAAAGCCTTGAAATTTAAAGAGAAAAACACAAAAACGATGCTCATATCTTCGGTTGCTCATACAAACACTACCGAGTTAAAATTGGCAATGTGGAATGAATTAAGCCAAATGTAAAAAAAATCTTCAAACCATTGTGACGTTTTACAGTTTGAAGTGTCTATTAAGTATGTACAACAATTATTTTTAAAAAAATATGAAATTTGTTATAATAGCAATCGCATTTATGTTCTTTTCGATTACAATCTTAGCCGCCGACAAGTACGAATCAGCCAACAATGCCATGTTTAGTGGCGATTTCCAAAAAGCTTTAGAGCTTTACACAGAAGTAATTAAGGGTGGAAAGCAAGATGCCGAAATCTACTACCGTCGCGGAATGGCTTATTTATATCTTAACCAATTTGATAAAGCACTTGCAGATTTTAGCTTGGTGATAGATAAAGACAAGAAAAATGCAGATGCTTACAATAACAGAGGTCTGTGCCATAGTTACATGGGCAATGTTGATATGGCGTTCGATGATTTTAGTGTAGCAATCAAATTAGACCCCAAGTTCGCTCAAGCATATATCAATAGGGGCTCTGCACTCGTTTCAAAAGGCGAATTCGACCAAGCAATTGATGATTTTGACAAAGCTGTCAAAATTGACCCCAAAAATCCCGAGTTGTATCTTCAACGTGCGGGATTGTACTACTATTTTGGTGATTACGCCAAGTCTGTCGAAGATTATGATAAAACAATCGAGTTGGGTTTAGTAAATTCCAAAATTTATTTTAATCGCGGTAATTCACATTTCAAAAATGGCGCTCCAACCAAAGCAATTGGTGATTTGACAAAAGCTATCGAACTTGACTCTACCGATATTGAAGCTTTGATGAATAGGGCTTATATTCATAATTTTCTGGGGGATTCGGCAAAAGCCGAATTAGACAAAGCTATAGTTGAAGATATCAAATATGGAAAATATCCTCCTGTTGAAGATTTGAAATTTGTTACTTATTCAAATGCAGCTAAAGACTTTTTTATGGATTTGCCCGAAGGTTGGAATCTAATCGAATCTGATACAGCCGGTGGTATGATTAATTTCTTCATCACTCCTGAAAATATCACACTCGAATCAGAAGCAATGCTTATTGGTGTGACTGTTGGAATTATGAAAAACATGAGTTCGAAATATGACGTTCAGAACGAATCGGATATTCTTGATTTTTGGAAAGGTAGTCTTGATTATAGCAACGAAGATATGAAGGAATATACTATTCAATGGCAACGCCACCAACAATTGCACGACCACGGTACGATTTTGAACCTTTCCACAGTGCAAGTTGATGAAAACTATTTGAGATTTAATATGTACGAGTATGCAATAGCTTGGGGTAATAATCTGATTTTCGTCTATTTTCAAGCACCTGAAGATACTTTCGGATATTATCGCAAAATATATGACATAGCACTCAAAACAATTAAAATCGGAGAAGATTACAAATTGGACTAAATTTTTTCCAATTTTGCATATTCCAGCATTAGATTTTTATTACCAATTGAATCAAATTTGATTACAGCTTTGAGTTGCTTACCTACTCCGCTGAGGTGCATGATTTTGCCCTTTCCGAAGTGCGGATGCTTGATAATATCGCCAACTTTGAACGACACATTTACCGGTTCTATTTGTGAGTAATAATCTTGCTCGGGAATTTGGCTGAAATTTCCAAACGAAGTATCCTCTTTCTTCGCAAATAACTTTGGCTTAGGGGCTGTAAACGATGTTGCAGGTTTGCGATATTCGGGACGATTAATCAAATCCGGATTGATTTCCCTCAAGAAATTCGATGGTGATTGCTCGCTTACATCGCCAAATCTTGCTCTGCGGTCAGCATACGTCAACAAGAGTCTTTCTTTGGCTCGAGTAACCCCAACATAGAATAAACGTCTTTCCTCTTCTTCCTCTTCTTCGTGCATGTCTTGGCGTTGCAATGGGAAAAGCCCGCGTTCCATGCCCGAAATAAATACAATTGGGTACTCTAAACCCTTTGCAGAGTGGACTGTCATCAAAGTCAAACTACCGGATTTCAAATCCTTCTCGTCAATGTCCGACATCAGAGAAATTTGTTGGATATAATCAGCAATTGTCAATTCAGGATTTGTCTTGAAAAAGCTTTTAATATCCGATAAAATTTGCAGCACATTATTCCAACGGTCCAAGGATTCCTCCGTATTCATCTCCTTGTACATCTCGAGCAATCCCGTCGTGTCGATAAATTCCGCTATTACATTTGCAGGATTTTCTTCATGAGAGATTTTTTCTCGATAAACATTCAAAAATGCTTCGAAATCCCGAATAGCAATAATTGCCCTTTGTTGCAAATCACCAATCTCGGTGATTCGTGAAAATGCATCACTCAAGCACATTTGCTTTGATGACGAAAAATGCCGTACGTGCTTCAAAGTCGTCTGACCGATTCCGCGTGGAGGCTCGTTTATAATGCGGTAATATGCCTCGTCGTCCTTAGGATTGACCAACAAACGAATATATGCCAGCACATCCTTGATTTCCTTGCGCTTGTAAAAGGAGATTCCACCTACGATAATATAAGGAATATTTGACTTTCGCAAAGCATTTTCGAGCACCATAGATTGGGCGTTTGTGCGGTACAAAACTGCAATATCATTCAGCGAATAGCCGTTTCTGCTGAACATATCCACTCGAGTTGCAATTTTTATCGCTTCGTCAAAATCGTCGTTGCACCGTAGCAAGTCAATTTTTTCACCTTCGGGATTATCAGTCCACAAAGTTTTATGGATTTGATTTTTATTACGCTTGATAATACAGTCTGCCGCTGCGAGAATTGTTTTTGAAGAGCGATAATTTTGCTCCAATCTGATGATTTTCGAGTAAGGATAATCCTTCTTGAAATGCAGAATATTTTGAATATCTGCACCGCGCCAACGATAAATGCTCTGAGCATCATCGCCGACGACGCAGATATTTTGGTGAGCCTCTGCCAACAGCTTGATTGCAATATATTGCGGGCGGTTAGTATCTTGGTATTCGTCCACCAAAATATATTTGAAACGATTTTGGTATCGCTCCAACACTTCGCGGTCTTGACGCAACAGCACGATTAAATTAATCAACAAATCGTCGAAATCCATCGAATTATTCAATTGCAAATAATTTTCGTATTCGTTGTAAATCAAAGCCAATTGCTTTTCTTGAATCGAAGTAGCCATCTGAGCGTATTCCTTGCGAGTCACCATCTTATTCTTGGCGCTCGAAATTGCGTTCCGTGCTACTTGGTGGCTGACTTGTTGGTTCGAGATGCCAAGATTTTGCATCACACGCTTCACCGCACCCATCGAATCATCAGTATCATAGATAGTGAAGTCGCTCGTATAGCCGATTTTGGACGCTGTTTGGCGTAAAATTCGGGCAAAAATCGAATGAAAAGTTCCCGCCCAAACTCTTTCAGCAAGGTGTGGAGCGACGAGCGATGAAATCCGTTCCTTCATCTCCTTAGCGGCTTTGTTCGTAAATGTCAAGGCTAAAATTTTGTCGGGCGAGACATCGTGCTCAAGCAAATAAGCAATCCTATGGGTCAACACACGTGTTTTGCCACTACCGGCACCTGCCACAATCATCACCGGACCATTCATGGAAGTAACGCCTTTTTCCTGCTCCGAATTCAGCCCTTTCGTAATTTCTGCAATTCTATTATTCATCTTCAACTAATATTCAATTCAATCTCGCAATATAAGGCAAATTCGGCAAACTTTTTGCCCAAGATTTGCACAAAATGGGATTGTCATGAACAGGATTATCAAGATTTCAGGATGGACAGGATAAATACAATTTAACCGCAAAGGGCGCTAAGAGTTGAATTGGTCATTCTGAGCCGCAGGCGAAGAATCAAGTTTTCATTAAAGGCATGGATTCTTCACTTCGTTCAGAATGACAAAACAAATTGAATTGGTCATTCTGAAGCCGCAGGCGAAGAATCAAGTTTTCATTAAAGGCATGGATTCTTCACTTCGTTCAGAATGACAAAACAAAGCACATTAATCATCAATTTTACAAATTCCCTGAGATAAATTTCGTGTTGATGTGTTTCTTATAATAAGGATTATACAATTTATAAAAAATATTAAAGAGAAAGAAAATGAAATTATTATTCAGCATCATTTTAACAATCACTTTTCTATTCACAGAATTAAGAGCTGAATGGAATGATTGTCATGGACCTTTTGATGGGAAAGTTGAGTTAATTAAAATTTTAGATAACGGAATATACTTTTGTGTAACACCGAGTTTATATGCAACTTTCAATGATGGTTTGACTTATGGAGTAAACAATTTTCGCGTTGGAAATGATACTACTATTATAAGGGATATTGCAAAATCTGAGGTGGACTGGGAAAGTCAAAGATTTTATTATGCTACAAACGCTGGATTGTATGAGGAGCGGGGGATTGATGTGCGAAACATATCCTATCCCGATTATTATAGTTATCCTTGGGATTGTTATAAAATCACCGGAACTTCACACTTCATAATTTTGTCGGCAGAAGGCATATTTAGCTACAATCGTTATGATGAATATGAAATGAGACGTGTAAAAGATATTAATGCTTTTAATTACATTCATATTGGGACTGAAATTTTCGCCGCTACACGAGATGGAATTTACAAAATGCTCCAAGATGATAAATGGGATATTATAAAATTTGATAAGAGCTTTATTGTTAATGATTTCAAATATTTTGGTACTAAAGTTATAGCTGGAACAAGTGAAGGATTATACTACAGTAACGATTCTTGTAAAAGCTGGTGATCTTCCCCCAGTTTTGTGTACACAAATATAAGAGATTATTTGTTACTAAAATTGTTGTTCAAATTTTAACAGATAAATATCATCCAAACCATAATCATATTCAGCTATAGAATACTTATTGTATACTCAATATCATCATCTTCAGCTTCACCTCTGTTTTAAATCGTTTGGTAAACTAATTCCATTTTTAATGTATGGAAAAATGTTTCTGTTATTGTTATTTCTTCTACTCATGCTACTTGCGATATATGATTATTTTCAGCAGATTGCGCACTGTTGCTGGTGGCGCCAATACCTCATCTGAGGAAAAATCAATCCTTGGCTTGGGCTTCCTTTCCGCATTGACCTTTCATCGCATCGCAGCAAACGCTTATTAATCTAGTCAACTGCTAGCCGATTATCTGTTGTCTTGTAAATATGTCAATTACAACGACTAGATAAAGCCAGCTCTCCGTGTCCAGATATATGTTATATCCGGGATGCCCATACTTTATTTGGGCTTTTATTGCTGTAAAAATTTGCTTTAATTGATTCTCAGCCACCGGAAGACTATGATTTGAATTGGTAGAAGCGTTTTTAAATTTTCGCTACGATCGGATTTTAAAGATTGCTCTCGTCAGTCTTGCAACCTTGTTCTTACCTCATCATGATGCTCTTTGTTGATGCAATGCCCAGGTTATTCTTAAGTGACCCTGTAGTCTGTAGTTATTCTTTTCAAATATCTCCTTTATTTCTTTATTAATTAATTTTGACCATCTGATTGCTTGTTTTACCTTGCTTGTATTTATAAAGATTCTACGTCTTCGGCATATTCTCAATACTGCATATTCTGAGCAGTGCTTTTCCACAGCGAGTATTTATTCTATTCTTTGAAAATATGCCGAGTGCTTTTTTTAATATGTTCCTGCTCTTTAAAACCTCGATTCTCTCGCTTAAGCCTTGTGTTTCGAATCAGGGCTGGTGTCCTTTATCAATGCACTCTTCAAATATCTTTCAAATACCGTTGCTTCCAGATGCAAGGTATTTCTTTTGTTTTATATCAAGTTCTTCTTGATAATCTTTATTCTGCTTTTGTTTGCTTAATATCAGTTTTACAGTATTTATTTTAAATTTTGTCGTATGTTCTTTACTTTTTCCATTTTTGACCTCCGTTTTTCTCAAATCTAACTAGTTTTCTATATATCTCTTTTCCTAATGTCCACTCTATTGGGGGAAGGTCATGGCATTTTGAAGAAACTTTAGGCAAAAAAAATGTGAATGTATTGTATTACAGTGAATCTCGTATATATGCCGGAACGTCGGCAGGATTTTTCAGTTTTGATGACAATTTGGAAAACATCACAAATCTTAGTGCAAATCTAACATTTTTGGATGTTTTGAGTATGGTTATCAGTAAAAACAAAATTTTTATCGGAACAAATGGTGCAGGAGCTTATTATAGAGAGTTGGATGAAACAGAATGGAAAAATACTGGTGACTTTACTAATATAAACAGACTCAGACATTTTAACAACTTGATGTACTCTTGTAACCGAAGCGGCTTACATATAAGTAATGATAGTGGTTTAAAATGGCAAATCTATAGCTTTATCGGTCATGATGTAAAGGATTATTACCAACTCAATGATGTTTCTTTTGTTCTATTTTCCGAAGGGGTCTATAGGAAGAACCAAAAGGACGATGAATGGAGCATAATTTTACGAAGTGCTGATTTAGAGTCGAAAATAAAATTCACATGTCTAACTGGAAACAATGATAAACTCTATCTTGGTACTAATATGGGATTATATTCGAGTGATAATTTGGGTGAATCATGGATAAAGGTATCCAAAGAAATCAATATTTTAAACACAATTATAGATCAAGACGAAATATTTGTTATCGCATCGGATGGATTATACAAAGCGAACATTCAATCAGATTCTTTTAGTTTGAGTAAAACTTTTTCATCATCATGGATCAAGTCAGTAGCTTCCCACATGAAGAATGTGTATCTATCAAATGGAACTAGATTATACAAATCAAGTGATAGAGGTATTACATGGGATGAGATAACAAAATCCGATGTAGTTGGTTTCTATGATATATCAATAACGGAAAACTGTATATTTGTCGGGTCAAATTATGGTAAAATCTTGCTAAGTTATGATAATGGAAATACTTGGCATATTGACAGTAGTCTTGCAAATGAAAAATATCATACATCATTTACATATGGTTATGAGAACTACATTTTTACTTCATATAAATATCAAGGTCAAATTAAGCACCTTCGACGGGCAGAATTATCTTCGATCGTTTCCGGGATAAAGGAAAATTCACCTTTACATCAACCATATTCCATCCACCCCAATCCCGCAAGTGAATATATTGAGATAAGTTCCCCACATATCAACCCTACGGTTAACCGTAGGGTTGATGAAGGTTCAGAAATTAAAATCTACAATACATTGGGGGAATGCGTTCTTACCGAACCAATTCATCCGATGACTCTCAGTCATCGGATGAATGTAGAATCTCTGCCTCGTGGAGTGTATTACCTCCGTATCGGCAATAGGACGCAGATGTTTGTGAAAATGTAAAAAAAGATGTGCCACACCTCCGAGGTGTGGCACATCTGAACCAAAAAAATGCTATATAATAATCTATTGTTTGCTGATTAGTTCCATCGCTTGTTTGATTGTTGCTTTGACGTGTTCGGCTGATTTGGTGAACATTGCTTGCTCGTCGGAAGTCAATTTTAGCTGAATGATTTCTTCAATGCCATCTTTGCCGATTTTAATCGGAACACCGACGCATACATCGCCAATGCCATATTCGCCGTCTAATAAGACTGTACATGGCAAAATGCGCTTTTGGTCTTTGATGATTGCTTCTGCCATTTCGACTGCGGCTGTTCCGGGAGCGTAATATGCAGAACCGGTTTTCAAGAAGTTCACGATTTCGATTCCACCGTTGATAGCACGGTTTACGATTTCGTCAATTTTTTCCTTCGATAACAATTCTGTGACAGGGATTCCGGCAACTGTTGTATAGCGTGGAAGTGGAACCATTGTATCGCCATGACCGCCGAGCAATAGTGCTTGGATGTCGCGCATCGAATAGCCCGTAGCCATCGAAATAAATGAGCGATAACGCGCTGTATCTAAGATTCCTGCCATGCCGATTACTTTGTGTTTGGGCAATCCTGTCACTTGAAGCGTTACGTATGTCATTACGTCAAGTGGGTTTGAAACAACGATAAAATACGCATCAGGTGAGTATTTGACTGCTTGGCTGACGCATGACGAGACGATTGCGGCATTTTTGACCAACAAGTCATCACGGGACATTCCGGGTTTGCGAGCTAATCCCGCAGTCATGATTACGATATGCGAACCGGCAGTTTCAGCATAATCGTTAGTGCCGTGAATTCTGGCGTCTGATTGCAAAATTGGCATAGATTCGTACATATCCAAAGCTTTCCCTTTGGCAATTCCTTCATCAATGTCCACCATGTAGATATCGTTTGCTAATTCTTTGTTTGCAAGGATTTGAGCAACTGTTGCGCCTACGTTTCCGGCGCCGATAACTGTAACTTTCATTTTATTCTCCAAATGTATAAAAATGTAAACTAAATAAGTCTTGTTATTACTTCAATTTCACTGCTCTTTCGGCATAAGCATCTTCAGTTTCGTAAACTCTGATTTTCAGCGAGTGAAGATTGTCGAATGATGCGAATTCCTCTCGAGCAATTTCGAGGAAAAATGTGACGATATTCTCGGATGTTGTCAGATAATCTATGACATAATGTTTGAATCCTTGCGATTTGAGAAAATTTATGACTTCAACATCATCTTTGTCGCACAAAAAAGCGTGGTCTAATTGCTGCAAAATTGGCTTGAAAATCTTGTCTATTTCATAATAATCCACTACCATAGCCTCGTTGACTAAAGTGCCTTCCAATTCGATAATCAATTTATAAGTATGCCCGTGAATGTTTTTGCAAGGACCTTCGTGGAACGGAAGCCTATGGCTCATTTCCCACTTATATTCTTTCCCGATTTTCGTCAGTTCCAATTTTTAACTCCTTTTGTAATTCGCTTTGATGGTGGATGTCATCCCACCGCGAGCCTTCCATTCAGTCACGATTTCCATCTCTTTGGGGTTGCAAGCTGCAACCAATTCATCAAGGATAAGGTTTGTGACTGCTTCATAAAAGATTCCTTTGCTTCTGAATTCGAGAAAATAGTATTTCAATGATTTCAATTCCAAGCAAATCCCATCGGGAATATATTTGATAGTCACTGTACCGAAATCCGGCAAACCTGTCTTAGGGCAAACTGAAGTAAACTCCGGATTGACGTGTGTAATTTCGTAATTACGATTTGGGTTTGGGTTTTCGAAAGTTTCAATAGTCATGTAAACTCCAATAAATAAAATCTTGTTAAGCAATATTATATATAGCAAATTTATCACAATTTGTAGATATTATAAAATTAATCGGGCAGAAAAATCAATTTATTACAAAGAATTTTCGAACTGCGGTGTAAGGACCTGAACTCATCGTAACAAAATACATCCCGCCGGAATATCTTGATAGGTCAATTAGATGTGTATAGAAGCCTTTTTTGAGAACATTATCTGCAATAGTTTCAACTAACTCACCGGTTGAATTGTAAACTCGAACTTGTGTTTGGCTTTCAATAGCAACGGTATAATTCAGTTCAGTTCCCCCACTATTCTTTAATACGACTTGTTCAGTCCATATATCGTAAACATGATTGGGGATAATAAGATTGCGAATGTGACTGCCACAATAGGACATATACATTTGTCCGGGATTGAGCTTATATACAGTACAAGAATCCGTTGCATAGAAAGTGGCGTCATAAATATCAACATCTAAAATGCCGGAATCACCAAGCATCACTATAAATCCGGGCTTAATGATATCATCGCCAAAAAGCAAATCACGGTCTCCCTCCCCCCAAATATGCAATAAATTATATTTATCATCAAGTGGGATAAGTTTTGCGTTGAGTGTATGCCAATCAGCAATGCCTATGCCGGGCTCCACTTGGTCAATATATATCAAATCGTTTTTGCCGAATTTAAGGGTTATATCAAATTTCCTAATCCCCAATTCCGCTAAATTATCAGAAACCAAGGAAATCGGAAATTCGCGATTCATGGGGAATTTCTCTCTGAGCAAAGTCAACATTCCCGGAACAACATTGTTGAGTGTATCGAGCTTGACGGCTAAATCATATTTCCGTGTAGTTGCTTTCAGTATTGCTGTCGCAGTATCAACATCTGAGAAAACCCTAACTACAGCTTCGAAATTATTTTTGAAATAGACATCAGGTTTGAAAGTTACATCAACTTCGTAGTTGTCGCCGGGTTGAAGTATCACAAATTCATTATCAAATTCTTCTAAATCAAGTTCAAATGCACCAATATCACCGGAAATAATTTTCATATCCAATATAAATGCTTCTTTATCGGTGCTGATATTACTAAGTTTCAATTTCCCGGTTGATTCTGCACAATGAATAACATTATCAAAAAGCAGATTTTCGAATGCAAGCACTTTGTTATAGCCCTCGCCTGTGAGATAGACAATGGTGGTATCATATCTCAAGGGGTCAGTTTTACCTATGTATGCATCGTGATAGATGACAACTTTGATGCTGCGATGCCCTGCACCTTCAGGACGGAAAACCACAGGTAGCCGTAAGGAACTGTTGCGGTAAAGGACAATATCTCTCGGGAAAGCAAAAGTAAATATAAAATCATTGATTCCCTGAAACTCAGTCTTTTCGATTTCGATTTTTTTTATTTTTAGGTCAGCGGTCTCTGAAAAAGAACGTATATATACAAATCCGGTATCGGAGCTAACATTATTTACAAGAGTTCTTTCGGCAAAATTATATCCTTTCGCAAATAATTTAGGCAAATATGCACTTCCCCGAACATAATTAAACATCGGGATGCTCTTAACACCTTGTGTTGTAGTCTCCAAATTGATGCGGATTTCTGAATAACCCTCATTCACTGGTGTATATTGAACCGGAATCAGCAATTCGGTTATTTTATCTGTTCCCGATGTGTTTTTAGGATAAATTGTGATAGGCTTGTTTGAAGTTGGGAAAAGCGACGCTTTTTGAGATAAAATCCTAAACTCGGTAGAAGCTTTGTCGAGGAAAACATTTGTCAAATCAATAGGGTTCTCACTATCGTTGCGTATGACAATGAATTTTTCTAATGTATCGCCAACTCTCAATGAGCCAAAGTTGACAGCTAAGAAATGTACTCCCGGGAAATAGGCAATTGCTCTTAATTTGCAAATGCTGTCAGTCCCGGTGGCATTACTTCTGAAAACAACTTCATCGAAGAATTCGCCCTGCTGAGTAGGTTCGAAACAAATTGATTTGAAATAGATTTCTGATGTGGGTATAACGACCCGACCTTTGATTGGAGAAGCCATCGTTTCCACAACATGGTATGGACCATCAATGTCGGGCGGTAAATAATCTTTGATTATTAAATGTCCGTTACCTCGATTATAAATTCTAATTCCGGGCGCTAATGGTGGCTCATCATTACATAATTTTGAACCGATTGCTACGGCTCCGAAATCAATATCGTCAACTTGAATATAAGGCTTGACGCCATAACCGAACATTTCGGTAACGAACTCAAGGCAATTTGTTTTAACAATTAGAGAGTCAAAATCAAAATCATAAGAATTCGTATTTTCAACAGGGCTATATTCAATTTTGATTTTTATAGTTTCATTAGCTTCTATAAATCGAATATCCGGCTCTATAGATACAATTTTAAAAACTGTGCTGTTAAGCAATCGTAGTTCTTTAATTTCGATTGGAAAATCGCTGATATTGGTCAACTTAGTTTCTAATTGGGCACTATTTCCGATAAAAACATTACCAAAGCTCAAATTCGTCGGAGCTAATTCTAATAATTCAGGTATATATCGTACTGAATCGAATATGAAATTGTTATTTGGGGAAGCATCGTCATACACAGCAAAAACTGCATGTGCTTTCTTATACTTATTATCAACTGACATTGTGAATGAAAAGCGTGTATTCTTTTTGCCGGGTATGAAGTCCGAATTTAGTTTAATTTCGGAAATATTTTCTGACACTGTACGAAAAAGAATTGGCTCGTTACTAATCCCTGCGTCGAGATTGAAAGTATCGGCATTCAGTGGGAAATTACGAATCTCAGTGACTACTACGGCAAACTCTCCGCAACCGGAATTTTTATGTATTTGGGGTGGAAGTATGTCAACAGTATCAATTTGAGACACAAGAATGGTGCTTGGCAATACGAACAAAGTTGCCAATATTTGCAGATGCAAACTTTTTAACCACGATTTCAGTTTGCTAAACATTTTTACCACTCAGTATGTTATATATAGTATAAACACATGAAAGTGAAAAAGATTACACTAAAAAAGGAAAAATCACAAATATTTTTTCAATAACTCTATCAAATCTTGAATTTCGAATGGTTTTGATATGTAATCATCACAACCGGCAGCAATAGCTTTATCTCTATCTTCCGAAAAAGCATAGGCTGTGACGGCTAATACAGGAAGTCTATATCCGGCACTACGAATATGGTGAACTGCTTCATAGCCTGTCATAACCGGCATTTTCAAATCTAACAGTAGAATCCAAAATTTATTGTTGCTTCCAACTAACTCAACCGCTTCTTTGCCATTATGGGCTCTGATGACTTCCGCACCAAGTTTGATAAGAACACGTTCAAGAAATTTATAGTTAAACTCTTCGTCTTCCGCTATAAGAATGGTTTTACCGTTCAAATCTATCATTATTTGCTCCCGAGTCATTTTTTTCTAATTCAAAACTATTTCAATTACAAAGTTAATCAAAAACTTCTGAAATCAAGCCTATTATTCGATTTAAAAATGAGCGAAAAAGATAAGTTATGAGACTTCATTCTGTACGAATTTTAATCATAAGTTTGAAGATTAGAAAATAAGTACGCAATGTAGGCAATATAAATCAAAAGCAACACTGCACCATTCATCCTGCTTATTCTCATTCCCATCAAAGCCATTGGAACAATAATAACCGAAGTGGCAATCATAACACCGTAATCCAAGTAGCTGATACCGCTTGTATTGATTGAATAAAACAATCCGGTAACGCCGAGTATCATAAGTAAATTAAAAATATTGGAGCCAATTGCATTTCCAATTGAAATATCTCCTTCATTTTTGATTGAAGCCACCACTGAAGTTGCCAATTCGGGCAAACTTGTACCAAAGGCTACGACAGTCAATCCTATCACAGCATTCGAAGCGCCAATATACTTGGCAATCCTGATAGCACCCTCGAGGAAAGTATGAGCACCCAGCATTAGAATAACCAAGCCTGCAATGATGAGTAGTATATCCAAAATGGGCTTATCAGTTTTAGACTTGGGAATATCGAGGTCGTCTAATTCAATTTTTTTATTATTTTTCTTAGAAAGCCAAACATTGTAGTAAATATAGGCAAAAAGTAAAATCACAAGTATTACACCTTCAAATTGCGAAATTTCACCATCAATTATGAAAAAAAACACTAAAATCGAAAAAGCTATCATAATCGCAATATCGGTTTTGATTAATTGCATTTTGACTTGAATTGGTCTGATTAATGCCGCAACACCAAGTATGAGTGCAATATTGCATATATTTGAGCCGATTACGTTGCCAATTGCTATTTCGCTACTACCTTGATAAGCAGCTGATAAACTCACAACTAATTCGGGGCTGCTGGTGCCAAATGCAACCACAGTCAGCCCAATTATCAGGGGTGTAATCCCAATTCGGAATGCAAGTTTGACAGAGCCTTTGACTAAGCCCTCTGCCCCATAGTACAACATGACAGTCCCCAAAATCAATAATGCAATTGCAAACGGAATCGAATCAGTAGATATATCCATATTATTAAGTGTTTTTTAAATATATAGTGACGAAATTTTGCTTAAATATTACTTCACTCAGCAAGTTTGCGAATTCGTTCGACAACCGGCGGATGTGAATAATTCAGCAAAACATAAAAAGGATCTGGAACCGGGTTTGACAAATTATCCGTACTGAGTTTTTTCAGAGCTTCGATTAGATGCGTACCTTTGCCAATCAACTTTTTCGCAAAATTATCAGCTGCAAATTCATTTCGGCGCGATAGTGAATTCATCGCAACTGATAAGATGCTTTCAATCGGCGAAAACAGTATTCCGAAAAAAATCAACCCGGCATAGATTGGCATATTTGTCATATAAAAAGCGGAGTACAGCATTTCCGATTGTAAAATTTGCCCCAAAAGAAAAAACAAAACGAAGGTATGAACTATACCGATTGCCATACCTTGAGTGATATGCTTCAGTTTGTAATGTCCGATTTCGTGAGCTAATACTGCCACGAGTTCCTCTTCAGAATGATTTTGAATCAGTGTGTCATAAAGAGCAATTCGTTTGTTCTTGCCGAACCCTGTGAAAAATGCGTTCGATTTGGTTGAGCGTTTGGAACCATCAATCACGAAAATATTCGTGAGTGGGAATTTTGCCTTTTCAGCCATAGCAGTAATTTTATCACGTAGCGAGCCCAATTCGAGCGGTACAAATTTGTTGAAAAGTGGCATAATCCAAGTCGGAGCAATATATGACAAAATGAATGATATTGCCGTAACAAGCAAAAAACCGATTAGCCAAGCACTATTGCCAAGTTCGCCAAACACCCATAATATCGCTGCGAGAATAGGCAAACCGATTAGCATAGACAGCAACGTTGATTTGAGCAAATCAAGTACGAATGTTTTGGCTGTCATTTTGTTAAATCCATATTTGGCTTCAATCACAAAAGTTGAATATATGGAAAATGGCAATCCGATTAGAAATTGGGCAAAAACCAGGATGCCGATGAATAGCAACCCGCGATAAATTTCGGAATCTGTAATGCCTGATACGACAGACTCTAAATACGGGAAACCACCCATAAACCAAAATAGAGGGAAAGCAATCAAGCCCAAAGCATCGGATACTGAAGACATATTGAGCCTATCGGAGTAATATGACTTCGCTTTCGAGAATTGCTCATCAGTATATATATCAGCTAACTCCGGAGGGACGACCGAAGCAAACATCTTCTTTTTGTTCAAATGCTCAGAAACGAGCGAAATAATGAAATTTACAACTAAAGTTACTAAGATTATAACAGCAATTATGTTCAAAATAAAACTCCGATAAAAATAAATTTGACTATTACAGAAAAAAATGTTAAAATTAAATTCGTTACAAATGTAAAACTAAGAAAACTATTTAAAATGATGCAAAAATTACGAATAATTCTATTATTGATGTTAATCCCAACAGGCATTCTAACTGCCCAAACACCTGATTGGCTTGAAGACATTACAAACAAAGTTGGGCTCGATGACGTTTCAGTATCACGTATATGGGTAGCCGATATTGATGGCGACAACTATCCGGATTTGATTTTAGGCGGACCAAAGGCAACGCACAACACATTGAGAGTGTTCTTGAACCGCCCGGGCACAGGTTTACCCGGTGACCCGAGTAGAATTTTTGTAGAGTTTACCGAGGAATCGGGTATCAATCAAACGCGCGACGGAAGCGACCGTTTGCGGATTTCCGATGTTGCTGCATTGGCAGACGTGAACAACGACGGGCATATTGACATTGTAACAAGCATATATTACCACAGATTCACAGGATATAAAGGTGAAAATGACCCGGGCGATAGAACCGAGGTATTATTAAACGATGGAACGGGGAAATTTACACTTTACAAATTATCGGGTTTGAATACAATTCAATTAGACCCGATTTTGCCACAAGGCTTGATAAACACTTCGGGAATCGCATTCCTTGATTACGATTATGACGGCAATATTGATATGTACTTTTCGACTTGGTTTACCGATTATTACGCGAGTACAGCTGATGTGAAACAATTGGATGTGTTGTTTAAAGGCAATGGCGACGGTTCGTTCACTCGTGTTAATGATGCTGCTATTAATTCTGTTCGTGAGCCGATGTATGGAGTAAATGTCACTGATTGGAATAATGACGGTTGGCAGGATATCATCACATCGCCGTATTGTCGCAGCACAGGCAGCATATTCGCTAACAATGGCGACGGAACTTTCCGCGATGCAACATCAGAAGCAAATTACAGCGCCCAACATTTGCTACGGAACGGTCCCGGACTTTTGTGCCAATGGGAAGCCAATCCCGCAGATTTTGACAATGACGGCGATATGGATTTACTACAAGTTTTAGTTCATGGCGGTTATGGAGCCGGAGTGGGTAGAACTACAATTGCTGTAAACGGTGGTGCAAAAAATGGTTATAGATATGAATGGGATGTGAATTTGCTAAAGCGAGATGCGCCACTAAACTCACATCTCGGTGACATGGGTGCTACGTGGTTCGACATTGATAATGATGGCAAACTCGATGTAGCAATCGGTCAGATGTCATACCCACAAGCGAATCTCGAAGGACAAGAACGCCTTTATATACTTCAACAAAAGGAAGACAAGAGTTTCGAAGATATTTCCAAGAAGCTGGGGATTTTCTTCAGCATGAAGGAAGGGCATTCGATGGAGCCGATTGATTTCGATTTAGATGGCGACCAAGACTTAATCGTAACTCGTCAGGCTCGCGATACTTTGCTAATTGATACAGTCATAAATGGTCAAGCTCAACAAATAAAAGTGCCACGAGCATATATGGCAATCGTTTTACTTGAAAATAAAATTGGGAATGCTAATAATTGGGCAGGGATAAACCCCAAGATGCCTGCGGGAGTCAATCAATCAGGCATCGGTACTCGAGTAACGGTTCACTCCGGAGAGTTGAACCAAATGCGTGAGCTACAAGCAGGTCTGGGGCATTTTTCTAACCAACAACCATTTTTGCAAACAATCGGAATGGCACAAAAAAATAGAATTGATTCGATTACTATTCGATTGCCTGAGAAAAATTTACAAACTGTTAAAGTTTACAATCCACCGATGAATTTGAATTTGGATATTTTGCCAAATGGTACTTACAATATTATAAAAACTTGGGCAGAACCACAAGCTATCATTGCCTTCAAACAAGCAAAACTTGATTTCGGGACAGTCAATGAAAATGAAAATAAAAGCTCGGAATTAGTAATTCAAAATATTGGTGATGCGGATTTGGTGGTCGAAAATTATTCAATTTCAAAGTTGTCGCCAATCTACGAGTTCACTAAAGTTCCGGCTGGGTTTACATTAGCTCCCGGAGAGGAACTAAGCATCGGCGCAAAATTTAATCCCGATAAGCGGGGCTTGTTTATAGGCGAAGTCGAATTCATTTCAAATGCTATAAACGGTACCCGCCGTGGCTACGATTTGGAAGGATATGGGTTTGCTGACCAACCAATGATTGCCGTTAATCAAAATTCTGTAGATTTCGGAATAGTTCATATAGACACACCCCGAGTGATGGAATTAATAATTGAAAATTTCGGAGAAATAGCATTAGAAATTGAATACATAGATATACTCGGCAACAAAGATGCTGTGTTTGAGGTGCTCGACGGGCAAAGTTTTGTGGTAGAAGCCAAAAGCGAAGAAATAGTTCGAGTCAAATTTTCGCCAATTGAATATATTGATTACAATGCAAGTTTGAAAATAGGTTCAAATGCCTATAATCATAATGAAGTGTCAGTGAGTTTGAGCGGAACAGGCGACGGACCGCGACCGGATTTGGCTGCTGAAGAATCATATGATTTCGGGACGGCTGAAATAGGCAGTTTCAAAGACATGGATGTGCAGTTAGGGAATTCCGGAGGTGGAATATTAACCATCGAGAAAATTGATATTTTATTAAACAATGGCATTTTTGAACTGCTTGATTTCAATCCACCATATGATTTGGGAGCGAACGAAAGTATGAACGTAAAAGTTCGATTCAAACCCAAACAAGCATCATCAATAAGCAAACCTGTGGATATCACTACTACTTCATTCTTCCAGAAAGTTCGCAGAGTGTCATTCACCGGCATAGGTTATGACCCGTCGTCAGTTGAAGACCATTGTTGTTCGCACGAATTAAACATAGAATATTATCCAAACCCGACAGTCCAAGCCGGTTTTGTCCAGATTCACAATGCAAATCCAAATTATCCGATTGAAATCATCATAAGCGACGAAAGCGGACGTTTTGTTAGCCAATCAACTCATAATGCGATGGGAAGCGGGCTAATTACGCTAAATACCGAAAGCCTAAGTTCGGGAGTATATTATATCCAAATTTACAATGGCATCAAAAACGAAACACTGAGAATGGTGAAGGTGAGGTAGAATAAAACTATGCTTACACAAGAACTTGCAATAGAAAAGGTAAAATCCTTCGTAAGAGAACTTATCGAAAATGGAGTTCATATCGAAAGAATCTATCTTTACGGTTCATATTCGAAGAACTGCCAAACAAAAGATTCAGACATAGATTTAGCCTTAGTATCGGGTGAATTTACAGGATTCGGATTTGAAGACAGAAAATTGTTATCCTCAGTCGGTATTAAGAAAGATTATCTTGATATTGAAACCAAGACATTTTCAACAGAGTCATTTACCAATGGTAATCCTTTCTATGAGGAAATAATTGCTACAGGAATTGAAATCGTTGTCAATTGAACAATTAATCCCCCCACCATCAATACTTATTCGGCAAATCTTTGTCTAAAACATAGATGCTGACCTGTGTGGCACCAATCTCGCTATAGCCGAACTTCGATTGAAGGTTTTCTATCATATAATTAACGTCACGTTTCAGTCGTTCGTCATAAGTTTGGAATTGGCTTGACCCGTAATCCAAAATTGCACGACGGAAATTTTCATTCTTTGCATATGGAGCGAGTGCATTTTCTTTCAAATTTCGGGTATATTTTTCGAAAAGGGCTTTGAACAGCTTGGTTTCAAACACCGTCTTCCCTTCCAAACGAATTTCTTGGGACAGTGTATCGGAAACATATTCGTTGAATGTGTCGCGTCGTAGAGCTTTTTGAGTAGTTGGAGTGGCTGATTTGCCTAAAATTCTCGCTTCAAAAGTCTCAAGATATTCCTCAGTTACAACAATTACGTCACCCGTGGTTTCGTTCCTCTTTGTGTCGCCAATTTCGAAGTTAATTGCAAATAGGTAATTGGCAATATCATCGGAAATGTGCTTTTTGTTGAAGAAATAAATTGCTTCTTTGACTTGCTGCAATACATCGTAATCGTACAAATCAATCAGCTTTTCGATGAAATCATCGGGTACATCAACGTCGGCGTCCTCTTTTTTATTCTCGAAATATTTCTTAACATCATCCATTGTAATCAATCTTTTGGAATTGCGATGCATTGAGTAAAATTCGTTGAAGACCCACAGTGAACGTCTGCCGGAAATCCCTTTTCTGCCTTCCATTTCCGATTGCGCCAATACATCCTTCCGCATCGCTTTATTGAATCTTTTTATATCGTCTTCGCTGAGCCATTCAGGAATTTTACCGTTATAGATTTCCATCTTTAGCAATAAAAGGTTTTTATCGAGATATTTCGAATATTTATCGGGCTTATTTATCCATTTTTTCAATGCGGGTGCATCATTTTCTAAACGTGTTGCGATGATAATTTTTGCAAAATTCGACAAAATTCCCGGCAAAAAACTATGCAAAATTGATTCGTTGAATTTTTCGGTATAAATTGCAACTTCGGTGTTGTAATCAAGCACATAAGGAATGTTGACATTGATGATTCTGTCCTGGAATGATTTTATATCAACATAATGAATTTTATCTTCCGGATTAACCAATCCGATAAATAGAGTCCTGATATATTCTTCGGTCAAATCTACTTTGTGAACACCGTCGCTTATAATTCCATGGTAAGCTTTCAATCGTTCAACGTTATGTTCCTTAATATCCATCAAAGCTAAAACGCCGTTGTTGGTCTTTGCTAAATATGAAAATGCGTAGTTGACTTCGTCATTTTTGAGCAAGTCATTTATCATATATTGCAATGATGGTTTGGATAAATTCTCCCTGCAAAGCGGGTCGCCGGGATTGAAAACACTGATGCCTTCGCCCAATTGACGATTATAATAATTTTTGCGAGCATTCATCATGCTGAAGACTGCAAGTGGGTCGCCAAGCCTGTCCATTAGTGTTTTGGAGATTGAACTACAAATTGAACAAGGTACATCTTTGAAAATCCATTCATATTCCCTATTATTGAACATTTTCAGTTTGAAATCCCCTTCGGGTATTAGTTCATCAAGGAATTGCCTCCGGAATGGCTTTGGAATTTGCAATATCGGATGGTCATGATTCGGACATGAAAATTCGAGATATTTTTCGGGAAAATTTAATATTGATGTATTTGCGGCTTCCTTCTTTTCTTTATGCTTTTCCTCTTCTATCCTATACTTTTGCATTTCTTTAGATTGGAATCCACCGAGTTGTTCGATATCGAGCCTCCAATAAGTTTTGTAAGATACGCCTTCGGGTTTCTTGGTATATTCTTCAAACTTGTGGAGTAAATTATTCAAAAAAGTGCTTTTGCCGCTTCCGGGAGGTCCCTCGAATATATATATTCGATTTGTATTGGAGCCTTTGCGAAAGTCATTGATAAGATTCATGAAGCGATTTGCAAATAATCTATCCGAGAAAAAAGGGTCGTCGCATTCATGTGCTAACAATTTAGATGTATCATAATCAATAAATCCAATATGCTCGGTGTCACGAGTAAAATCATCCTTCCCGTCCGGAACGTAATGATGCACCATGTCATGAAATAGTTGATATATATTTCGGAACACTAATTCGGGATTTTTCGATGATAAATACAAAAAATCGTTAAAGGGAATCGGCATTCTTTTTTCCTTTTCCATTATGTTGTTGCTCAAATTTATTAGAGCTTCGAGTCTTTTAGCTTTGGATTGAATCTCGACAAATGTTTCCATGTTTTTCTAAAGATTTCTTTTGGATAATTTTTTATTTTTCATAGTATAAACAACGGGACGAAACTCGAATTTATCTTCCGAGTCTGTGTCTTCAGTCTTTTTGTAGATGTCGGTAGTTTCGAGTATCACAGTGCCTTCGTACATTCCGCCCGTCCAAAGATACTCGATACCTAACAATGTATCTGAAATATATGGCTTATAAAGTTGCTTGCCCTCAAAGGCATGTTTGAGGTACAAAGTCTTGTCATTACTTTTAGCTACATCAACGCTTATTATTGGCGGATGGTACATATTGTCAATGAGCATCTGCTTGTAATCGGTTGCTTTTCGGCTTTTGACGTAATATTCATATGTACCGCGACTTTTATTCATTCTTTTGCCGACAACAAATAGGTCATATTCATCAACAAATTCTTGGTCAACAAAAGTATTAATCAACATAAAATCAGTAAAATTCTTACGTATATCAAATAATACTCTTTTGCCCGAATTCGTTTGTCGGTCATAATTCTCGCGTTTCTCATAATCTTTGATTAGCTGGTAGTTGTAATTTAGTTTGCCTCTGTTGGCAGATTGTTCGATATGTTGAAACAATCTCAGCCCTATAGCATAAGGGTTATAGCCAATGCGACTGATTGAAGTAACTTTGGAGTTAATAACTGCATATTCCGATTCATGACCTTTTATTCTGTCGTCTTTGATAAACAATTCGTCATGCCAATAACTTGCCCAACCCTCATTGATAGTTTTTGTTCGAATTTGTGGCGCAAAGTAAACAGATGTGCTCCGAACGATATTCATGATAGCTTTCATCCATTCATTTTCATCACGATTCAAATAGGGCGAATTATCACGAATGAATTCGAGAATATCTGTAGGTTTTACCTTGTCAACTTTTTGAGATTTTTCATATTTGCTGTCAAATTCGGGATATTTTGATTTGATACCCGAGAAAAAGAGCGATTCGGCAAGGTCGGGATTTTTATCGAAAATATCATTATAACGCTTCACTTCCGAATAAACTTCCCCGGATGTTACCTTAACTTCGGATTGCAAAAAGTCCTCGAAATAATAGTTCAATTTGGAGGACAATTCCATATTAGCGGGGAAATTTTGTTGAGATAAATCTGTAAAATATCCCGATAAATTGTCAATTCCCCTGCAAAATTCTATGATATAATCCACCCAACGTCCATGACTGCTCCTGAGAGTGGCAATCAATCTTTTCTCGGCGAGAGCTTGTCCGACGAAATCATCATTCCAAGTGTGCTCGAAAAATATATTATTTTGAAAGAAATCAACATGACCGAGCACATGATAAAAAATCATGATATTCAGCCAATCGGGGTTGTTGTCATTATAGTAAGAAATTGCCGGGCGAGAGTTAATCACAGTCTCATACGGATTGTGCGGGTATAATTTATATTGCCCTTTGCCTTTGAGTACCTCCACATCGTTCACCCAATAATCGTAAAGAGTCGGAATCATGCCTTTGGGCGATAGTTCAATCAAATCTTGGTTTGTGACTATATATTCGAGTGTTTCGCTTTGGAAATTCAAACCTGCATCTTGAGCGCGCGATTTGCACTCTTCCATGATTTTTTTTGTATCTTGGTCTATTAATTTCATTAGTGTGTTACTCCTTGCTCGACTAATTTCTTAATTCCATCCATGATTCGATTTTCGTCTGCATCTGTAGCCGAGAAACCATCCATCTTAAATATCTCGGGGTGCTGTTTCAACAAACCGGACGATTCGAGATATTTTTCAACCGTCGTTGTTGATGCACCACCCCAAGAATTTCGCGCTACAGTAATACCAACACGATTTGTGGTATTAGCCATTTTTTGCAGTTCTGTAATTGTTAGTTTGCCGTCGGCATCCCAATCATCGCCATCAGTGCCGTAAAAGACGTAAATGTTGTAATCGCGAACTAATTGTTCCTTTTCGATAATTTGATTTACGAGCTCAAATGCAGGAAAAACATTCGTTCCACCCGCAACTGAAGAATTGTGATAAGTATAAAAATCAGGAACTTCCTTTGCAGCTTGGTCATGCAAAATGAATCGTGTTTCGACATTTTCGTTATATTGGTACATCAGCCAACTATAAATCAGCAAATGCTGTGTAGTCACTACTTCAGTAGGTTTTCCTTGCATCGAACCGGAATAATCTCGCAAAAAGAATACAATTGCTTGAGTTTCGAAGTCTTTCTCAGCCGAAAGAATTCTATAAATTTCATCATTAGGATTCAACATCAATTTATCAGGTGAAAATTCTTTGTCGGGGTCTATATTCCCGAGCAAAATATTGGTTTTAATCACATTTTTCAATGTTGCCATTTTGTCGAGAATTTGCCCGAAACGCTTGTTTTTATCAGTCAAATCATATGTGTATTTTGTAAATGACCTCTTTTTGCCTTTTACTTTCAAGTTTGGTAGTTGGAATTTCTCGGTCAAAATCCTCCCTAAATCGAAAGCATCAGAAATGACATCATGCCCGTCTCCTCCACCTTTGCCGGCGCCTTGACCTTCGCCTTCGCCTGGTTGTCCTTCGGCAGATTCTTCGCCAATTACTTCGCCTTCTTCCCCATCGCCGGTGCCACCTGTGGTTTCCTCTTCGGTTGTAATCGAATCGTCATGGTAAAATTTTGGCTCTGTTGTTGTCGGGACAATGATGACTTGTTGCTTTTTTTTGCCGGGTTTGACTAATTTACCCAACTTGATTCTTCGCGGAAAACCATCTTTGTCGCGTTGGTCATCACGAGTTAAAAGTTCGTCCAAAGTTTGCAAAGTCATATTATAACTCGACGAATCAGGCTTCAGCCCTACTGATTCGGAAAATAAATTGTTAGGCTTCGCATCCTCAGATTGGATTACGATTTCATGGCTTCCACCAATCTTTTTTTCCCATTCGATATAATCATCGCTGTTTGTAGCAGAATTATCGAAAATTTTCGTGTTTTCAGATTCTTTTTTCATAGCTTCAATGCCGTTATTCAGTTTTTTATTACGACGTGATATAAAAATACACATTTTTTGACTATGGCAATAATCTTAATCAATTTTATTTCCAAGTGTAGTTTAATGAATTTGATTTGGTAAATTTGCTTGATATATTTAGACAATTTTAAGAAGAATAGATTTGGAAGAACCAAAAATTTACGCCGCCGGAATTTTATTATTTTCGTTAGAACCGAAACTTCGGTTTTTGTTATTGCGGCATCGCACACGCTGGGATTTGCCTAAGGGACATATGGAACATAGCGAATCGCTGAAAGAGTGTGCATTTAGAGAATTTTACGAGGAGACCGGCATTTACCCTGATTTGATTAGACTTATAGATGGTTTTCAGTACCAAACTCAGTATTATACCAAAACGCGAAAATTTCAGTCGAAACCGATACTCAAGGAATTAAATATTTTTCTTGGGCTGATTGACCATACGCCGGATATCAAGTTGACCGAGCACAGCCATTTTGAATGGATAGATTGGGCTCCACCGCATAAAATTCAGTTAGAAACTATTGACCCCTTGCTCGCAGAAGTAGAAAAATTCTGGAAATCATACATTTAGCGTCGCTTGGGAAAATTGCAAGTCATACAGCATTTTATAAACACCTGAATGTGCAATAAGCTCCTTATGAGTTCCACTTTCAGCGATTTTGCCTTTGTCGAACACGTAAATCATATCGCAATCAATAATTGTAGCCAATCGGTGAGCTACGATTATTGCAGTTTTGTCGGCAAGCGATTTGTTGATTGCAGCTTGGACAATTTTTTCGGATTCGGCATCGAGAGCTGAAGTTGCTTCATCGAAAATTAGTATCTGAGGTCCGCGAATTAGCGCCCGTGCAATAGCAATGCGTTGCCTTTCGCCACCTGATAGCGTAACTCCTCGGTCGCCCACAACAGTATCGAAGCCATTTTTTGTATTCATAATGAAATCATAGGCGTTGGATTTTTTAGCTGCACTGATTATTTGCTCTTCAGTTGCTGATTTGAATCCATATTTGATATTGTTTCGGATAGTATCGTTGAAAAGCATGTTTTCCTGCCCTACAATGCCAAATAGGGAGCGATAAGATTTGGTATCGAGCATTTTGATGTCCTGCCCGTCAATTTCAATCTTGCCACTGTTTGGGTCATAGAATCTGATTACCAAATCCAGCATCGTTGATTTGCCGCTTCCGCTCGAACCGACAAAAGCTATTTTCCGAGACTTTGGAAGCACCAATGATACGCCATCAATCACAGGTGAATTATCGTATGAAAATACAAGGTCTTTTATTTCGATTTGAGCATTGAAATCGCTTATTTTCTCAGTTCCGGGCATCACTTTTGGCTCATAATCAAGCACGCTGAATACTCTTTCTGCGGCAACCAGACCATGTTGGAATCTCGAAATTGAGTTCACAATAGTGGCAACGGGCGACATAATTGAAAACAAAGCGAATAAAAAGAGCATCAATTTCTCGGGTTCCATTTGCCCGTTTAACACTTCGCCACCACCTACGAATAGCACAACACACAAAGCAAGAATAGCGAAAAATTCATTCGAAGTTGGTATCAATTCGATAATTTTGCGGTGTTTGACTGATGACTGTACATACTTTCCGGTTTCTGTAGTGAATTTTTCATTTGCGGTATCTTCGGCATTGTAGGCTTTGATAACGCGAATTCCGGTAATGGTTTCCGATAAAGTCGAAGTGTATTCGCCCATTGCTGCTTGCATTCTGCCAGCGTAACGACGGAGAAACTTCATTGCTCCTCTGACTAAGAAAAAGCTGATAATACTCGTACTGAAGGCAATTAGCGTAAGTATTGGCGAAATAGACAGCAGTAACAACATGAACAGCAAAACTTGGATAATTTCACGGAGAAAAACTGTAATGGAATTTAGGGTTGAAGAATTGATTACCTGAACATCGTTTGTGAGTATGGAGATTAGATTGCCTTGTCGATTGATGGAAAAAAAGTCAACCGATAAATCCGTCAACTTGGCAAAGACTTTATCGCGAATGGATTTGATTATACCTTCTTCCAACTTGGTTGAGACAATTCCTGCCACATACTTGAAAATATTTTTCAGAGCAAATACAACGATTATCAAAGCACTAATTTTATAGAGTACATCCCCGCTGTCATCTCGCAGCCCAATCAGGCTGTACATGAAATCAAAAAATGAGTCAGTGATATTATTCAATGGATTAGTGCTTTCAGCAGTCTCGGTTTTGACTTTCCCATCCGAAAAAATCACTTCGAGAATCGGCAGTATCAAAGTTACCGAGACAGTATTTAGAAACGAGAAGATTGTGTTCAGTACAATTTGCAGCACCATCAGCCACTTAAAGGGGATTACGTACTTTGCGATTCGGAGCAAATTACTGAATGAACCCGTTTTCTTCTGAGTATTTGTATTATCTTTCAAATTATTTTTCATTTTATAACAATGCAAAAATAAGAAAATAGAGTCCAACCGCTAAAATATATTGCTAATAACATCTTTATATTGTTTATTGGATAAATCGTAGTTTATTTGTAATTGACAATTTTTTGATTAAAATAAATCTGAAATAGAAATGCTCGAAAAACGAAGTATTGCATACAAAACATCATTCTTTATCCTATCAGCTTTGTCTGTGATTTTTTTCATCATATTCGGAGCAAACTACTTCCTATCGCGAGATTCAGCTATTTCGTCAGTTCGCGAAAAGGCAGAATTGATAACTAACAAAACATTGACCGAAATAGATATAAACCTTAAAAATGTAGAGAAGATTGCCCAAACCTCAGCCGTATTCATCTCATCGCAAAAGTTAGATTCAGCTGCAATATGTGATTTTTTGCGTTCAGTAGTCGAATCAAATGATGAAATTTATGGCTCGACAATTTCGCTCGAACCCTATTTGGTTGATACTTCGCTTAAATATTTTGCTCCATATTACTACAGAAACGCCGAGAATGTGCTTTATGGCGACCTTTCCGATACATCGTACAACTATTTGATTTGGGATTGGTACAAAATTCCGAAAGATAAAGGTGTCCCTTTATGGAGCGAACCCTACTTTGATGAGGGCGGTGGAGACATTTTCATGTCAACATATTCATTGCCGATATTTAAAAAGATTGGCGAATACGAACGCTTTTCGGGTGTTGTTACATGCGATATCGCTTTGGAAGCACTGAAAGATTATGTTTCGACAATCAATGTTTACAAATCAGGTTACGCTTTTTTAATTTCAAAAACAGGCAAAATCATTGCACACCCTTTCGCAAATTACGAGCGTGACACATCTATATCTCATATGGCAGAGAGGACAAACAATCCGGGTTTGAATATGGTCGGTAAAAAAATGACAGGCGGCACAGCGGAATTTTTGGAATATTACAGCCCCTTTGCCCAAACAGACGGCTTTCTTTACTATGCTCCATTGCCAACAAGTGGATGGGCTCTTGGTTTGTTTTTTCCTCGGGATGAAATTATGGAAGAAGTAAACTCTCGGAGCATTTTGATTTTGCTAATCGGATTAGCCGGATTTATTATCCTATTCATTATCATTATTCTAATCTCAAAAAATATTTCAAAGCCTATATCAAAAGCTGTTGAGCTTGGGGAATTTCTTGCAGCCGGAGATTTCCAAGAAGCTCAATCATTGATTGAAAATATGAGAAGCGAGTACGAAAAGAAAGGGATAATGACAAATAATGATTCATTTCTGAACTCCAAAAACGAAGTCGTACGCTTAGTTCGGACAGCATTGATTATGACATCCAATCTCAGTTCGCTGATTGGAAAGGTGCAACAATCATCGCTCGAAGTCCGAAGTGCAGTCAATGAAATCAATGCTTCGGCAAGAGATTTGGAAACAAGTGCTACCGAGCAAGCTGCTTCATCGCATGAAGTAACGGCGTCAAGCACTGAGATTGCATCTATATCGAATAAACTTGTCAAAACGATGGATGCAATTAGCAGCAGAATACAAGCTTCAGTTCAAAACACTCAAGACGGTAAAGTAAAACTCGACGAAATGGAGAGACATGTTTCGGGATTTGTGAACTCGACAAAGCTATTTTATGATAAATTTTCGATAGTGGAAGACAAAGCAAAGAAAATCTCGGGAATCGTCACAACTATAAACAAAATTTCCGACCAAACGGGATTGCTTGCACTCAATGCAGCTATCGAAGCAGAACGAGCCGGTGAATACGGCAAAGGCTTTTCGATTGTTGCGAGAGAAATAAGCAGATTGTCTGACCTGACCAAAATTGCAGCTAAAGATATTGCTTATATGGTCAAGGAAATGCAAAATTCTGTCAAAACCGGAATAGGCGAAATTACAAAATTTACCGACAATGTGAATTTGACAATTACAGAAGTGATTGACATAAGCCGCCATCTTAGTTCTATAATTGACGAAGTGCAAGAGATGGAACCTGAGTTCAGGGTGGTTAATTCGGGGATGAAGAACCAAAATTCGGCAGCAAACCAAATTAATCAAGCTATGAAACAGTTGAATATCACAATTGACCAAACTAAAAATTCATTGACTGAATTTCAAAAGGCTACAAATCAGTTAGTTCAATCAATGCACGAACTTTCTGAAGAGATTTCCTTATTCAAATTGAAAAGTTAGCTTATTTATTGATTGCTTAATAATGCGGGAATTACTAAGTAAAATCGGGGAATTTCTACCTGAAAAAAGACGCCTTCGTCTGTGATGAAAGTATATTCGCCTTCCATAGTGCCCCACTCTGTATCCATCGGGCAATTGCTTGTGTAAGTAAATGTTTGCCCGGGGAATAATTTCGGGGTAAACCCAACAACTCCATCGCCTCTGACTTCATCGCGATTGCCGTCAGCATTAATTATTATCCAATGACGAGATAATAATTGCACTTGCTTTTTCCCCAAATTAGTCAAAGTAACAGTATATGCAAAGAAATTCCGCGAATCACCTTGCACCCTATCAGGTGATATGTATTCGGTTACCACTTCCACTAAAATCTCATTTGTAATTTTTTGATTTTTTGTATTCATATTCTAATTTTTTAATTTAATAAACCAAGAATCTTTCGTAATATTGTAAAGTATTATTAATAAAATAGAAAAGATTATTTTTAAAAATATACACTATTAGAGTCAAGGTTAAATTTATGAAACGAATAATACTTCTCATCACAGGACTGGTACTGCTTTCTACCTACAATTCATTTTCACAAAAGAGCTTCACCACTTATTACGAAATGCGCGATTTTATGCAAGCATCATCGGGAGCTTTCAAATTTGGTTTATATGGATTCGATAATCCGGCAATATTGAACTACAATCGAAGTAGCTTAGACATGTTGGGGATAATTTCAAGCCAAGAAAATATAATTGGGTTCAAACGCTGGGGCTTGTTCACCGGACTTGGTGGAACAGGATTTGGTGTAATGTCGCGTTTTTACGACGGAAAACCGGCTTATGATTACCGCATCTCGCAAAGCTTTGGCAGCAAAACCTTTGGGATGGGCTTGTCATACGGTTGGACAAATAATCATGGCAGTAAATACGGTTTCGGTGACATGATGCAAGTTGGGATGTTAATTCGTCCAAACGGAAATTTATCCTTGGCGTTCAATCATGGCTTCTCGTTGATGAATTCCCATGCTGAAACAGTTGCAGAAATCGCAACGCCCATTTACCGACTACCCGATGACATTTTTATGGATGTCATTATTCGACGATAAAAATTTGTCGAATTGAACTACAGCGGTGGCTTGTCATGGGAATTTGCACTGGGAATCAGAGCCAATGGGCGATATTTCAGCGATGAAGTTTATTCATTGGGTGTAGATGTCAGTTTTGGCAGATATGGCATGGGTTATAATCAGGTTTCAAATTCGTCGGACGGGTTCGCACAATCTGCGATTGGATTAAGAATGTTTGGAAATGATAGGACATTTACAGATGATGTTTTGTCGGAAGATATGTTTGTAGCATTGGATTTGTCAGGTACGATTAAATATCAACGAAATCGTTGGTTTGATGATTCGATGACATTAATTGATTTGATATACCTTATTGATGAATCAATAAAAGATAAGTATATCAAAGGCATGGTGGTCAATTTGACTAATTTTTCAGCAAATAAATCCATGATTTGGGAAATTAGAAACAAATTACTCGAATTTAAAAATTCGGGCAAAACAATTGTAGCATATATTGACAGAGCCTCGATTGATTTGTATCACTTGGCATCAGTAGCGGATAAAATCATCATTGATGAAATGGGATACGTCAGTATTAAGGGATATGCTTCTGGCAGGAGCTATTATAAGCGTATGTTTGATAATTTGGGAGTAGGATTTGAAGAATTGAGATTTTTCAAATACAAATCGGCTTTCGAAGACTACACACGGACTGAAATGTCCGAAGGTGAACGTGAACAACGCCAAGCTTTAGTAGATTCGTGGTACGAAACTACACGTTTAGAAATCTGTAATTCCCGAAGAATTAGCCAGAGCGATTTTGACAGGATTGTTGACTCGAAAATCGGATATTTCCCGAGTGATGCAATTGCAGAAAAATTGGCAGACGAAATGGGGCGTTGGATGGATATGCAAAAGAAAACATCAAGAGATTATCGAATTGCCGGAGTAGTTCCAATCGGATACAGACAATATCTCGAAGAACCTATAGACGACCAATGGGGTGCACCCAAGAAAAAAATCGCGATTTATTATCTGACCGGTGTTTGCGATATGGACGAAGGAATCAAAGCACGAGAAGCAGCCGAAACAATCAAATGGATATTAGAGAAATCCTCATATTCGGCATTGATTTTAAGAGTGGATTCTCCGGGCGGTGATGCTTTGGCTTCAGATTATATTTCAAAATTACTCAGTGAAAGAAAAGACAAAGTTAAAATTGTCAATGTAAAAAATGTAAGATTTGACCACTCTATATGGGCATCATTTTTTGCATTTGAAAAAGATGTAAAGCCTGTAATAGTTACACAAGGGATGGTAGCAGCTTCCGGTGGTTATTGGCTTTCGATGAATGCAGATGAAATTGTGGCTTCGCCATTTACTGTTACCGGTTCGATTGGCGTAATTGGAGCATGGGTTTACGACAAAGGCTTGCAAGATACACTCGGCATAGGTTACGATATGATAAAAAGAGGTAAATATTCCGATATGGGACAATCATATACCTTGCCGATTATCCCAATTGGATTGCCGATACGGAATTTAACTACTGATGAATTAGACCAACGTACAATAGAAATCATGGCATTGTATGACAAGTTTATCACTCTTGTGGCTGAAGGAAGGGAGATGCCAAAAGATAATGTCGAAGTAGTCGCTCAAGGGAGAATTTGGACAGGAGCTGATGCTAAGAAAAATGGTTTGGTGGACAAAATCGGCGGTTTGGACGATGCAATTCAATTAGCTAAGGAAAAAGCCGGAATAAAAAAAGGCGAAAGATACACAATTGATGAATTCCCGACTCCTAAAATGTTCGACCTAATCCCCTTTATTTCAAACATGGTTGGAATCAACGTTGAAAAAACAAAGCAAGAAATCTCTACATTAGATTTCTTGCTTCAAAACAACGGCAAACCAATGCCAATGCTTTCTATAGATTATTGGGATATAGTCAAATAATTATCTACCCTGTTGAGCTTCGTCGTAAATTTGCGAATTTGAAGGGTCCAAATACATCAAATCACGGAAAACGCCCGGGTGTTTTTTGTAGCCTTTGAACATATCAGCTAATTCCGGCGCCTTCGCATCGAAAAAAGCTTGAATCAACACAGAAGGACTTGAGAGTTTTTTGTCTTTGAAATCTGCCATCTCTTGGATTACAAACGCTAAATTCGAAAGTCCTTGTTCTCGGTCTTCTGCCATAACGTCTAATCCGTCATAGTAATAGCTGAAGACTAATTTACGCAATGGCTCGAATTTCATATCGGTCAATTCCGAAATCAGCGTATAGCGAGTAAATTCGCCCGGAGTTGCAGTAGTTTGCCAACCATCGGCACCAAAAGCTGCACCCATCGTAACAATCATACGTGCTGCTTCATACACACGGCTTCCGCTGAGTGTTTCGTATGTATCAAGGTCAAATCCGATGATTAAAAGCATGTAAAAATCGAGCAAAGAAGTAAATTCATTATATCGCGAAGGATTGTAGGAAAGCATAGCTCCACGATTATATTCAAAAACCCAAGTTCGGTCAATCAATTTCAAAGCGACCGACATACCGCCTTCTTGCCCGTAAATATAGCGTTTAGATGCGATGAACAACTGTGCTGCATATTTGTTTTGCATACCGCCGGTTACTGCAATATTCACTTCAATCGGGATTTTCGGTCCCTCCCATTCAATGCTCGTAAATCTTTGGTTGTTAAGATATGTTTCGACATCGCCTTGCAATGACATTATATTTGTCCGATATTCTTCAGGAATGACCTCCATATTTACCGAAACAGTAGCATCAATTTCTTGAGCTTTGATGGCAAAGGTGGCTAGCACAAAAACAACAAGTATTTTCAAATAATTCATGATATTTCCAATTTTGTTCTTGATTATTTTACTAAAAATAAGTAATTTCACACAAAGTACTAAAACTAAAACGAAATAATTGACTAATAGTTTAGATTTGTCGGAAAATCATTCATGAATCCGTGCCAAATTTTCAAAATTGTCCTTGTTATGTTTTTGCTGACTCCGGAAATCTTACTTTCACAGATTTTCGGTAAATATATTTTGGACCCAATTCCATCGGCAACTGCTAAAGCATCATTATTCAAATATTCAAAGAATCCTGCGAATGAATTATCCGACAAATTCTTCAACTCGGATTTAAGAATTTCACCGTATAGATTCGGCATCAAAGAGCTTACACCTGCAGAAATCAATTTTCAGTTCGGACTGTCGGAGAATCATTTTATCAATTCAAGTTTTTTCTACATCGGCAATAATTTATACAACGAATATTCCGCCGAATTAGGCTACAGCACTAAATTATCCGATAAAATTCTCGTTGGCGTTGCAGCAGATTACAGCACAATCAATATTGACAGATTCTCGTCGCAATCAGTATTTTCAGTACATATCGGGAGCAAATTATCAATCACCGACGATTTGGATGCCGGATTTTACTTGCGGAATTTGCTCAAATCATCTTATGGGAGCGACTCGCTTTATATTTGGCAAACGGCTGTGATTGGAGTTTCGTACCAAATTATGGAGGACGCCCAAATAGACGCAGACGCGATAATTGATATTACTCACAAATCCGCAATAGCTTTAGCTTTTAAATATTCGGTCTTTGAATTTGCAGATTTGAGAATTGCATGGAGGAACTCTCCCTCATTCGTTGAAGCCGGAATTTTGATAAAAGATATTTACTCGATAGATTTTGTGTTATTGACCCAATACAACAGCATTTTGGGCATATCGCCAATGATAGGAATGTCACTGACTTATTGACGGCAGCATGAAAATCATATTCAAATATTGCGTGATTTGTCTGATGCTGTGCTTAATATCCACATTCTACATAAAAGCACAAGAATACGATGAGGGGAAATATTTCGAGGAAATCGCAATCGAAACCAATGAAAATCCTGATTTAACCATGCTCGAATATCTTCGCGAAAACAAAATGAATCTCCGAAATGTGACTAATGCTGATTTGTCCCGAATTCCCGGTATTGATTTGATGATGGCTGATAACATAATTACAATTGTTGTTAAAAATCCTGAAATATCAATCGAGGAAATTTGCAAAATGCTCGAAATTCCTCATGAAATCGAATTGATTCTGAAAGAGACGACATATATTCGCGGGAAATCAAAAGGCAGAAATGTTCAGTTTAGAAGTAGATTCAGAGAGAGATTACAGGAAACGAGAGGAATTGCTGAAGAGATTTATGCGGGACCATCGTATGATTTATATAATAGACTTTTATTGAGCCAAGAAACTGAAATTGCCGACTTCTACGGAGGTGTTTTAGTCAAAAAAGAGCCCGGAGAAATTTATTCTGAAAGTTTCACAAGTTTCCATTTAGGCATGCATGCCCGAAATGCACGATTAATAATCGGCGATTTCAGCTTTAATAGCGGGATGGGTTTGCTAACTTGGGCACCATTCAGCCAAAATAAATCATGGGACGCTATTGATGCAGCATTACAACGTGGCAATGGCTTCAATCCGTGGCGCTCATCACTTCAATATGGCAATTTCAGAGGTTGGGGCGGCACTTCAAATATTTTCCTTGGCAAAAATACAAATTTGAATGTCAGAGCCTTTTATTCATACAAAAATCTTGCAGGTAGTTTGGACGAAGAAAGTGGCGAAATTACATCAATTTATATCAGCGGATTATATCGCACCGATAATGAAATTGCGAAGCAAAATGCTGTGGTAGAAGAAATTGGCGGAATGAATCTCGAAATCGTCCGAACGAATTTCACTTTGGGATTTAACAGTATGTATGTGGAATTTTCCAAACCGATTGATTCACAGTCAATTTCAACATTTAACGGTAAGGAAGGTTTGTTGGGTTCAGTCTATTCATTTTATAGGTATTATGATTTCATGTTGGGTGGGGAATTTGGTTTCGATGCCAAACAAAATCTCGGAGCAAAATTAGCAGCGATTTACAAGTTGAAAGATATTGAATTCGCTATGCATTATAGAAATTATGATAAAAATTTCCGAAGTCCTTACGGCAATAATTTCGGAGAATTTTATAGCCCTGCAAACGAAAGTGGTTTATATTTCGGGTCGCGTATCAGAGCCTCAAATTCAGTCGTTTTGAACACATATATTGACTTATTCCGAAGTCATGGCAGAACATATACTATCCCGGGCACTATCAAAGGTACGGACAAGATGTTGGAAGTGCAGTATTCGGGGCTGGAACGAATTCTGGTAACTTTCAAAGGGCGACACAAGGAAATCACATCCGCAGTGACTGATTCAGAGGATTTGAGGCACTTAGGGCAAAAAAATAAATATCAGTTGAGGGCTGATTGGGCATACAAGCCAAACCCGCGATTGATGTTCAGGTGCAGAGTTGAATATGTTTATCTCGAGTATGAAAGCAAAATCCCGAATGAAAGCGGCGTGGGAGCATTTTTTGAAATCAAAACTGAAGCAACGGATTATTTAACTTTTGGCGGTAGAATTTCATTATTTGATACAGATTCGTATAATTCATCAATTTGGCAATACGAGTCGGTTATGCCCGGCTATTCGAATTCTCCGGCTCTGTTTGGGCAGGGCAACAGGAGCTTCATTTATGTAAATCTTAAGCCAATCAAGCAAGTGACCTTGCGTTTGAGATATGCGGACACATCAAAAAATTACGTAAAAACGGTCAGTTCGGCTTATGATGAAATAAGTGGCAATGCTGAAAGCCGAGTATTCGTAACTTTGGAATTTACTTTGTAAGCGATTTCGCTTGTCTGAATTTTTCGGAATGATGCAAAAATTCTTTCGCAATGCTCGCAGATAAAGTGTCTGAACTATCCATTCTCTCAGGATGCCACTGAACAGCAATCATAAAATTTGATTTTTGGTCCGAGTATTCGAATGCTTCAACAAGTCCGTCCGCAGTTCGAGCCGTGGCTTTTAATCCGGAAGCGAGAGCATCAACCGCTTGATGATGATTGCTATTTACATTCGCTTTCCTGACGCCGGAAATTTTTGAAAGATAGCTATCTTCTATAAAAATTTCATGCATCGCATCTCCCTCTTCAACTTGGTGAATCACTTCTGAATCTGTATCTTCGGGTATATCTACAATCAAGCTTCCACCAAAGGCTACATTAATTATTTGGGCTCCTCGGCATACAGCGAGCATTGGGATGCCTTTGCTTCGAGCAATACGAATAATTTCAAATTCGAGAGTGTCGCGAACTAAGTCAATTTCACAGCGTGAAGTATCGAAATCTTTGCCATAATGGAATGGGTGAACATCGGGACCACCGGTCAGGACAACGCCATCAGCCATTTCAAGAACTTTCAGGGCTTCGTCTCTATCGATAAAAAATAAATCGATACACTCGATATTTGGATTGTAGCTTTTGAGCCATTTTTCATATTTCTCGTAATTTTCCGAGCCTGCACCCTTGGAAAGTGCTATGATTAGTGGCTTTTCTTTCGGTGCACATGCCACACAAATGACTATGAGCAAAGCGAAAAACAAAAATTTTCTCATTTTTTGACCTTGATGACTGAGTTTAATAATTTGAAAAAAGGATTCTTGCCGTCCCAAATTGTGAGCGCAATTGGAAATACATAGCAAGTGATGTTTGCAGAATCTAATAAATCTTTGAATTCGCTTAACTTAGTTGCATCTTTTTCAGTCGTAGCCAAAAATTTTGTACCTGATTTTGTAGCGAGTGAAATTAATTTTTGAATATCTGACTCACTATATTTATGATGGTCAGAAAATTCTTTAGTGCTCGTAAATTTGTAGTTCATGCCTTCTAACATATTGAAGAATCGGTCTGGTTTGGCGATACCGGCAAATGGAAGAAGCAATTCCTGGATTTCCTTGATTTTTGAAAATTTAAGAGGAACTTTATTCCCAAGTTCGTAGGGATTAGCATTTATTGGCTTAACTTTAATAATTATTTTTTCGGGATTGATAAATTTCATTATTTCCTCGTCCAAATCCGTAATTCCGGCGAGACAAATAACATCGGCGCGTTCAATCGAATCCAATGGCTCACGCAATTTCCCTTTGGGGATTAATTCGGGATTTTCGACCGTTTCCCTATCGAGCAACAAAATATCAATATCGCGATGCAAATTACGATGTTGGAAACCATCATCAACAATAATCAAATCAACGTCAAATTTTTCTTCCATACTTTTCGCAGCAAGATATTTTTTCTCATGGGCGATTACCGGAACTTTGAGCGTTTGTGCCAACAAAAGCATTTCGTCGCCACCTTCATCAGCCGTTGCGAGAATGCTTTCGCCGTCGCCGACGATGACTTCGCCTTTCAAATCCTTTTTATAGCCTCTGCCAATGATTCCCACTTTGAGATTTTTGCTTAGGAAAAATTTAGTCAACATCTGAACAAAGGGAGTCTTCCCGGTGCCGCCGACGGTCAAATTACCGACGCTGATAACCGGGACTTTGCATTGATAAATCGGCTCGTTTTCATCGTGCTTTTTGTTAATCGAGCCGACAACCATTCCATATATTTTTGAAGCTAAAGTTTTAATCATATCATTTTTCAAACAATCTAAAACAAAATTTACAAAATATCACTTCAGTAAATATAACAATTTTGAGTTTAAATCCTGAATAAAAGATGAAATTTCTTCACGGCTTGATGATTGTGGAAACAAATGTGGACCATCGAAAGTGAGTTCAATTTTGCTGAATGGCATGGGCAGTTCAAATTTGTCCCAACTTTTTTTGAATGTAATTTTCTTGGCAATTTTGATTCCGCATAGATAAATCGGCACTTGCGATTTGACGGAAGTCACGACAGCACCCGCTTTCATCTCTTGCGAAGGACCTCTGGGACCGTCGGGTGTGATGAGCAGAAAGCCTTTGGGAGCGATTTCAATCATTTGCTCAAGGGCTTCCTTTCCCTGCCGCGAGGACGAACCACGAAGTATATTGTAATCCCATTTTTGGAGCAAATTTGTCAGTATTTCCCCGTCTTTGCTGGTGCTGACGAGTGCATTTGCATCGCGGCGCTCGTAGAATTTCCAACCGGGCAGCATTAATCCATGCCAAAAAAGGATTATTGCCGGCTTTGTGGGCATGTTGTAATTAACATGAAATCGCCAAGTATTGCTCAGCAAATTGACGAGTTTTATGAAAATTCTATGTTTGATTTTCAATTCTGTCATTTGAATTCGCTTATGATTTTTGCTGCACGATTCGATGCGCCCGGACCGCCGAGATAGGTTCTGATTTCTCTAAATTCATCAATCATTGCGTTGCGTGCAGCATCATCAGTCATCAATTGCCGGAGGTGCTTGGCGACGGTTTTGGGTTCGATATCATTTTGGACAAATTCTCGGATTGTATTGCGTTTGGTCAAAATATTTACTATTGAAATATGCTCCAAATTTACAAGATTTTTGGCAATAACATACGAAAGAATTGAAGTTTTGTAGTACATCGCAAAAGGCAGTTCAGCCAAGCAAGCCTCTAAATTTGAAGTCCCGGTTTTGATGAAACCCGCTTTTGCGGTTCTGAGTAAATTTGCAGAATCACTTTCGAAATTAATGTTTTTAAATTGAGAAGCAAATGAATCATAAACAGTATTCGGGACATTTTTAGCTTTTGCGACTGAAATCGGAAATTCATTTTGAATACCTGTTTCTTGTAAAATTTTCGTGAAAAGATTCAAATGTTTGACCACTTCTTGCTCCCGACTTCCCGGAAAAAAAGCCAATTTATTTTCCCTTTCGAGCTGAGAAATATTCTCAAAATCGGGATTATCAAGCAATGGATGACCTACGAAATCGGTATTAATGCCAAATCGCGCAAAAAATTCGGTCTCGAAGGGAAAAACTGTAAGGAGTTTGTCAACGTTGCCAACGAGTTGTTTTGCTCTGTCTTTACCCCAAGCCCAAAGTTGCGGAGCGATGTAATAAATTACGGGAATATTTATTGATTTGGCGTATTTTGCCATTCGGATATTGAAACCCGGGTAATCAATTGGAATGAAGGCATCGGGTTTGTCGTTGAGTAAAATTGCTTGGCAGCGATTGAGCAAATTTTTGAAGAATGAATATTTTTTCAGGACTTCCCAGAATCCGACAACTGACACGCTGCTCTGAGGTATGATGGAATCGAATCCTTCGGCGAGCATCGCCGAACCACCGATGCCATAAAAGCGGCTTTGGGGTTCGATTTTACGAATTTCGCGAATTAGCAAGGCACCGTGTGAATCCCCTGAAGGGTCACCGGCAATTATGAAGTAGCGTTTCAAAAAAGGAATCCCTTATAATTCGTAAACTAACCCGAAACTAAGGACATTAAATTTGCTCAAACTATAATCCAAAATTGTCCTGATATTACCAAATTTTGCCGTCATCCCTATCGTCCACTTAATATTTGTGTCAGTAAAGGTCAAATCGGTACTTTGTGGATTTTGGTCACCCGGATAACCAGGAGTAGGCTCGCTTTTACCTTGCTCGAGCAGCCCGAGTTGCCACTGAATTTCGACAGGCAAAAAGTATTTATACGTCGAATTGATTGTGATTTGCTCGAAACCCACTCCGGTATAAGCTTCAAAACCTCCGCCCAAATTATAGCTACCGTGCAAATTAGCATTGTAAATTGTTGCGTTAGCTTCCAAATCAGCTTTGGTAATTCCGACTGTATTTTTAAGAGAAGTTCCCTGATAAACCACTTGCACAGCTATGTCATAGGGATTGACAGGTTCGTCAAAATTAGCCAAAGTGCTGTGATTATCATGCAAATATTGCGAAATACTATGTTTCAAGCCAAGTCCCCAAAAAGCAAATTTACCGACTGTTTCGCCAAGGTCAACAGGAGGAATAAGCCGAATCAACAATTCCGTGCCATAAAGCGAACCAATTTCAATCTGAGGGACAGCCGCAAAAATAGCAGACAAATCATTGCCGCCGTAGAGCGTAAATTCAGTCGGAAACTGATAAATTGCAGAATTTATCGTATCCTTCAGGAATTGCGGCATTTGTGGGAAATTATACAAGGGATGTGCCTTGAAAAGCGAATCCAAACTCTCATGTGGCAAAATAAATTTAGTATCGCCGGTACCCATAGCAGTCGAAGCGGAGTTTGGTGTTTGGATTAATCCCTTGTTTTTGCCGTGGACACCGTCATGCATCATATTCAGGAAAATATAATGAATCAATTTGGCTGTATCAAGTCGCGTAATTTCGCCGGTTAAAATATTGAAACCAATGAACTCGCCCAAATCATTAAAATCATACTCTTTTGACGGCATAACAGGTGTGAACGAACGCAAATCATCCGTTACAAATCCGAGCATGGATTGGACACCAATTCGGTAATATGGCTTATCAACTTTCTTGGGAATATAGGCTGAACTGAAAAATCTGGAATTAGAAGTGGCATTTATCATTTTTACCACTGGTTCCATGAATAATACGCCGTTACTTTCAAAAAGGTCTTGCGAAAAAAGTCGAGCCAATTCAATTGTATAATCTTGTGATGTTTGTTGTGCTTTTGTCTGCGAAGGAATCATGATTGCAATACAAACTATTGCAATGCAAAAGGAGGCGAATGTTTTCAAGTTATTTCCCCGAAAAAAGTTGTTTTCTGACAATTATGTATAAAGGAATTGCGAAAACTGCCAACAATCCAACAAAGATAATGGTTACGAAAGAAAACACAAGAATATCAAATGCAACACTCAAAACAGAGAAAATCAATTTTGCAAATATATATGCAACGAAAATTGCAATTGCCCAGGATATAATTTTTTTCATTTTCAAACTCCTTTTAATATTGTATCAAAACTTCTCTAAACAAACGAAAAACACTAAAAATGAGTGTTATTTCAATTCAAAACGGACATTGTTGCTGCCAACCAAATCGCAAAGTTTCATAATAGATTCGACATCATATTTGGCATGAAAACCAAAAACTGCGTAAGTTTTCCGCAAACTTTTGTCCTTGTTCTCGATATTGAATGTAATTTTAATATCGGTGCCGAAATCACGTGTCAATAGATTTTTAATTTCATTAACTATGCTTAAATCATATTTATCAACTAAGATTCGGATATTCAAACCCTTGGTATATCGGCTCATTGCATCATGCAAATTATAAATCTCTTCTACATTTACTTTATACTTATCTTCAATTTCAGTCAATTTCCCCCGAAAAACCAGCACACTATTTTCATTGAGTAAATGCCCAAAACTTTCATAAGTTCTGCTCCATATTTGCATTTCAGCTTTATATTGCAAATTTTCAACTTCGGCAAAGGCAAATGTGTTATTTTTCGAATCATTTCTGCGACGAATGCCACTCACCGAACCACAAAAACTCAGACTCGAACCGATAGGATTACTCACGTCACCATTTTCTAATTTTGTCGAAAAAGCTGTTATAAATGGTTCATATGAATTGAGTGGATGACCGGTGACATAATAATTCATTACCTCGTATTCGTGTTTGAGCCTTTCGCGTTCCGACCATTCTTCAACATCGGGAAGCGTTGGTTCGACGACGTCAATTTCTACCACATCGGCACCGAACAAGCTTTCCTCGCCATCCGAGCCATCATTGACTCGTTTGGAAAATTCGAGAGCCAATTCGATAGAATCATACAGGGCGCGCCGTTTGTTATTTTCGACAGAATCAAATGCACCGCTGCAAACAAGCGATTCAAGTCCGCGTTTGTTTATAAATTTCGAATCAATTCGCCTTACAAAATCGAAAAATGATGCAAATGGCTTTTCTTGTCTCTTTTCGACGATATGTTGTACTGCGGAGACTCCGATATTTTTCAGTGCAGATAAGGCAAAATATATTTTGTTTTCCGAGACTACGAACACCGAATCAGATTTATTGATGTCGGGCGGCACCACCGAAATCCCGAATTTTTCGGCTTCGTCAACAAGTTTGATAATTTGAGATAGTTCATTGAGTTTCGAAGTCATGTTTGCAGCGAAAAACTCGGCTCTGTAATGAGCTTTGAGCCATGCAGTTTGGAAAGCGAGATATGAATAAGCTACGGCATGTGACTTGTTGAATCCATAATCAGCAAATTTATTTATCAAATCCCAAATTTCCATAGTTGTAGATTTAGAAATGCCCTTTTCCGCAGCCCCTTTTACAAAGTCCGGTTTCATAGATTCCATTTCTTTGACTTTTTTCTTGCCCATAGCTCTACGCAAAATATCGGCTTGACCCAGTGAAAATCCGCCTATGACTTGCACCAACTGCATGACCTGCTCTTGATAAACGATGATACCATATGTTGTTTTGAGCACTTTTTCCATTATCGGGTGAAGCAGAGTAATGGGCTTGCGACCGTGTTTTCGGTCAATAAACAAAGGAATGCTTTCCATCGGACCCGGACGATACAAAGCGTTCATCGCCGTAAGTTCTTCCAGATTATGAGGCTTGAGACGTTTGAGATATTCTTGCATACCGTCGGATTCAAATTGGAAAATTGCAGTAGTATCGCCTTCAGAAATCATGTCGTATGTCGATTTATCTTCAAAATCAATTTTTTCTAAATCTATCCTTATGCCATGATTTTTTTCAATCATATCAAGTGTATGGTCAATAATTGAAAGTGTTTTGAGCCCGAGGAAGTCCATTTTCAAGAGCCCGACGTCTTCCAATTCGCCCATACTATACTGAGTAGCCATATCTACAACGGCTTCGTCGCTTTCCTTTGGCTTATAGACCGGTACATAATCGGTAATCTCCCCTTTCGTAATAACGATTCCGGCGGCATGAATCCCTGTATGACGATTTTTGTTTTCGAGCAATAATGAATATTCAATCAAATCTTGGATTTTTTGGTCTTGGGAATCTTTCACCCAATGTAATTCTTTGAGTTCAAGGGCTTTTTCGAGAGGTGTTACTTTACCCAAATTCACAGGTATCAACTTAGTAATTTTCCGAATAGTGCTTAGGTCAACACCTAAAACGCGCCCCACATCAGTAATAACGGCTTTAGTAGTTAATTTTCCGAATGTAACGATTTGAGCAACGGCTTTTTCGCCGTATTTATTCTTTACGTAGTCAATCACCAGCCCGCGCTTTTCATCGTTGAAATCAATATCAATATCAGGCATTGTGAAGCGTTCAGGATTCAGGAATCTTTCAAAAAGCAAATCATATGGCAATGGGTCAACAAGAGTAATGTCTAAAGCATATGCTACAACACTACCTACAACCGAACCACGTCCGGGACCAACTCGGACGCCAAGTCTATTCGCTGCCACTATGAAATCCCACACGATCAAAAAATAGCCCGAAAAACCCATATCTATAATTACTTTCAGCTCGTATTCTACTCTTTGGCGGATTTCATTAGTAACAGAATTGTATTTTTTGGTTAAACCTTCATAAACAAGCTCGCGTAAATAATCATCTAAATTTGTTGCCTCTGTTTCCTTGGGTAGTGGAAAATCAGGAAAGACGCGCGTTTTATCAATTTCAAAATTGCATTTGTCGGCTATTTCGACTGTATTTGCGATTGCATCGGGGTAGTCCTTGAATAATTGTTTCATTTGTTCGGACGACTTGAAGTAAAATTCCGGCTTTCCATAGCGGAGTTCAAGTATATTCATGAACTTGCCGTTCGCCGGATTTGCATCTTTGATACTCAGCAAAACGTTATGAGCAATAGCATGTTCGGGCTTGAGGTAATGAATATCGTTGCTGACAGTCATTTTGATATCCAATTCACGAGCCATACGAGGAACTTTTTCCAGAATCAACGGGTCGTTTTCAAGCCCGTGATTTTGGATTTCGAGATAAAAATCATCTCCGAACATATCTTTGTAATACTTTGCTTCCGAATAGGCTTTTTCGTAATTACCATCTAAAATCCAAGCGTTTACCATACTTCCCATACATGCTGAAGTGCAAATCAGTCCTTCGTGATACTTTTCTAACAATTCCTTGTCAATTCGTGGGCGATAGTAAAAACCTTCGGTATATGCCAGCGATGAGAGCTTAATCAAATTTTTGTAGCCTTGTTGGTTTTTGGCGAGCAAGAGTATATGAAAATAGTTGCGGATTTTTTCGTTTTTATTTGTTGCGATTCTTTCAAAGCGAGAACCGACTGAGATATAGCCTTCCATTCCGATAATCGGTTTGATAGATTTTTTTTTGGCATAGTTGAAAAATTCGACTGCGCCAAACATATTGCCGTGGTCAGTCAATGCGATTGCTTCTTGTCCGTCTGCAATAGCAGCGTCAATTAGCTGAGATGGAGTTGTAGCAGCATCTAATAATGAATAATGAGTGTGATTGTGTAAATGAACGTAAGATGACATTTTGACTCGAAACTTAATTTTGATTAGTAATTTTTTCAAGTACAAGATATTGATTTCAGTTGAAAAGTTTTCAACAAATTCTTCTAAACGGTCAAAGTTAAGTCGAAAAATCGTATTTTGGATTTTGTAAAAGTCTTATATTAGAGCAAATTAAAATATGGAAAAAATTATTGACGGGAAGAAAATTTCCCAAGACATCAGAGAAGAAATCTTTTCAAAGGCAACTGCATTTAAAGAAAGCACAGGAATAATTCCCGGACTTGCGTTGATGATAGTAGGCAATGACCCTGCATCGGAAGTTTACGTGGGAATGAAAGCAAAAACTTGCGAAAAACTTGGCTTTTATTCGCTAATAGAGCGATTGCCCGAAACTACAAGCCAAGAGCAAGTTTTAGCAATGATTGATGAGTGGAACAACCGCCCCGACATTCACGGAATACTTGTCCAAATGCCGCTTCCGAAGCACGTTAGCGATATGGAAGTCATCAAGAGAATCAACCCTGACAAAGACGTTGACGGATTCCATCCTGTAAATGTCGGTAAATTAGTAGCCGGAATTCCTTGCTTGCAAGCCTGCACCCCTGCCGGAATCATGGAATTATTGAAACGGAGCAATGTATCGCTCAAAGGCAAACATGCTGTAGTGTTGGGCAGAAGCAATATTGTGGGCAAGCCGATTGCAAATTTGTTATACCAAAAAAACAAAGATGCAAATGCGATTGTCACTATTTGTCATACAGCAGCGCAGGATATAGCCTATTATACTCGCCAAGCAGATGTATTGATTGCCGCCGCAGGAGCACCTGAAATTATCAAAAGAGATATGATTAAAGAGGGTGTTGTTATTATTGATGTCGGCACGAACAGAGTAGAAGCTCCCGGCACCGAAAAAGGCTACCGTTTGACAGGCGATGTTGATTTCAATGATGTATATGATAAAGTGTCGCTAATAACACCTGTTCCGGGCGGCGTTGGACCGATGACTATTACAATGCTGATGTACAATACGCTCGAAGCCGCAATAATGCAATCGCGATGAATCTTGAAAGCACAATATTATTCGAAGACGATGAAATTGTCGTAATTGACAAACCGGCTGGATTGCTCTCGATTCCTGACCGATTCAACAAATTATTGCCCAATGCTTTGGATTTTTTGGGTAGCATTTATGGTGAAGTTTATACAGTTCACAGATTAGACCGCGATACCGGCGGTGTTATGGTCTTTGCGAGAACCGCGATAAGTCATAAATCACTTAATGACCAATTCGAGAACCGTGAAGTTACAAAGCTTTACCATGCGGTTATTTCCGGCAAGCTGATGAAAGACGATTTAGCTATAGATATTCCATTATTGACAGACCCTGCCGGAAAAGGCGGGGTCATTCCTTCTGCGAGAGGCAAAGAATCGCTAACTGAAATACGAGTTTTAGAGCGGTATCGGATAGCAACATTGCTTGAATGCAACCTCGTTACAGGGCGACAACACCAATTAAGAGCACACGTAGCGGCAATCGGGCACCCATTGTTGGTTGACCCGCATTACGGCAAAGCGGACGCTTTCTACCTCTCGATGCTTAAACGGCGGTATAATATCCCAAAAGACGTGGTCGAAAAGCCGATTATAAAGCGAATCACTATGCAATCAAAATCAATCGAATTCACTCACCCAATTAAAAACGAAAGAGTTCGCTTCGATACCGAATATCCTCTCGATTTCGAGGTTTTGCTCAAATCATTGCGTAAATATGGCGCATAAATGAAAACAATCGGCTTAAAATTATACCGATTGTTTCCAAATGCATTATTATGAATTCTCTTAATCTCGTTTGATAAACATCGAACGGTATTTATTATTATTAACTATTACAAAATAGACTCCATTTGGAATTTCGGATAAGTCAATGCGTATTTCGTCACTAAAGTCCGCCGCTTGTTGAATTACAATGTTACCTAACACATCAACTATTTTGTAGAGTTTTATTCCCGTTGCCAACACTTGCACAAAGTCTGTTGCCGGATTGGGGAATACTGCTATACCGTGATTGTGCAAAATGTCGTAAACGTTCGTAGTATTACCTGTTGTAAAGCTTATTGGGTCGCTCCAAACGCTTCGGTTGAAGAAACTATATGTACGAATCCTCATGTAATAGCTCTGGTTTGGCTCCAGCACGTAATCATGGCTAAATTGGCGGACACTGTCAAGCTCGAGTACGATGTTCGTTTCATTGAATTCGCTGTTTTTTGAAATTTGAATTCTAAAGTAATTATTAGTATCATTGTGATTCCACGCAAGTTTGCCGTCATATGGAATGCCGACGGAATTGTCAACGGGATAAACTATCTCCGGAATTTCGAGGTAAGTATAAAAACTCCGAACGCTCGACCAAGCACTTTGCGTTTTGGAATTGACAGCCGAAACGCGCCAGTAGTAGAAGTTTTTGTATTCAAAATCTGAAAAAACGAAGGAAGTATCATTTAGCATATCAGATTTGATTATAATTTCATCAAATCCCCTGTTATCAGAAATTGAGATTATGTAATGGTCGGCTTCAGGTATTTTATTCCAAACAAACTTGACGCCATCGGGTGGATTTATGCCTCCAAACTCTGCAGGTGATAAGGGATTCGGTCGAGATAATGAATCTTCGGTGACAGTTCTGAATGTCCAAACATTAGACCAATCGCTTATTTCGCCATCGCGTTTGAATCTCACTCTCCAGAAGTATTGAGTGTTGTGCTTGAGGTCTGAATAATCATAACGCGAATTAATTACATTTGTAGAATCAACCAATAAATTGGCAAAGTCCTCATTTTCTGAGAGTTGAATTGCGTACGATTCGATTGCGGGAATCCAGTACCATTGTAAGCGCCCCGATATAGGCAACTGTAGCATATCGTTAGTTGGTCTAAAAAGTGTTGGTTTGAATACTTTTGAATTACATGTAAATCGGTAAGTATTTGACCAATTGCTACTATCAGATTCACTAAGAGATTTCACCCTCCAAAAATATACTTGCTCATATTCTAATCCTGAGTACCAATAACTTGTATCTTGTGACACATATAGGTCAATTGTGCTACTATTAAAATCCTTATCTCGCGAAACTTGTAAGCGGTACTTTTGAGCCGAATCAACATTGCTCCAAATCAATATACCTTCAATATTTGAATAGAAATAATTCCAAGGATAAAGAAGTTTTGGAGCATTTAAAGTATATGTACTTGAAACAGTGAATTTCCATGAATCAGACCATGTGCTTTGTCTTACATTATTGACAGTTTTCACTCTCCAATAATACGTTTGGTTCAATTGGAGCGAATTAATTGGGAGCGAATTTTGACTGAAGAGTAGTGTATCAATTATTAAAATGGAGAAATCAGCATATTTCGATACTTGAATTGCGTATTGAATATTGAGTTCAGTCAGTTCCCATATTAAATTCGATGTTAGTTGGACTTCATCCTCATTGTCGAATGGAGAGATTAGATTTGGAGTCTTTAATTGTGTACCAAACTCGAAAGATTGAGTCCAATCACTAAATATTTCACCTTTCTTTGCCCTAATTCTCCAAAAATAATCCGAACCATATTCTAAATCTTCAACATCGAATGCGTTAGAACTTATATCACTGTTTGAATAAATCAGATTTTTGAAGTCCTGTGTATCGGAAATTTCAATTGTATAAGAATCAACCGTAACCGGTGATGACCATTTAAATTCAACAGGAATCGTGACATTTAAGCGATTGTTGGTAGGTGAAACTAAACTTGGTGTTTCAAATGTAGTTGTGAAATTCCTGACAAGCGACCATTCACCCTCGACATCATTATTGTTGGTTTTAATACGCCAAAAATATTTAGTGTTGAAATCCAAATCCTTCAAAGCGAATTTTGGCTTAGAATGTGTTAATAAGTCAATTTCAAGATGTTTGAAATCAACTGATTTAGAAACTTGAACGTGGTAAGTATCCAACTCTGATTGAGCATTCCATGCCAATGAATCTGACAATGTAATACCAACGGCACCATCATTAGGATATAATAGCACAGTATTCATGTTGACGGTTTTAAAAGTATATACTGTTGACCAATCGGATGTGTCTTTTGAATTTAATGCCCTTACCCGCCAATAATAATTCCTATTCGAGTTTAATTTTTCATAATTGGATGAGTTATTCTCAAGAATAATTTTATTGCTAATAGGTTGAGCAAAACTATTCAAAGTATCAATCTGTATCTGATAGTTTTGGGCTCCCTGAACGGGTTGCCAAATCAATTTACCGCTAATGCCGGCATCACTGCTATTTATTGGAGAAGTTAAAATTGGTTTATCCAAAGCATTGGATACTAAAACAAACTCCCCGAAACCCTGGAAATCGCCAATTATCTCTCCGGTTGAAGCATTATAAGTAGTCTTAAGTGCATAAAACTCGCCTACTGTTTCTTTATCCCTTTTATAAATAGTTGTTTTAGCCGGATTTACAATTTCCGGGACAGCCACTTTCGAAATCTTGAATTTGCCGGAAATATTGGCGACATTACTTCTTGAAAAGACCCATCTATAGGGATAAATCTGTGAGAAAGTAGAATCCTTGAAATGACCTGTGTGCGGCGGATAATCATGCTTTTGGATATATGTTTCATTACTGCTTGAAATGTTTGAAACTATTATCGATACACCTGTATAATTCCCCTCAGAATTGAAACTATATTCTCCCGGGACATTAATAAGCCGCGAAGTTGCATTTGCTATCGAAGTAACTTTGTAAGCTCTATATACATAGCCATCATAGTATGTGATTTCAAATGCTATAGATTTATCAGGTTTGACTTCGGTAATTTTACTTCCTCCCCAATTAATTAAAGTATTCCCATTTGGTAAACGTTCAACGCCACCCATGAAATGTTGGTAAATATCAGGACTATAACGATATTCCCACACTTTAGTCGCAGTCATTCTAATATCGTCTATCGCATACTCAACTACTCTCGAATATTGCGGGGATTTAAGATTACCATTATCATATAAAAGCAGATTCCCATTTGGCAAAATTGTGGCAGTATGTTGATGAGA